>JADKCZ010000001.1:940911-1254548 GCA_016718565.1 Anaeromyxobacter sp. | reverse complement strand
GGGTGAGGCGGCACCAGGCGTAGAGGGTCTCGAGCGGCACCGTCTCCTCGTGAGCGGCGATCTGGAAGACCGAGTCGGCCGAGGTGTAGACGATGGGCCGCCCGGTGCGCTGGTGCTCGGCGCCCAGCCGGGCCACGATCTCGGTGCCGCTGGCCACCTCGTTGCCCAGCACCCCGGGCACCCCGGTGGCCGCCACGAAGGCCTCCACCAGCTCGGGCGGGAAGGCGCGCGGGAAGGTGCGCAGCCCCTCGGCCAGCACCACCCCCATCATCTCCCAGTGGCCGGTGATGGTGTCCTTGCCATGGGAGCGCTCGGCCATCTTGCCGAAGTAGGCGCGCGGCCGGTCGGTGGGCGGCACGCCGGCCACCTCGGTCAGGTGCCCGAGCCCCATGGCGCCCAGGACCGGCAGCGACAGGCCGCCCACCGCGCGGCTGACGTTGCCGATGGTGTCCGACCCCTCGTCGCCGTACTCGGCGGCGTCGGGCAGGGCACCGCAGCCGGCGCTGTCGGCGACGAGGATGAGGGCGCGGCGCTTCACCCGGGCAATGTAGCCGGGGAGGGCGCGCCGGTCAGCGACCCGGATGTCCCGTTTCGGCCCGGCCCGGGCGGCGCGCCGGCCGGCCTGGGCGGCGCGGGTCGGCGCGGGGCCGGGCGGGCGGCGGGCGGCCGGGCGGCCGGTCTCAGAAGCCGCCGGTGACGATGCCCACCGACCCCGACGCGCCGATGCGGCTGGCGCCGGCGCGCAGCAGGGCCAGCACCTGGGAGGCGGTGCGGATGCCGCCGGAGGCCTTCACGCCCACCTGGTCGCCCACCACCTGCCGGAGCAGCGCCACCACCTCGGGGGTGGCGCCCCCCGGGCCGAAGCCGGTGGAGGTCTTCACGTAGGCGGCGCCGGAGGCCCGCACCACCGCCGCCGCGGCCACCACCTGGTGGCGGTCGAGCGCCGCCGTCTCGAGGATCACCTTGACCGGCACGCGCACCGCCCGCACCACCGCGCTGAGGTCGTCGAGCACGGCGGCCCACTGGCCCGCCAGCACCAGCGGCAGCGCCACCACCAGGTCGAGCTCGTCGGCGCCCAGCGCCACCGCCGCCGCCGCCTCGGCCACCCGCGCCGCGGTGGTGCCGGCCCCGAGCGGGAAGTCGACGACCACCGCCGTGCGCACCGCCGAGCCGCGCAGCCGCTGGCGCACCTCGGCGGCGAAGGCGGCCCGCACGCAGACCGCGGCGAAGTGGTGGGTCCGCGCCTCGTCGCAGGCCGCCTGCACCTGCGCCAGGGTGGCCTGCGGGGCCAGCACGGTGTGATCGACGTACGGGGCCAGGTCGCGCGGGCTGCGCACCCCTTCGGGCGGGACGGGGGCCATGGGCTAGAGGGCGGTGCTCAGCGCCAGCGGCACCGAGACGTCCACCGGGTCTCCCGAGAAGGCGGGGAAGATCATGCGCCGGGCCGCGCGCACCAGGCACTTGCCGAGCGGGCTCTTGTCGAGCTCGGCCTCGGCGATCCAGGCCGACTGGACCACGCCGGAGGGCTTGATGGTGAGCATGAGGGTGGCACGCCGGCCGTCCACCCTGAGCCCGGGGCTGTCCTTGACCGCCTTGGTGACGCAGGCGCCGTAGGCGTTGGCGTTGGCGGCCATGGTCTGGCGCACCGCCACCTCGTCGAGCGCCGCGCGGCCGGAGTCGAGCTCGGTGCGCGCCACCGCCGCGCCGGGGGCCGGGGCCGCGTCGCCCTTCTTCTCCAGCAGGTCGAGCAGCCGCTTGTCCTTCTTGCCGATGGTGAGGTTCTGCTGGCGCAGCCGCTCGCGCAGGTCGCCGCTGCCACCCCCGCCGCCCACCGACTCGAAGCCGGCCTCGCCGCCCACGCCGCGCGGCGGGCCCTGGGCGCCCTTCTGCTCCAGCGGCGCCTCGGGCGGCAGCTCCACCGGGAGCGGCTCGGGCGCCGGCGCCGCGCCGCGCACCTTCTCGGCCGGCATCACCATGGTCTGCGGCGGCGGGGCCTCCTGGTAGCGGGACCTGGTCGAGGCGTCCGGCGGCCACCGGCGGGCCTGCTGCACCCGCCAGACCGAGAAGGCCAGCCCGCCCGCCACCAGCAGGCCGAGCGCGCCGACCATCCAGACGTAGAGGATGGGGTGCCGCTTCTTGTTCTGCAGGAGCCACTCGGCCGTGACGCGCGGCCGGTGGGTCGGGTCGGACTCGTAGAAGAGGTGGTGCTGGTCGGTGCTCTCGATGCGCGGGCCGTCGAACTCGGAGGCCACCGTGACGGTGCGTGGCGCCGCTGCCGGGGACGCCTCGAGCGGCGGCATGAGCGGCGCGGGGGGGAGGCCGTCGTCGAGGCCGGCCAGGGGGTCGGGGTCGGGGGCCGAGGCCGGGGCCGAGGCCGGGGCCGGGGCCGGGGCCGGGGTCGGGGTCGGGGTCGAGGTCGGGGCCGGGGCCGGGGCCGAGGTCGAGGTCGAGGTCGGGGTCGGGGTCGAGGTCGGGGTCGAGGCCGGGGCCGGGGGCGCCGCCGCGGCCCGCGGCGCCGGGAACGAGCGGGGCGGCGCTGCGGGCGGAGGCGGAGCGACCACCTTCGGAGCAGGCGGCGCCGGAGCCGCAGGCGCCGGGGCGGCCGGACGGGCCGCGGATGGCGGCGGCGGCGGCCAGGCGGCGGGGCGGGCCACCGGAGCGGCCTGAGCCACCGGAGGCGCCGCTGGGGCCGGCGCCGCTGGAGCCGGCGCCGTCGGGGCCGCGGCCGACGCCGGGGCCGCCGGGGAGGCCGGGGAGGCCGCCTTCACCTGGATGACGTGGCCGCACTGCCGGCAGGTCACCTTGAAGCTGCGGCCAGCGACCTTCTCATCGGCGATGGAGTAGAGCTTGTGACACTGGTCGCAGGTGAAGTTCACGGGCCGGCGAGCTTACGGAGCGGGGGGTTCGAAGGCAAGGAGACACGGCCATCCGTCGCACCCTCCTCCTCCTCACCCGAGTCGATCCACGGATCCAGCCCCGTCCCGGCCGCCACCTGGGCCGCCAGCCCGCGGTCGAGCAGGTAGGCCGGCATCACCTTGCCGAGGGCGTTCAGGAGGTTGCCCTTCACCGCGGCGTGCTCGGCCGAGAGCTCGGCCAGGAGCGCCTTGACCCGCCGGCGCCGCAGCTGCGGCTGCGCCCCGCACACGTCGCAGGGCACGATGGGGAAGCCCTTCAGGGCGGCGAAGGCGGCGATGTCCTCCTCGGCGGCGTAGACCAGCGGCCGGATGACGGTGTTGCGCCCGTCGGCGGAGCGGAGCAGCGCCGGCATGGCCTTGAGCGAGCCGGCGTAGAGCGCGTTGAGCAGCAGGGTCTCCACGAAGTCGTCGCGGTGGTGGCCCAGCGCGATCTTGGTGCAGCCCTCCTCCACCGCCACGTTGTAGAGGACCCCGCGCCGCAGCCGGGCGCAGATGGAGCAGGGGGTCTTGCCGGGCCTCACCAGCCGCTGCACCTCGCTCCAGAGCGGGCGGCTCACCATCCGGTAGGGGACGCGCACCCGCTGGAAGTGGCCCTCGACCACGCCGGCCGGGTAGCCCGGCTGCCCCTGGTCCAGGTTGACCGCCACCAGGTCGAAGCGGATGGGGGCCCGCGCCTGCAGCCGCATCAGGACGTGCAGCAGGGTGTAGCTGTCCTTCCCGCCGGAGCAGCCGACCAGGATGCGGTCGCCCGCCTCGACCAGCCCGAAGTCGGCGATGGCCTGCGCGGCGGCCCGGGTGATGCGACGCTCCAGCCTCTCGACTTCCTGCATCTTTCTTTTCCTTTGACGCGCCCGCCCCCCTACGCTAAACGCGCCTCTCTCCGGCGAACGGGAGGGGGGAATCATGCCTGTGAAGGACCTCGGCTCCAAGCACGCCTGTTTCAAGTGCGGGACCAAGTTCTACGATATGAAGAAGCCCGTTCCGGTCTGCCCGAAGTGCGGGGCCGACCAGCGCGAGAGCCCCGCCCTCAAGGCCCCTCCGTCGGAGAAGCGCTCGCGCGCCGCCGCCAAGGTGGTCGAGCCGGTGGTGGACGAGCTGGAGGCCGTCGAGGAGCTCGACGAGGAGCTCGACGAGGACGACGAGGACGAGGCGGAGGACGACGCCTAGTCCTCAGGGGTAGCTGAACCCGAGGGTGGCCGCGCCGCCGGCCGGCACCTCGATGACCAGGCGCTTCTCCCCGAAGCGCTCGTGCCACGCCACCGCCTGCCAGCTCCCTGCCGGCACCCCCGGCAGCGTGAACGCGCCGCCCCGGCCGGTCACCGCCACGAAGGGCGTCTCGGTCACCACCACCGCCGCCGACATCCACGAGTGGACGTCGCAGCCCACCCGGATGACGCCCGGGCGCGCCAGCCGGCGCGGCGCCTTCCCGTCCTGGAACGGCATGGGCACGTTGAAGGCGGTGGCCACGCCGGCGTAGCCGTGCACGTTGTGGAGCACGGGGTCGCCGTTGCGCAGCTCCAGGGTCGAGCCGGGGGCGGCCGCCTGCACCCGCGGCAGGTAGCGGCAGCGGCGCTGGTCCAGCGTGAGCGTGCGCGGCAGGGCCGCCTGGCCCGGCACCTCGACCCGGACCACCACGTTCTCCAGGCCGCCCTCGGAGACCAGCACCACCTCGTCCGGCACGGCCGGCCCGCAGGTCTCGCGGTCCTTGTCGGTGGGCAGGGTGGCGCCGGCGGCGGGCGGCGTGCCGGTGAAGACCACCCGGCCGGTCACCTCGGCGGCGCCGGCGGACCGGGGGGCCAGGGACAGCAGGGCCAGCAGGGCCAGGACGGCCTGTCCGGCCAGGCGGGGCGGCGCGGGGGTGGTGGAGCGCGGCGGCTGGGCGGGGTGGCGGGTCATGACGACTCCGGGAGGACGTGGCGCCGGGGTGGCGGCGGAGTGGGCGGCAGCGGAAGGACCCGCTTGGAGCCCGGGAACGGCCGTTGACCCCCTGCGGGTCCATACCTATATCGTGCGCCGAACATGCGCGAGCACCGCTTCGCTGTCGCCACCGCCATCGCCACCTTCGTCCTCCTGGTCATCGGGGGCATGGTCCACCCCACCGGCTCCTCGCTGGCCTGCCCCGACTGGCCGCTCTGCAACGGGCAGTTCTTCCCGCCCATGCAGGGGGGCATCCTCTACGAGCACGGCCACCGGCTGGCGGCGCTGAGCGTCTCCTTCCTCACCGTGGCGCTCTGCGTGCTGGTCTTCCGGGAGCGGCGGGAGCGCTCGCTCCGGGCCATGGCGCTCTCGGCGGTGGCGCTGGTGGGGGTGCAGGCCTCGCTGGGCGCGCTCACCGTCATCTACAGGCTCCCGCTGGTGGTCTCGGCCAGCCACCTGGCCACCTCGATGGCCTTCTTCGGCCTGGTCATCCTGCTGGCCCACCGGCTCCGCCCCGAGGCGCCCCGCGCCCCCGCCCTGCCCCGCGCCCTGGCCGGCCTGGCCACGGCCGCGGTCTACCTCCAGATCGTCCTGGGGGCGCTGGTGCGCCACACCGGCTCGGCGCTGGCCTGCGGCACCGACCTGGGCCTGTGCGAGGGCCGGCTCTGGCCGGCCTGGGGGCCGGCGCAGGTCCACATGCTCCACCGGCTCGGCGGCTACCTGGTGGCGGCGCTGGTGGTGGCGGCCGGCCTGGCGGCCTGGCGCGCCTCGGCCGGCGGACCTGCCCTGCGCCGCCGGCTGGCGCTGGCCGCGCCGCTGCTGGTGGTGGTGCAGGTGGGGCTGGGGCTCCTCACCGTGGCGAGCTACGTCTCGCTGGTGGTGGTCTCGCTCCACCTGGCCACCGGCGCGGCGCTGCTGGCCACCCTGCTGGTCCTCTTCCTCCAGCTCGGGCCGCGCGGCGCCCGCGCCGAGGCCGGCCCGCACGGCCGGCCGCTCGACCTGGCCGCCGCCCCGGGCTGACCCATGACCACTCCCCCAGCTCCCGCCCCGGCCGTCGAGGCCGTCACGCTGCGCCCCCCGGCCACCGCGCTGGCCTTCGTGCGCGAGGTGCTGCTGCTGGCCAAGCCGCGCCTCTCCGGCCTGGTCATCTTCACCACCGCCGGGGGCCTGTGGCTGGCCCCGGGCACCATCGCGCCGGCGCGGGCCATCCTGGCGGTGCTCTGCACGGCCGCGGTGGTGGGCGCGGCCAACTCGCTCAACTGCTACCTGGAGCGCGAGACCGACGCGCTGATGCGGCGCACCCGCGACCGGCCGCTCCCGGCCGGCCGGCTCGACCCGGTGGTGGCGCTGGCGCTCGGCCTGCTGGTGCCGGTCTTCGCCCTGCCGGTGCTGGCGCTGACGGTGGGCCGGCTCACCGCCTTCCTGGCGCTGCTGGCGCTGATCTCCTACGTGGCCATCTACACGCCGCTCAAGCGGCGCAGCTCGCTGGCCCTCTTCGTGGGGGCGGTGCCCGGCGCCATCCCGCCGCTCATGGGCTGGACCGCCGTGACCGGCCGGCTCGACCCCGGCGGCCTGGCCCTCTTCGCCCTGCTCTTCGCCTGGCAGCTGCCGCACTTCCTGGCCATCTCGCTCTACCTGAAGGAGGACTACGCGCGCGGCGGCATGAAGGTCTTCTCGCTGGTGCACGGCGACGTGGTGACGCGCCGCTGGATCGCCGGCACCAGCCTGCTGCTCCTGCCGGCGGCCCTGCTGCCGGTGGCGCTCGACCTGGCCAGCTGGGGCTACGGCTTCGTGGCGGTGGGCGCCTCGCTGGCCTTCACCGCCTTCGCGGTGGCAGGGCTGGGGGCGCGCGGCGAGTCGCCCCGCTGGGCCCGCCAGGTCTTCCTGGGCACCCTCCTCTACCTCTCGGTCCTCATGGTGGCGCTGATCGCCGGGGCCCGGCCGTGAGCGTGGCGGAGTGGCTGCCGGCCTGGAACGCGGCGCTCAACGCCCTGGCCGGCGTGCTGCTGGTGAAGGGCTTCCGCGCCATCCGCGCCGGGGACCGGGAGCGCCACCGCCGCCTCATGGTGGGCGCGGTGGCGGTGTCGGCGGTCTTCCTGGTGAGCTACCTCACCCGGGTGGCGCTCACCGGCACCCACCGCTTCCCCGGCGAGGGGCCGCTCAGGTGGCTCTACCTCGCGATCCTGCTCTCGCACACCGTGCTGGCCGCCGCGGTCGCCCCCATGGCCCTGCGGGCGCTCTTCCTGGGCCTGCGTGGGCGCTTCGCCGATCACCGCCGCCTGGCCCGGATCACCTTCCCGATCTGGGTCTACGTGTCGGTGACCGGGGTGCTGGTCTACCTGCTGCTCTACCAGGTGGCGCCGCGGGTGGGGTCGTGAGCAGGCGTGGCTGACGAGCGCCGCCCCGGCGGGGAGCCGCCCGGCGCCCCAGGCACCCTGACCCGCCTCATCGAGGACGTGGTGCGCGGCGCGCCGGACCCAGCGCGGGGCGCCGCCTGGACCGACGGCCTGCGCAGCGGCACCGTCATCGGGCGCTACGAGCTCCTCCGCGAGGTCGGCCGCGGCGGCTTCGGGGTGGTCTGGGAGGCCCGCGACCGCGAGCTCGGCCGCACCGTGGCCTTCAAGGCCCTGCGGGTTCGCGGCGAGGCCTCCCGCGAAAGGCGGCTGCTGGCCGAGGCCGAGGTGGCCGCTCGCCTCTCACACCCCAACATCGTCACCGTCCTCGACGTGGGGCGCGGCGAGCACGGCGTCCACCTGGTGCAGGAGTTCCTCACCGGCGCCACGCTCTCCAAGCGGCTCGCCGAGGGCCGCCTTCCGCTCCGCGAGGCCCTGCGCGTCGCCGTCGCGCTGGCCCGCGGCCTGGCCCACGCCCACGCCCACGGCGTGGTCCACCGCGACCTCACCCCGGGCAACGTCCAGCTCTGCGATGACGGCCAGGTGAAGCTGCTCGACCTCGGCATGGCCGCGGCCCTCGGCCGCAGGAAGCTGGAGGGCGGAACCCCGGCCTACATGGCCCCCGAGCAGGCCGAGGCGGCGCCGGAGGACGAGCGGACCGACGTCTACGCGCTCGGCGTCCTGCTCTACCGGATGCTCGCCGGCGTGGCCCCGCAGGAGGCGGACGCGGCCGGCCGGGCCCGCTCCGCGTCGCGCGGGATCGAGGTCGCGGAGGCCCCTGCCCTCGGCGCGCTGGTCGAGGCCATGCTGGCCCGCGCGCCCACCGAGCGGCCGAGGGACGCGGCGGTGGTGCTGGAGGCGCTGCAGGAGATCCAGGAGGCGCTCCCCCGCTCCACCTCCGGCCCGAGCCGCGTCCGCGTCCGGCCGGCCCCCCGCGTGCGCTGGGTCACCGCTGGCGTGGCTGCCGGCCTCGCCGCCGCGGCGCTGATCGGGCTGCCGGCCGCGCTCTGGCTGCGTGGAGGCGGCCCGCCCGCCGAGGCCGCCGCGGCCACGGTGGCCCCGCTGGTCCTGGCCGCCTCGTCGGCGCTGCTGCCCTGCACCTGGAAGCAGGTGCACCGGGTGGACTTCGACACGCCGGTCCCCGGCGCGCGCTGGCGCAACGGGGAGTTCAAGGAGCAGGGGCTCGCAACCCGGGACGGGCGCGGCGCGTGGCGCCAGGCGTCGGACTGGAATCAGCTGATCCTGCCGGCGGGGCAGAGACGGCCCGACGTGTTCGCCGTGGAGGCCTCGTTCCTGGCGGCGCCCGTCACCGACCACGCGGTCACGGTCACCCTCCACGCCTACGGTGATCCCGCCGGCCCCATCGACCACACCTCCAGCGACGTGGTCCACGGCCGCGGCATCGTGCTCCTCCAGGCCCCCGGGAACCCTCCCCGCTTCGAATGGGGGATCCCCGACGGCGTGAACACGCGGATGGTCAGCGCCAAGGGCACGCTGCCGGCCCCCTTCACCGGACGTTGGCGGACCCTCCGCATCGAGGGCTCCCGGTCGCGCTGCTGGCTGCGGGCCTCGCTGGATGGGCAGCCCCTGGTGATCGAGACCGGCGCCTGCGACCTGGAGGGGGGCAGCTTCGTGCTGACCGCCGGCGGCGCGGCCTACGTGTCGGCCGACGTCCTCTGGCGCGAGTTCCGGCTCAGCGAGGGGGACAGCGGGTGCCAGTGAGCGATCCGCCGGAGGCCCGCTCGAGACCCGGCTCGGCCTCTCGAGGGCCACCGCCTGCAGCCGCGAACCCCAGGCACCGCCCGACCAGGTGGGCTCGGACAGGCCGCAAGGGTCCGTTGGCGCCCTCCTGGCACCGGACAGGCGCGGACGGTGCCGGTAGGGCTCCCGGCACCCCGTCCACACCCATCCGAAGGAGGTCCGGACATGGCGACCGCACGGCAGCAGGTCCTGCAGGCCAACGAGGAGTACGTGAAGCGCTTCGGAGATCTGGACACCTTGGCGATGCCGCCGGCCCGCCACTTCGCCATCCTGACCTGCATGGACGCCCGGCTCGATCCGGCCAAGTACGGCGGGCTGCGCGAGGGGGACGCCCACGTCATCCGCAACGCCGGCGGCCGGGTCACCGACGACGCCATCCGCTCGCTGGTCATCTCCCACAAGCTGCTGGGGACCACCGAGTGGCTGGTGGTCCACCACACCAACTGCGGCATGGAGACCTTCACCGACCAGGTGATGCGCGAGCTCCTGGGCGCAGCCTGGACACCGCCGTCTTCGACGGCCGCGGCTGGCGCGACGTGGGGCGCGGCCCGGGCTCCACCGAAGGCGAGTTCATCGACTGGCTCACCATCGACGACCAGGAGGCCAGCCTGGTGCGGGACGTGCGGCGGCTCCGCACCCACCCCCTGGTACCGAGCGACGTCGCCATCTCGGGCTTCATCTACGACGTGAAGAGCGGCCGCCTCCGCGAGGTGCCGGCCGCCACCGAGGCGGGCGCCTGGCAGCCCGCCGGGCCCCCGCCCCAGCCGCTCCAGCCAGACCGGCGACCTGGACGCTAGTCGGGCGAGGGCGGTTGGGAAACACCGTTCGTGCCGAGCAGAGCGCCTGCCCTGCAGGCGCGAAGTCGAGGCACGCCCTGCGGCCACGGGGCGCCTCCCGACGTCGCCTCGCCAGGGCGAAGCGACGCTCGGGGCGAACGGGGTGGCCGCGAATCGTGCGCGGGCGTTTGGGCCCGCCGGACCAGCGCGCCGCTGAGGCCCGGCCGATCCGGCTGCGCACCGGCGCACGCGCGCCGAGCGTCCGGCCTCCCAATGCCCGGGGCGGCCCCCTTCACCCGGCGTTACAGTAGCCTCACGGGATCGTCCCGGGGCTCTACGCCCCGTCGAGGCGCTCCGCGAGGTGACGCCGTGATCGCCTATGACAGCGCCAGCTTCAGCGCAGGGCAGGACGCCGGGGCGCGTACCTCGGCGTGCCTGGCGCGGCACGCCGCGCTCCGCCTGGTCGAGGAGGCCCACTGGTGGAACCGCTGGCGCCGCCGCCTGATGGCCCAGGCCCTGGTCTCCTGCGCCGAGGAGCTGGAGGAGGCCGCCGACGCGACCCGCCCGCCGGCCCCCGACGGCGACGCCGCACCACCCCCCGAGGAGCAGCGCCCATGACCTTCAAGGAAGTCCTTGCCTCGGTTGGGCGCCAGCTCCTCGGCGGGGCGTGGAACCCCCTGGCGCGAGGCGCCTGGTGCCGCGCCCAGCGGCGCCTGCTGGTCCCGCCCGGACGCTCGGTCGTGTGGGTGCGCGGGGAGCTGCTCCCGTGGGCCGAGTGGGGCGCGCAGCACGGCTACTTCGAGGTGGAGCGCATGGACGGGCTGCCGTACCTGCGGAGGCTCGGGGCCACGACCTGAACGGGTGAATTCCGGCCCCGGCCTGCCCGTCTGCTGGGCATGGCGGTGTGCTATACCCCGGCGGGTTTCCCCGGACTCACACCACGAGCTGCACCGCCCAGCACCGGCCGCCAGGAAGGCGGCTCGCCTTGATGCCACAGGCCTCCGCCCCAGCCGCCGCCGCGCCGGCCCCCGCCCCCCTCCCGCCCAGGGTCTGGGTCGATGGGAAGTTCCTCCGCCTCGGCGACGAGAAGTTCTGGGTCAAGGGCGTCACCTACGGCCCCTTCGCCGGGAACTCGCAGGGGCTCTTCCTGCCCGAGCCGGACCAGCTGGAGCGCGACCTCCGCCAGATCCGGGAGCTCGGCGCCAACACGCTGCGCCTCTACCACGCCCCCACCCCGGCGGTGCTCGACCGGGCCCAGGCCCACGGCCTGAAGGTGCTGGTGGACATCCCCTGGTCGAAGCACCGCTGCTTCATCGACGACCCGGCCGACCAGGAGACCGGCCGGGCCGCGGTGCGGGAGACGGTGCGAGCGCTGCGCGGCCACCCGGCGGTGCTGGCCTACAGCGTGGTCAACGAGATCCCCACCGACGTGGCCCGCTGGTCGGGGCACGACCGGGTGGAGCGCTTCATCGACGAGCTGGTGGAGATCGGCCGGGCCGAGGACCCGCAGGCCCTCTTCACCTTCGCCAGCTACCCGCCCACCGAGTACCTGCAGCCGCGGGCCGTCGACTTCTACACCATGAACGTCTACCTGCACGCCCGGGAGAGGTTCCGCTCCTACCTGGGCCGGCTGCAGAACCAGGTGGACGAGAAGCCCCTGCTGCTCGGCGAGTACGGCATCGACTCCATCCGCAACGGGGTGGAGGAGCAGGCGGCGCTGGTGGGGATGCACCTCGAGGAGGTCTTCCGGGCCGGCCTGGCCGGCAGCTGCGTCTTCTCCTTCACCGACGACTGGCACACCGGCGGCCACCCCATCACCGACTGGGCCTTCGGCCTGACCGACCGCGAGCGCCGCCCCAAGCCGGCGTTCGCGCGGGTGGCCCGGACCTTCCGCGCCCCCAGCCCCCTGCCGCCGCTGCCGCGCACCCCCAGGGTCTCGGTGGTGGTCTGCAGCTACAACGGGTCGAAGACCCTGGACGGCTGCCTGCGCTCGCTGGAGCGGCTGGTGTACCCCGACTACGAGGTCATCCTGGTGGACGACGGGTCCACCGACGCGGTGCCCCAGATCGCGGCCCGCTACCCCTTTGCCCGCTACCACCACCAGCCCAACCGCGGCCTCTCGGCGGCCCGCAACACCGGGCTCGGCCTGGCCCGGGGGGAGCTGGTCGTCTACACCGACGACGACTGCTTCGCCGACGAGGACTGGCTCTACTTCCTGGTGGCCGAGCTGCTGCAGCACGACGCCTCGGCGGTGGGCGGGCCCAACTTCCTGCCCACCAAGGACGGCCCGGTGGCCGCCTGCGTCTCGGCCAGCCCCGGCTCGCCGGCCCACATCCTCATCGACGACCACGTGGCCGAGCACATCCCCGGCTGCAACATGGCCTTCTGGCGGGACCGCCTCCAGGCCATCGGCGGCTTCGACCCGCTCTACACCAAGGCCGGCGACGACGTGGACGTCTGCTGGCGCCTGCAGGCCGAGGGCGACACCATCGTCTACAGTCCGGCCGCCATGGTGTGGCACCACCGGCGCGCCACCGTGAAGGCCTACCTGAAGCAGCAGCGCGGCTACGGCGAGGCCGAGGCCCTGCTGAAGCGCAACCACCCCGAGAAGTTCCAGGGGTTCCAGGCCAACCTCTCCTGGCGCGGCCGCATCTACACCCGCGCCGGCGTGGGGGTGAAGCTGGGCAGGCCGGTCATCCACTTCGGCCCCTTCGCCACCGGCCTCTTCCAGACCATCTACAGCGCCCCGCAGGTCTGGTGGCCGCTGCTGGCCACCTCCATCGAGTGGTGGGTGGCCATCGCGCTCATCCTGGGCCTGGCGGTGGTGGCCGAGCCCAGCCTGTGGCTCTCGCACGGCGCCTGGACGGTCTGGTCCAACCTGGGCAACCCGCTGGTCTTCCTGCCGGCCACCATGGTGCTGGCCACGCTGGCGGTGGCCTGGCTGGTGGCCGGGCAGGCCACCCCGCCGGTGCACCAGCGCCGCTGGTGGTCGCGGCTGCTCATCGCGGCCATGCACGTGCTGCAGCCGGTGGCGCGCGGCTACGCCCGCTACCAGGCGCGCTTCCGCACCCGCCACGTCTCCGAGCCGCTGCACGCCCTGTCGCGCCGGTGGGAGGAGCGGGCCGGCGGCCTGCTGGGCCGGCGCGAGCTGGCGCTGTGGAGCGAGGACGGCCAGGGGCGCGACCAGCTGCTGGAGCGGCTGGTGGCCCAGGCCCGCGCCCAGGGCGCCATGCTGCGCGCCGACTCCGGCTGGGAGCCCTTCGACCTCACCATCCGCGGCGACCGCTGGAGCAACGTGGAGCTGACCACGGTCACCGAGGAGCACGGCGGCGGCCGCCGCCTCACCCGGGTGCGCGCCCGGCTGCGCGCCACCCCCTCCCTCTACGCCATCCTGGCCGCCACCTCCTACCTGATGCTCTTCGTCTGGCTGTGGGAGCCGGCCTGGGAGGTGGTCATGGCCGCGCCCGCCACCATGGTGGTCGCCGTGGTGATCTCCTCGTCGCGGCGGCTGCGGCGCGTCGCCATGGCCAGCGTGCTCTCGGTGGCCGAGGCCCTGGGGATGTCGGTGGTGGGCGCGCCCGGCGCGCTGCGGCGGCCGGAGGGCGCCGCCCCGGTCGCCGCCGGCGCCACCCTGCCTTGACGGCCCGCCCCGTGCCCTCCCCACGCCCCACCGTCCGGCGCGTCCTCGGCTACCTGCGCCCGCACCGCCTGCGCTTCGCCGGCGGCCTGGCCCTGACCGGCCTGGGCATCCTGCTCGACCTGGTCAAGCCGCTGCCGCTGGCCCTGGTGCTGGACGTGGTGCTCTCGGGCCGGCCGCCCGGCCCGCGCCTGGCGCCGCTGGTGGGCGGGCTGGAGCCGGGGGCGCTCCTGGCGCTGGCCGCCCTCGCCATCGTGCTGGTCTCGGCCGGGCGCGGCGCCCTCACCCTGGCGGCCAACTACCTCACCATCGACATCGGGCAGCGGATGGTGAACGACCTCCGCACCGACCTCTACGCCCACCTGCAGAAGCTCTCGCTGCGCTTCCACTACCAGCAGCAGTCCGGCGACCTGCTCTTCCGGGTCATGTCGGACACCTTCTGCATCCAGTCCATGGTGATGAACGGCCTGCTGCCGCTGGTCAGCGCCGCCGCCACCCTGGGGCTGATGTTCTGGGTGATGCTGAGCTTCGACTGGCAGCTGGCGGTGGTCTCGCTGCTGGTGGTGCCGCCGCTCTACCTGGCCATCAGGCACCTCTCCGGGCGCATCCACGGCCACGCCGCGGCGGCGCGCCAGGCCGAGAGCGAGCTCTACAGCCGGGCCGGCAGCACCATCGGCGCCGTCAAGCTGGTGCAGGCCTACGGCCGCGAGCAGGCGGCGGTGGACGAGTTCCGGCGCGGCAGCGAGCGCAGCCTGGCGCTCTCGCTCCGGCTCTACAGCTCCGAGAGCTTCTTCGCCCTGGCGGTGGAGACCCTGCTGGCGCTGGGCACGGCCGGCCTGGTCTGGCTGGGCGCCCGCCACGTGCTGGACGGCGCCCTCACCATCGGCAGCCTGACCATCTTCCTCTCCTACCTGCGCGACATGTACCAGCCCATCCAGTCCATCAGCCACAACCTGGCGGAGCTGGCGGCGTCGCGGGCCGGGCTGGACCGGGTCTTCCAGGTCCTGGACCTCGAGCCCGACGTGGCCGACGCGCCCGGGGCCCGGCCGCTGCCGCCGCTGCGGGGCGAGCTCACGCTGGAGGACGTCACCTTCGGCTACGGCGACGCGGTGGTGCTGGACCGGGTCAGCCTGCGGGTCCGCCCCGGCGAGCGCATCGCGCTGGTGGGGCGCACCGGCGCCGGCAAGAGCACCCTGGCCGGGCTGCTGCTGCGCTTCTTCGACCCGCAGCGGGGGCGGGTGCTCCTGGACGGCCACGACCTGCGCGAGGTGACGCTGCGCTCGCTGCGCCAGCAGGTGACGCTCATGCTGCAGGAGCCGGTGCTGTTCCACTCCTCGGTGGCCGACAACATCGGCTTCGGCGACGCCACGGTGAGCCGGGAGCGCATCCAGGAGGCGGCCCGCCGGGCCGAGGCCGACGGCTTCATCCGCGAGCTCCCGCAGGGCTACGACACGGTGCTCGGCGAGGAGGGGCAGACCCTCTCCGGCGGGCAGCGGCAGCGGCTGGCGCTGGCCCGCGCCCTGCTGCGCGACACCCCCATCGTGCTGCTCGACGAGCCCACCAGCTCGCTGGACCTGGCCACCGAGGAGCTGGTGTGGCGCAACGTGGAGGCGCTCCTGAAGGGCAAGACCGCGCTGATCATCGCCCACCGCCTCAGCACCGCCCGCCTGGCCGATCGCATCGTGGTGCTGGAGCGCGGACGCATCGTCGAGGTGGGCAGCCACGACGAGCTGCTGGCCCGCGGCGGCGACTACGCCCGGCTCTGGCAGCGCCACGCGCTCACCCGCACCGTCGCCGAAGACGCCATCCCCGCCACCTGGGACTGACCGATGCCCCCGACGCGCAGGCTCAAGCTGGTGGTGCTGGGGATGATGGGCCGCTGCCCCTTCGGCGGCCAGACCTGGCTGTACCTCAACTGGCTGCGCGGCCTGGCCAGCCTGGGGCACGAGGTCTGGTACGTCGAGGACGACGCCACCTGGCCCTACGACCCGCGCGCCAACGCCATCAGCGGCGACCCGGCCTACGCGGTGGAGTACCTGGGCCGGGTGCTGGCCCGGGTCGGCCTGGGCGACCGGTGGGCCTACCGGGCCCTCTGGCAGGGCGCCGACGCCTGCCACGGGCTGTCGCGCGCCGGGCTCCTCGACCTGTACCGCAGCTGCGACGCCATCCTCAACGTCTGCGGCGCCACCGTGCTCAACGACGACCACCGGCTGGCCCCGCGCCGCGTCTACGTCGAGACCGATCCGGTGGGCAACCAGCTCGAGCTGGCGGTCGGGAAGCAGAAGACCTTCGAGGTGCTCTCGGCCCACGACACCATCGTCACCTACGGCGAGAACTACGGGCGGCCGGGGTGCGGGGTGCCGCTGACCGGCCCCTTCCGCTACCTGACCACCCGCCAGCCCATCGACCTGGGCCTCTGGCCGGCGGCCTTCGACGCCGCCGCGCCGCACTACACCACCGTCGGCAACTGGCGCCAGCAGGGGCACGACGCGGTCTGGAACGGCGAGACCTACCACTGGAGCAAGCACCACGAGTTCCTCAAGTTCGTGGACCTGCCGCGGCGCGCCGGCCGGGCCAGCTTCGAGCTGTGCCTCAACATCGACGACCAGGCCGACCGGCGCCTGCTGGAGGGCCACGGCTGGCGGCTCACCTCGCCGCTCCAGATGTCGCTCGACCCCTTCGGCTACCAGGCCTTCTTCCGCGGCTCGCGCGCCGAGTGGACGGTGGCCAAGGACCAGAACGTGCGCCTGCAGAGCGGCTGGTTCTCCGAGCGGGACGCCTGCTACCTGGCCACCGGCAAGCCGGTGGTGGCCCAGTCCACCGGCTTCGAGCGGTTCCTGCCCACCGGCGAGGGGCTCTTCGCCTTCCGCACCATGGACGACGTGCTGGCCGCGGTGGACGTCATCGAGACCGACTACCCCCGGGCCTGCCGGGCCGCCCGCGCCATCGCCGAGGAGCACCTCGACGCCACCCGCGTGGCGCGGAAGTTCCTGGAGGACGTCGGCCTGTGACGGTCCTGATCGTCAACGCCGACGACTTCGGCTACAGCCGCGGCATCAACCGCGGCGTCGTCGAGGCCTTCGACCGGGGCATCGTCACCTCCACCAGCCTGATGGTGGACGCGCCGCAGGCCGCCGAGGCGGCGGCCCTGGCGCGGGCGCGCCCGGGGCTCTCGCTGGGGCTGCACGTCAACTTCACCAACGAGGAGGAGCGGCTGGTCGAGTTCACCGATCCGGCCGCCTGCCGCGCCGACCTCCTGCGCCAGGTGGCGCGCTTCGAGGCCCTGGTGGGGGGGCCGCCCAGCCACCTCGACTCCCACCAGCACGTGCACCGCGGCCACACCCCGCGCCCCATCTTCCGGGAGGTGGCCGCCCGGCTGGGGGTCCACCTGCGCGACGAGCCGCCGGTGGTCTACAAGGGCGGCTTCTACGGCCAGTGGCAGCACGGCGTCTCGGAGCCCGACAAGATCGGCGTCCCCTTCCTGGCCAGGATGCTCCGCCAGGAGCTGGCCGAGGGCGCCTACGAGCTGTGCGTGCACCCGGGCTACTACGACGAGGCCGCCAGCTTCGTGTACCACCGCGACCGCGAGCTGGAGCTGGCCACCCTCACCGATCCCTCCATCCGGGCGCTGGTGGACGAGCTGGGCATCCGGCTGGTGGGGTGGCGCGGGCTGCAGGGCGTGGCGCCGGAGCCCGGCCGTGGCGGCTGAGCTCCCGCCGCCGGCCGCGCCGGGGGCCGAGGCGCCCGCCGCTCCCGCCCCCCCAGCCGCCCCGCTGGTGGCCGCCGCCGCGCCGGTGCCCTCCGCCGCCTGGCCCACCGCCCTGCTGGCGCTCGGCCTGGCGGCGCCCAAGGTGGTGCAGTGGGGCCTGCCCGAGGCGGACTGGGACCGCGTCGGGGAGTACCTCACCGACCTGGCCACCAGCACCCACGAGGACCTGCTCTTCGCCCTGGGGAGCGGCGCCGCCTTCCAGGCGGCCGCCTGGGCGGCGCGCCGGCGCCCCGGCCTGGCCCGCGCCCTCGACCGGCTGCTGCTGGCCTGGGGCGCCGCCTGCGTGGCCTTCGCGGTGGCCAGCGTCCAGATCTTCGCCTCCCTGCGCTCACCGCTCACCTACCCGCTCCTCTACCTGGCCGGCGACCTGGCCAGCATGCGCTCCTCCCTGGACGCCTTCGTCGACTGGCGGCTGGTGGCCGGGGTGCTGCTGGCGCCGGCCGCCTACCTGGTGGCCGTGGCGGCGGCGCGCCGCCTCCGCCCCTGGCCGGCGGCGCCTGGCCGCCTGGCGCTGGTCGCGCTGGCGGCCGGGCTGCTCGGCCTGGTGGGCTTCGGCTGGGCCACCGCCGAGGGGCGCTGGAGCGACCGCTCCGACCGCCTCATCGCCCGCAGCCCGCACCTGGCCTTCCTGGGGTCCTGCCTGGAGGAGCTGACCGGGCAGCACGCCGAGTCCATGGACGTCCCCTACGGCCCGGAGGACCTGAAGGACTTCGAGCTGCCGGCGGCGCGCACCCGGCAGGCGCGGCGGCCGCTGCCCGGCAAGCCCCCCACGAACGTCATCCTGCTGGTGCTGGAGAGCACCGGCACCCGCTACCTGCAGGCCTACGGCAGCCGCTACCGCACCACCCCGAACCTGGTGGCCGAGTCGCGGCACCTGCTGGCCTTCGACGCCTTCTACAGCCACGTGGGGCTGACCTCCAACGCCATGGCGGCCATCACGCTCTCGGTCTTCCCCTACATGACCTGGCGCGAGTACACGGTGGAGTACCCCCGCCTGCCCGGGAAGACGCTGGCCCAGCTCTTCAAGGCCGAGGGGCGCCGCACCGCCTTCCTGCACACCGGCGACCTCGACTACGTCAACCAGCGCGGCTTCCTCGAGGGCCGCGGCTTCGACGTCCTGTGGGACTTCCGCGACCTGGGCGCCGCCGAGCGGCTCTCCTCCTGGGGTGGCGAGGACCGGCACCTGGTGGACTCGCTCTTCCGCTTCGTCGACCAGGCCAAGGGCAAGCCCTTCTACGTGATGGCCTGGACCATCCAGAGCCACCACCCCTACGACCCCAGCCCCGACCGGCCCCTGGTGGACTTCTTCGGCGCGGACCTCCCGCCCGACGACTACGACCTGGGGCGCTACCTCAACACCCTGCTCGAGGCGGACCGCCAGCTGGGCCGCCTCTTCGCCGGGCTGCGGGAGCGCAACCTGGCGGACGACACCCTGGTGGTCATCACCGGCGATCACGGCGAGGCCTTCGGCTCGCCCCACCAGACCTGGGGCCACGGCTTCCGGCTCTACGACGAGGGGATCAAGGTGCCGCTGCTGGTCTGGAGCCCGCGCCTGATCAAGAAGGGCCGCCACCTGCCCACCGTGGGCAGCCACGTGGACCTCAACCCCACCGTGGCCGACCTGGCCGGCCTGGCCGGCGACGCCTCCTGGCACGGCCGCAGCATGTTCGACCCGGGCCGGCCACCGCGGGCCTACTTCTACGCGGCCAACGACGACTACCTGCTGGGCGTGCGCGAGGATCAGTTCAAGTACGTCTACAACCTGACCGCCGGGCGCGAGGAGCTCTACGACCTGGCGGCCGATCCCGACGAGCAGGTCAACGTGGCGCCCCTCCACCCGCTCAAGTGCCAGCGGCTGCGGCAGCGCGTCGCGGCCTGGCGCGAGCACGAGGCCCGCCACATGGAGCAGCTGCGCGCGGCCACCCCGCCCGCCCCCCCCGACCGGGAGTAGGGGCCGGCGTTCTCTGCTACAAGGAGGGCGTGCCCCCCGCCCCGCCGCGCGACCTGTACGTCGTCTCGGACCTGCACCTGGGGCGCGGCCGCAGGCCCGAGACGCGCCGCTGGTCCCGCCTCGAGACCTTCCTCTACGACGACGACTTCCTGGCCTTCTGCCGCTGGCTCTGCCGCGACGCGCAGGGCCACGCCGCGCTGGTCCTGAACGGCGACGTCTTCGACTTCCTGCGCATCGAGCCGGACCCGGCCCCCGGCGCCCGCGCCACCGAGCGGCGCTTCGGGCCGCCGGCCACCCCCGAGGTGGCGGCCGGCATGGCGGCGGACATCCTGGTGGGCCACCCCCAGTTCCTGGACGGCCTGTGCGTCGTGCTGGCCGCCGGCCACGAGGTGATCCTCCTGCCGGGGAACCACGACCTGGAGAGCCAGACCGACGAGGTCCGCGCGGTGGTGCGGCGGGCCGTGGAGGCCCGGCTCAGCGCCCTGCGGGCGCCGCCGGGCGCCGCCGAGCGGCTGCGCTTCGAGGCCTGGTTCCTGTTCGAGCCGGGGCGGGTCTGGATCGAGCACGGCTGCCAGTACGACCCGGAGAACGCCTTCCGCTACCACCTGCGGCGCGGCCTGTCGCGGCAGGCGGCCGAGTCGGCGGCCGAGGGCGACCTGCCGCTGGGCAACTTCTTCCAGCGCTACCTCTACAACGCCTTCGGCTCCATCACCTTCATCGTCCCCTCCACCCGCGCCAACTACCGCTACTTCCGCTGGCTGCTGGCCAACGAGCCGCGCCTGCTCCTGCAGGTCACCTTCAGCCACGCCCGCTTCCTGGCCCAGCTGCTCCGGCGCCTGGCCCGGATGCCGGTGGACGGCTGGCGGGAGGAGGCGGAGCAGGCCCACCAGGCCGAGCTGGCGGCGCTGGCCGGCCGCCCAGGCCTGGGGGAGGCGCTGCGTGCGGTGGACGCCCTCAAGGCCACCGGCGCCGACGCGGTGCAGGCCATGAGCGGGATGGTGCGCCAGGGGACGCGGGTCGGGGTGGGCGTCCTCGGGGTGGCGGTGCTGGCGCTGGGCGTCTTCTCGGCCTCCTCGGTGGCCATCGGCGCGCTGGAGGCCGGGGTGGGGTGGAAGGCCCTGCTGTCGCTGCTGCTCTACCTGCTCTTCGCGGCCATGACCGCGGTGGGGCTGGTGGCCGCGGCGATGCGCATGCCGCGCGACGAGCCCCCCCACCACCAGCGCGACGCCGCCGCCAGGGTGGCGGCGCTGGTGGGCGTGCCGCTGGTGGTCTTCGGCCACACCCACGAGGAGGTGGTGGAGCCCCTGGCGCTCCCGGCCGGCCCGGGCTGGTACTTCAACACCGGCACCTGGATCGCGGTCTTCACCCACGACGTGCTCCTGCCGCGCGAGCGGGTGCAGCTCACCTTCCTCAGGGTCCGCGGCGCCGACGCCGAGCTGCTGCGCTACAGCCCCGGGCGCGACGCCGCGCTGGCGGTGGTGCTGCTGGAAGAGGACCCGCGGGACCCGTTCGCCTGAGGAGCCGCCCCCTGTCCACCCGCCAGCCCATCGACGCCTCGGCCCTCGGCCTGATGGTGCTCCTGTGCGCCCTGTGGGGGCTGCAGCAGGTGGCCATCAAGGTGGCGGCGCCGGACGTCGCGCCCATCATGCAGGTGGCGCTCCGCTCCGGCCTCTCGGCGGGGCTGGTCTTCCTCTGGTCCCGCGCCCGCGGCGTGCCGCTCTCGCTGCGCGACGGCACCCTCGGCCCCGGGCTGGCGGCCGGCGCGCTCTTCGCCGCCGAGTTCCTCTTCGTGGCCGAGGGGCTGCGGCGCACCTCGGCCTCGCACATGGCGGTCTTCCTCTACACCGCCCCCATCTTCACGGCGCTGGGGCTCCACCTGACGGTGCGGGCCGAGCGGCTGGGGCGGCTCCAGTGGATCGGCATCGCGGTGGCCTTCGCCGGCATCGCGGTGGCCTTCGGCGGCGGGCTGGGCGTCCCGCCGGGCGGCGCCGCGCCCGGGGCCGGCGGCGGCGACGCCCTGACGGCGCTCTCCGGCGACCTGCTGGCGGTGCTGGCCGGCGCCGCCTGGGGCGGCACCACGGTGGTCATCCGCACCTCGCGCCTCTCCGACGCCCCGCCGGCCCAGACCCTGCTGTACCAGCTGGTGGGCGGCTTCGCCCTGCTGCTGGCGGCCGCGGCGCTCACCGGGCAGGCCGGCCAGGTCTCCCTCACCGGCGTGGCGCTGGGCAGCCTGCTCTTCCAGGGCGTGGTGATCTCCTTCGCCAGCTACCTGGCCTGGTTCTGGCTCCTGACCCGCTACCTGGCCTCGCGCCTCTCGGTCTTCTCCTTCATGACCCCGCTCTTCGGCGTCACCTTCGGGGTCCTGCTGCTCGGCGAGCCGCTCTCCGGCGCCTTCCTGGTGGGCGCGGCGCTGGTGCTGCTGGGCATCACGCTGGTGAGCGGGGCCGGCCTGCTGCGCCGCCTCGCCTGACGCCCCGGCGGGTGGGGGCCACGCCCGGCCCGCCGCCTTGGTAGCATCCGGCCGCATGCCCACCCTCGACCGCGCCCCCGCCCCCGCCGTCCCGTTCCTCCTCGCCCTCGCGCTGGCCGGGCTGGCCGGCTGCGGTGGGCCGGTCCGCGTCGAGCTCGAGCCGGCCTCGCTCAAGCTCTTCGGCCGCGGCCAGGCGGCCACGCTGCACGCCACCCCGCGCCTCGCGGGGGGCCAGCCGGACCAGTCGGCCGTCTGTGCCTGGTCCTCCTCGGATCCCGCGGTGGCCACCGTGGCGGGCGCCCACAACTCGGCCACCGTCACCTCGGTGGCCCCGGGCACGGCCACCATCACCTGCGCGGTGGGCCAGGTCAGGGCCAGCGTCACCGCCGCGGTGCGGGCCGTGGCGCGGGTCGCGGCCGGGCCGTCGCCGGCGGCGCTGCAGCTGGCCGACGAGCGCCGGCCGCTGCTGCTGCAGGTGGCGGTCTTCGACGATCAGGGCGCGCCGGTGGCGGGGCGCCTGGTCTTCACCCGCTGCGACGACGAGGCGGTCTGCCGCGGCGACGCGCGCGGCCAGCTCTGGGCCACCGGGGAGGGGCGCACCAGCGCCACCGTGACGGTGGAAGGCGTCAGCACCACGCTGCCGGTGGTGGTGACCGACGTCCGCACCGAGGCCACCCGGCCGCAGGTGCTGAAGCGCGGCTACATGGAGGACCTGGAGCGCCAGGTGCGCCGGCGCGAGGCGGCCGAGGCCGCCGCCGCGGCCAGGGCGGCGGAGGCCCGGTGAGCCGCCGCGCCGCCCTCGCCCTCCTGGCCCTGGCGGGCTGCGCCTACTACGAGGTCCCGCGCTTCGACGCGCCGCAGCGGCTGGGCGGGGTGCTGGTGCCCGCCGAGACGCTCAACCGCGGCGCCCGCGCCTACATGACCTCCTGCCGCCCGTGCCACGGCCACCTGGGCGACGGCAAGGGCCCGCAGGCGGTGGGCATGGCGCCGCCGCCGCGCGACCTGCGGCTCGGCATCGTCTCCTTCGCCTCGGTGCCGGCCGGCAGCCTGTGGCGCGACGAGGACCTGGTGCGCACCGTCCGCCACGGCCTGGCCGGCACCGGCATGCGGCCCTGGAGCGACGTCTCCGACCAGGACCTGGAGGACATCGTGGCCTTCGTGAAGACCCTGGCGCCCCGCTTCCGCACCGAGGCGCCCGAGCCCGCGGTGGCGCGCTCGGCCGACCCGTGGACGGGCCGCCGCGCCGAGGGCGCCCGGCGTGGCCGGGCCGTCTACCACGGGGTGGCCCGCTGCCAGGCCTGCCACCCGGCCTACGCCACGCCCGCCGAGATCGCCGCCTTCGCCCACGCCGCCGGGGTGCTGGCCGAGCCCAGGCCGGACGCCTCGCAGCCGCTGTCGGTGGCCTCCGACTTCGGCCGCCTGCTGCGGGCCACCGACTTCCGCGAGGGGCCGCTGCGCGCGGTCCGGCCGGGGCAGGAGCCGGCGGACCTGTACCGCGCCATCGCGGCCGGCCTGGGCGGCACCGCCATGCCGACCTGGAAGGGCGTCCTGCCGGAGGAGGACCTGTGGGCCCTGGTCCACTACGTGGACGCGCTGGCGCGCGGCGAGGCCGCGCGGTAGCCGGTCAGCGCTTCTTCGGCCTGGCCCTGGCCGGCGGGGCGGGCGCCGGCGCGGCGGCGGGCGTGCCCTCGAGCAGCCGTCGGGCCGCCTCCACGCTGGCCGCCCGCGGGCAGACCTGCACGTAGCGCTCCAGCCGCGGGCGCGCCGCCTCGTCCACCTCGCCGGCGGCGTCCGCGCCCAGCTTGCCGGCCCCCCAGAGCGCCTCGCAGCGCGCCGGGTCCTTCTCCAGCGCCTTCACGTAGAGCGGGAAGAGCACCTCCGGCCTGGCCCCGCGCGACCGCTCGGTCTCCGCCATCTCCACGAAGGCCGCGGCGGCGCCGCCAGGGCTCCCCTGCCCGTACTCGGTGATGGCCAGGTCGAGCTCGGCCAGCGCCTGGGGCACGTTCTTCTGGTCGCGCAGCAGCCGCGCCAGCGCCACCCGGGCGTCGGGGAACGGCTTGCCCAGCTGGATGGAGCGCTCGTACTGCCCGCGCGCCCGGTCGGCGTCGCCCTGCGCCCGGTAGGCGTCGCCCAGCAGCAGGGCGATGCGGGGGTGGTCGCCGGCGCGGGCGGTGGCCTTCTGCAGGAGCTCGGCGGCCCGCAGGGCGCCGCCCTCGGTGGCCAGCAGCGCCTCGGTGAGATCGACGTAGAAGGCCACCCGCTTGCCGTCGCCGTTGACGGCCCGCTGGATGGAGGCCACCGCGGCGGCGGTGTCGCCGTCGCGCAGCTGGCGGCGGCCGATGAGCCAGGGGAGGTCGGGGCTCTGCGGGTCGAGCTCCAGCGCCTTCTTCTCGTCGGCGGCGCCCTCGGCGGCCTTGCCCTGCGCGTAGAGCACCGAGCTGCGGACGGCCAGCGCCAGCGCCTGCTGCCGGCCCGAGACGTCGCCGCCGGCCAGCGCCTGGCGCACCGACTGGGCGGCCTGGTCGTAGAGGCCGCGGTCGAGCAGCAGCAGGGCCCGGCCCAGCAAGGAGGGGACGTGGTCCTTCTGGAGCCGCAGCGCCAGCTGGTAGGCCGCCTCGGCCTGCGCCTCGTACCCCTCGCCGCGGCGCCGGTACTGCTCGGCCAGCTGCTGCGCCAGGCGGGCGTCGCTGGGGTTGGTCTTCTGGGCGCGCACCAGCCAGTCGCGGGCGCCGTCGAGATCGCCGGCGTTCATGAGCAGCACGCCCAGCGTGCCGGTGAGCAGCGCCGTCTGGCGCGCCGGCTCCTCCAGGGTGCGCGTCAGGTCGGCGATGGCGGCGGCGGCGTCGCCGCCCCCGGCGCGCAGCAGGGCCTCGGCGGCGATGAGGTGCGAGTGCGGCCCGATCCGGCGGGCCGCGTCCACCTGCACCATGGCCTCGCCCTTCACCGCGTCGCCCTCGGCGTGCTCGGCCACCCGGAGCGCGTCCACGTAGGCCAGGAAGGCGTGGCCGGCCAGCGAGTCCTCGTCGAGCGTGAGGATCTCCCTGGCCTTGTCGGCGGCGCTCCGGTAGCCGGAGGCCGAGTCGCGCGCGATCAGCTCCTGGGTCTCCTTGAGGAGCCGGCTGATGGCCTCGTCGCGCTCCTTGCGGCCGACCGAGATCACGTACCAGCCGCCCAGGACGAGGGCCAGCACCACCGCCAGCCCGATGGAGCCGAAGATGGCCGCCTTGGCCCCCCGGCGGCGCGCCGGCGCGCCGGCCGGGCCGAGCTCATGGGTCTGGGTGCCGTACTTCTCGGCCAGGGCGGCCGCGTAGGCCTCGCCGGCGGCGCGCCGCACCGGCGGCGGCGTGGGGATGGGCTGCGCGGCGGGCGCCCCGGCGGACCGGCCGCCGGAGGGTCCGGGGGCTGGAGCCGGCGTCGTGGCGCCGGACACCCCGACCTCCAGGGCCGCGGGGGCGGCCTCCACCGCGGCCGGACGGGCCGGCGGCGGCGGCGCCGGCGGCGCCACCACCACGCCGTGCTTCTCCAGCGCG
This sequence comes from Anaeromyxobacter sp., assembly GCA_016718565.1. Lineage (NCBI taxonomy): Bacteria > Pseudomonadati > Myxococcota > Myxococcia > Myxococcales > Anaeromyxobacteraceae > Anaeromyxobacter > Anaeromyxobacter sp. The sequence continues at coordinate 1,229,429 of JADKCZ010000001.1, read as the reverse complement.
GCCAGCACCTCGGGATCCGACGGGGCCGCCTCGGCCGCCCGCCGCAGCGCCGCCTCGGCCTCGGCCCGGGCGCCCAGCCGGGCGTGCAGGTGGCCGGCCAGCAGGTGCGCCGCCGCGAAGTTGGCGTAGGACGCCAGCGTCGGCGCCAGCTCCTCGAGCGCCTTGCGGTCCTTGCCCTGGTCGGCGTAGACGCGCGCCAGCAGGACCCGGGCCCCGGGATCGTCGGGGTGGGCCTTGACGCCCTTCTTGCAGACCACCATCGCCTCCATGAACCGACCGGCGGCCAGGTAGGCCTCGGTGAGCGGGCGGTAGGCGTCTGAGACGGGATCGGCGGCGAACGCGTGCTCCAGGGCCGCGAGCTCCGCGGCCGAGAGCTGTCGCTTGGGACCGGGCATGGGCGAACCGAGGATTAACACGGGGGCCGAAGGTGCTCAAACCCGCCACTTGACACCCCGGCCCGGACCCCGCTAAGCAACGCATCCCCCAGCGACCTCTGGGGGGTTTTTCCTGGGGATGTAGCTCAGCTGGGAGAGCGCTAGAATCGCACTCTAGAGGTCGTCGGTTCGATCCCGATCATCTCCACAGTCCATGAGGGCCCGGTTCGCCACGGCAGACCGGGCCCTCGTCTCGTCCGGGGGCCGGGACGGCGCCTCAGGGCCCGGGCGCGGCAGGCGCGCCGGGCGGGGCGCCGGGCGGCAGCGACTCGACGTGCAGGCTGCGGGTCGGGAAGGCGAAGCCCGAGCCGCCCTGCTCCACGATCTCCATGAAGCGCAGCAGCAGCTCGCCGCGCAGCCGGCCGAACTCGTCGAAGTCGGCCGCCTGCAGCCAGGCCATCACCTCCACCGAGAGGCTCGAGTCGGCCAGGGCGACGAAGCGGACCACCGGCGCCTCCGGCCCGCGGGCCGGGTGGGCGGCCAGCTCGGCCGCCAGGGCGGCCAGGATGGCCCGCATCTGCGCCGCGGTGGTGGCGTAGCGCAGCCCCAGCGTGGCCGAGAGACGGAAGCGGTCGCGCGCGGCGAAGGACTCGATGCGCATGTCCGCCAGCTTGCCGTTGGGCAGGGTGACCAGCGTCCGGTCGAGGGTGCGGATTCGGGTGGACCGCATCCCCACCACCTCCACCGTGCCCTGCGTGCCGTCCACCTGCACGTAGTCGCCCACCCGGAACGGCTGGTCCACGCCGATGGCCACCGAGCCGATGAGGTTCTCCACGGTCTTCTGCGCCGCCAGCGCCACCGCCAGGCCGCCGATGCCGAGGCCGGCCAGCAGGCTGGTGACCTGGAACCCCAGCTCGGTGAGCACCGCCACCATCCCCAGGGCCAGCGCCGCCGCCTTGGCGCTCTTGCGCAGGAGCGGCACCAGGCCGTGCAGGCCCGGGTTGGAGCGGGTGGTGGGGGCCTCGGCCAGCACGCCGAAGGCCACGTCGATGGCGCGGAAGGCGCCCCAGAAGACCGCCAGGAAGAAGCCGGCCTTGACCCCGCGCCCCAGCGCGTCGTCGAAGGCTGCGTCGAGGGCCAGGGCCGGCCGGAGGCCGCTGGCCACCACCAGCGCCCAGAAGAGCGTGACCGGCTGCGCCAGGCGCGCCAGCAGGAGATCGTCCCAGGTGGACTGGGTGCGCGAGGCCACCTGCCCGAGGGCGCGGCGGGTCAGCCAGGCGAGCACCCACCCCAGCGCCAGGGCGAGCACGGCTGCCAGCGGCAGCGCCACCCACTGCCACCAGAGCAGGCCGCGGGGGCCGACCCCGAGCAGCGGGGCCGGCAGGAGCCCCGCCAGGAAGGAGGGCGCCTGGCGCTCCAGCTGCGCCAGCCGGACCACCGCGGCCGCCGCCGCGACCTGCGTCGGGGAGAGGGTCCCCCTCGACTCCGCGTCGTCGATCGGGGTCGAGGTCGAGGTCGAGGTCGAGGTCGAGGTCGAGGTCGAGGTCGAGGTCGAGGTCGGGGTCGAGGTCGAGGTCGGGGTCGAGGTCGAGGTCGAGGTCGGGGTCGAGGTCGGGGTCCCTTCACCCGGCTCGGCCGCGGCGACGCCGAAGGCGAGGAGCAGCGCGGCGAGGCTGGCGACGGGGCGTGAGGTCATGGCGCGCGGAGGATAACGCATGCCCGCCGCGGCGGGTCTCGGGTACCATCCGGCGCCGGAGGTGGCACCGATGGCGAGGCAGGCGATGCACCTGTTCGGCGAGGGCACGGAGCTGGTGCGCGTCTACCTGGCGGCCGCCCTCGACGAGGCGCAGGCGGCGGAGCGGGCGCTCGACGCTGCCGGCCTGACCTACGCGGTGGAGGTCGAGGAGTACCTGACCCGCACCATCCTCGGGTCCGGCTCGCCGCGGCAAGGGGTCGGGGTGTGGCTCCTGGAGTCCGACCTGGACGCCGCCTGCGCCGCGCTGGAGCAGGCGGGCCTGGAGAAGGGGCTGGTCGTCCGGGGCTGAGCGCCGCCGGAGCGCGCCCTACCCCTCGCCGGATCGGGGGTCCCCGCCCAAGGCGCCCGGCGCCCGGGCAGGCCGCCCCGCCCGGTCCTGGCGCGCCCGCCCTTCGCCCACCGCTGCGCCGTCGAGTCCCTCTCGGGTCATTCCCCCGAGGGCGGCCATTGGCCGCATGTCTGGCGCCCGGCGCCGGCGGGGTTAACCTCCAGTGCACCATGACCAACCCGCCGCCGGCGGGCGCCCAGCCAAGCTGGCACGCCCTCTCCGCCGACGACGCCCTGGCCCGCACCGGCAGCGCCTCGATCGGCCTCTCCAGCGATGAGGCCGCGCGCCGCCTCGCCACCCACGGCCCCAACCTCCTGGTCCGCTCCGGCGGTGACGGCGGCTGGCGCATCCTGTGGCGGCAGGTCGACAGCCCGCTCATCCTGGTGCTGGTGGGCGCCGCGGTGGTGGCGGCGCTGCTCGGCGAGGTGACCGACGCCGCGGTGGTGGGCGCGGTGGTGGTCCTCAACACCCTGATCGGCTTCTTCCAGGAGTACCGCGCCAGCCGGGCCATCGAGGCGCTGGCCGGGATGGTGCCGGAGAACGCCACGGTGGTGCGCGATGGGGCCCGGCGCGGCCTGCCGGTGGCCGAGCTGGTGCCCGGCGACCTGGTGGTGCTGGCCTCCGGCGACAAGGTGCCGGCCGACCTGCGCCTGCTGGCGGTCAAGGGCCTGCGGGTGGAGGAGGCGGCGCTCACCGGCGAGTCGGTGCCTGCCGACAAGGACACCCTGGCCCTGCCGGAGGCCACCCAGCTCGGCGACCGGCGCTGCCTGGCCTTCGCCGGCACGCTGGTCTCGTCCGGCACCGCCACCGGGCTGGTGGTGGGCACCGGCCAGGCCACCGAGCTGGGCCGGATCTCCGGGCTGCTGACGCAGGCCGAGTCGCTGGAGACGCCGCTGACCCGGGCGCTGGCCCAGGTGGGCAAGGCCATCACCTGGTCCATCCTGGCGCTCACCGTGGTGATGCTGGCGGTGGGCACCTGGCGCTCGGTGGGCCAGGGCGTGGCGCTGGGCGACGCGCTGCGGGAGATGCTGGTCTTCTCCATCTCGCTGGCGGTGGGCGCCATCCCGGAGGGGCTGCCGGCCATCGTCACCATCGCGCTGGCCATCGGCGTGCAGCGCATGGCGGCGCGGCGGGCCATCATCCGCAAGCTGCCGGCGGTGGAGACGCTGGGGGCCACCTCGGTCATCTGCTCGGACAAGACCGGCACCCTGACCCGCAACGAGATGACGGTGCAGGTCCTCTGGACCCCGGCCGGCACGCTCACCGTGGAGGGGCACGGCTGGGCGCCGGCGGGGCGCTTCCTCTCCGGCGGGCAGCCGGTGGCCCCGGGGCCCGAGGCGCGCGACCTGCTGGCCGCCGGCGCGGTCTGCAACGACGCCACCGTGGAGCCGGACGGCGGGGGCTTCGCGGTGGCCGGCGACCCCACCGAGGCCGCCCTGGTGGTGGCGGCGCGCAAGGCCGGGCTGGAGACCGCGCCGCTGCGGGCCGGCGCGCCCCGCCTCGACGCCATCCCCTTCGAGTCGGAGCACCAGTACATGGCCACGCTGCACCGCTGGCCGGACGGCCGGCGCCGCCTGGTGGTGAAGGGGGCGCCGGAGGTGGTGCTGGCCCGCTGCGCCGCCCGCGCCGGCGGCGGGGCCCTGGCGCCGGAGGCGGTGCTGGCCGAGGTGGAGGGGCTGGCGGCCCGCGGCATGCGGGTGCTGGCGGTGGCGGCCCGCGCCTGGGACGGGCCGGGCCACGAGCTCGGCCCCGCCGACGTGGCGGGCGGGCTCGAGCTGCTGGGGCTGGTGGGCATGATCGACCCGCCGCGCCAGGAGGCGGTGGAGGCGGTGGCCGCCTGCCGCGCCGCCGGCATCCGCGTCAAGATGATCACCGGCGACCACCGCGGCACCGCCCAGGCCATCGGGCGGCAGCTCGGCCTGCTGGCCGAGGGGGAGAGGAGGCCCTCACCGGCGCCGAGCTCTCGGCCACCTCCGACGAGGACCTGAAGGCGGTGGCCACCACCACCCACGTGTTCGCCCGGGTCTCGCCCGAGCACAAGCTCCGCCTGGTGCGGGCGCTCCAGCGCAGCGGCCAGGTGGTCGCCATGACCGGCGACGGCGTCAACGACGCCCCGGCGCTCAAGCAGTCCGACATCGGCGTGGCCATGGGCATCACCGGCACCTCGGTCTCCAAGGAGGCGGCCGACATGGTGCTCACCGACGACAACTTCGCCACCATCGTGGCGGCGGTGGAGGAGGGGCGGCGGGTCTACGACAACCTGGTCAAGTCGCTGGCCTTCGTCCTGCCCACCAACCTGGGCCTGGCGCTCATCTTCGTGTGCGCCGTCTTCGCCTTCCCCTTCGACGCGGCCACCCAGACCCTGCTCCTGCCGGTGCGCCCGACCCAGCTGCTCTGGATCAACCTGGTGGCGGCGGTGGCGCTGGCGCTGCCGCTGGCCTTCGAGGCCAAGGAGCGCGACGTGATGCGCCGGCCGCCGCGCCCGCCGCGCGAGCCCATCCTCTCCACGCTGGTGCTGCGGCGCACCGTGGTGGCGGCGGTCCTCATGACCGCCGGCTCGGTGGGGCTCTTCCTGTGGGAGTGGCACCACGCGCTGGCCGCCGGGGAGTCCCCGGCCCTGGCGCTGGCCGAGGCGCAGACCCTGGCGGTCACCTCGGTCATCTTCTTCCAGGTGCTCTACCTGATGGAGAGCCGCTCGCTGACCCGCTCGCTCTTCGCCAGCAGCATCCGCGACAACCCGGCGGTGCTCCTGGGCGTGGCCGCCATCCTCGGCCTGCAGGCCCTCTTCGTGTACGCGCCCTTCATGCACCGCGTCTTCGGCACCGCGCCGCTGGCGCTGGCCGACCTGGGCCGGGCGGCGCTGGTGGCCTCCGTGATCCTGCCGGTGATGGTGGTCGAGAAGCTCGTCACCCGGCGGGCCAAGCGCCCGGCCTCCGGAACGGTGGCGGCCCCTCCAACCGGGCGCTGAGCGGGTGCCGCCTACCCCCCGGGCGGAGCGGCGCAGGGTCTGCGCGGCTGTCCCTCTCCGCCCCCACGCCACGCCGCTCACCCCGATAGCGCGCCTGCGCGCTGGCCGAGGGTGGCGCCGGGCGTCAGGGGGTTGACGCCCGCCAGAAAGGCCGAATGATTTCGGCCATCTGGGAGTGGCACGCGCCCTGCTAATAGTCTCCCCAGGAGCGACCACGCCATGCTGACCATCGACCCGACCGATCCCACCTCGCCGGCCCGCCGCGCCACCACCTTCGTGGACGAGGTCGTCAAGCGCGCCCGCGGGCTCACCCCGCTGGTCGAGTTCTTCCGCGCCCACCTCGAGGCCGGCGCCCCGGGGGCCGCCCGCACCTCGGCAGAGCACCTGGTGGACCTCCTGACCCTGGGCGTGCGCTGGCGGCTGCACGCCCGCGGCCCGCTGCGGCGCCCCACCGCCCGCCCCGACCACGACGCCATCTCCTCGCTGATGGTCCGGCTGCGCGCCGCCGGCCGCCCGGGCGCCGAGGTGGCTCGCCTGAACGCCTGGAACGAGTTCGCCCTGGCCGAGTGCTGCCCCGAGGCGCTCGACGAGGCGGTGGAGCTGGCCGCCTGGTTCGAGCCGGCCGCGGAGGCCGCGCTGGGCCGCTGCGGGGCCGGCGTGGAGGCGCACCTGGAGCTGCTGCGGGCCGAGGTCCTGTCCCGCTCGCTGCGGGAGCGGCGCCTGGCCGCCCCGGTGGCCAGGCTGCAGCTGCCTGTCCGGCACTCCTCGACCGGCAGCGTGCCGCGCCCCTCGGTGGCGCGGGCTGGCAGGGCCTCGTAGCCGCCGGCGGGGCCGCCCTCACCGCGCGCACCACCTGCCGCCCTTTCGAGCAGCACCCCGCGGCGGTGGGCGAATCCCCACGAAACCAGCGTTTCCCCTCCGGGCGTGCCCCTTGCAGTCGGGCAGGGCCAGGGCGCGCGTACCGCACGGCGCGCTCCGCACCCTGGACCTTCCACGAGGAGACGCCGCCCGATGAGACACCTGTCCCCACGCGCCACCCGCGCCCTTGCCACCGTGGCCTCCGTCGCCCTGCTGTTCGCCGGCAAGGCCCTCGCCCAGCCCGCCGCCGAGGCCGCCCCGGTCTTCACGCAGGCCATGGCCGACTCCATCGCCAGCCAGAAGGTGGCCATGGACACCATCTGGGTGATGCTGACCGCCTTCCTGGTCTTCTTCATGAACCTGGGCTTCGCCCTGGTCGAGTCCGGCTTCTGCCGGGCCAAGAACACCGTCAACATCCTCTTCAAGAACTTCGTGGTGTTCGCGGTCTCGTCGCTGGTCTTCCTGGCGGTGGGCTACGGCCTGATGTTCGGCGACGGCAACCCCATCGTCGGCACCAGCGGCCTCTTCTTCGCCAGCGGCGCCGACAACAGCCCGGCCATGGGCGACGCCTACCAGGGCGTCTACAAGTCGCTCAGCTGGACCGGCGTGCCCCTGTGGGCCAAGTTCTTCTTCCAGCTGGTCTTCGCCGGCACCGCCGCCACCATCGTCTCCGGCGCCGTGGCCGAGCGCATCAAGTTCTCCTCCTTCCTGATCTTCACGCTCTTCCTGGTCGGCATCATCTACCCGATCGGCGGCCACATGATCTGGGGCGGCGGCTGGCTGGCCGGCATGGGCTTCCTCGACTTCGCCGGCTCCACGGTGGTCCACTCCATCGGCGGCTGGTCGGCCCTGGCCGGCATCATCGTGCTCGGCCCCCGCATCGGGAAGTACGGCGCCGACGGCAAGATCAACGTCATCCCCGGCCACAACATGACCTCGGCCGCCATCGGCGTGTTCGTGCTCTGGTTCGGCTGGTTCGGCTTCAACCCGGGCTCGACCATGGCGGCCGACGGCGCCTCCATCGCCCACGTGGCCACCACCACCAACGTGGCGGCCGCCGCCGGCACCATCTCCTCGATGATCGCCGCCTGGGTCTTCCTGAAGAAGCCCGACCTCGGCATCACCCTGAACGGCTGCCTGGCCGGCCTGGTGGCCATCACCGCCCCGTGCGCCTTCGTCAGCGTGGGCAGCGCGCTGGTCATCGGCCTGATCGCCGGCCTGCTGGTGGTCGCGGCCGTCATCTTCTTCGACAAGATCAAGATCGACGACCCGGTCGGCGCCACCGCCGTGCACCTCGCCAACGGCGTCTTCGGCACCATCGCGGTCGGCCTCTTCGCCGACCCGACCGTGGCCCCCTGCGCCTCGGTCGCCAAGCCCGGCCTCTTCTTCGGCGGCGGGATGGCGCAGCTCACCCCGCAGCTGATCGGCGCGGCGGTGGTGGGCGCCGGCACCTTCGTGGCGGCGATGGTCTTCTGGTACATCACCAAGGCCATCACCGGCGGCATCCGCGTCACCGCCGAGGAGGAGATCGAGGGGCTCGACATGGGCGAGCACGGCAACGTCGCCTACCCCGAGTTCCACCGGTAGCCGCCCCCCGGGACGCCCCGGGACGATCGACGGGGGCTCGGCCAGCGGCCGGGCCCCCGTTCCCTTTGACCCCCGCCCCGCCGGCGGGCCAGGGGCCGCGCCCTACGGCTGGCGCGGCGGCATGGACGGCGGCGCGCCGGGCCGGGGCGCGGCGGTGGTGCGCAGCGGCTCCTGGGGCTTGCCGGTCTTGAGCACGTTCATGGCCAGGGCGATCATCGAGCCCACGTCGGAGAGGCTGGCCGGCAGGACCACCGTGTTGGTGGTCCTGGCGATGTGGCCGAACTGCTCGACGTACTTCTCGGCCACGCGGAGCTGCACCGCCTCCACGCCGCCCTCGGAGTTGATGGCCTCGGCCACCTTGCGGATGCCCTCGGCGGTGGCGGTGGCGATGGCCTGGATGGCGTGGGCCTGGCCGTCGGCCTCGTTGATCTGCTGCTGCCGCTTGGCCTCGGAGGCCTTGATGACCTGCTGCTTCTGCCCCTCGGCGCTGTTGACGGCGGCGTCGCGCTCGCCCTCGGAGCCGAGGATGACGGCCCGCTTCTCCCGCTCGGCCCGCATCTGCTTCTCCATGGCGGCCAGCACGTCCTGCGGCGGGGTGATGTTCTTGATCTCGTAGCGCAGCACCTTGACGCCCCAGGCGGCCGAGGCCTTGTCGAGCTCGGTCACCACCTGGGAGTTGATGTAGCCGCGCTCCTCGAAGGTGCGGTCGAGCGAGATCTTGCCGACCTCGCTGCGCAGCGCGGTCTGCGCCAGCTGGCTGATGGCGTAGTAGTAGTCGGAGATGCCGTAGCTGGCCCGCTGCGGGTCGAGCACCTTCAGGTAGATCAGGCCGTCCACCGCCACCTGCACGTTGTCGCTGGTGATGCAGATCTGCTCGGGGATGTCGAGCGCCTGCTCCTTCAAGGTGTGGCGGTAGCGGATGACGTCGATGAAGGGCAGCAGGATGTGGAAGCCGGCGTCGAGCACCGCCTGGAACTTGCCGAGCCGCTCCACCACGAAGGCGCTCTGCTGCGGGACGACCACGGCGGTCTTGACGACCACGAAGATGGCGAAGATGGCCACCACGATGGAGATGACGAGGGCGGCGCTGACGGATTCCATGAGGGTCCTTCCTTGGGGCCCGTGCGGCGGCCCGGGTGTGGGTCGAGGCGCGCCGCTACTCGGCGCGCAGCCAGAGGGTGAGGCCGTCCACGCGCTCCACCAGGCAGCGCTGCCCGGCCTTGAGCGGGATGCCGGAGGTGGCGCGGGCGGTCCACGGGGTGCCGCGCAGCTCGGCCTTCCCCTCGCCGCCGGCCGGCAGGTCGGCGAGCAGCACCGCCTGCTCGCCCACCAGCTCGGCGGCGCGCTCCGGCTGGCGGTTGAGGCGCCGCAGCATCGGCCCGCGCAGGGTCACCAGGCCGACCAGCGAGAGGACCGAGAAGGCGAACCACTGCACGGTCTCGGAGAAGCCGAAGGCCGCCAGCGGCGCCACCAGCAGCGCCCCCACCCCGAAGAACAGGGCGAAGAAGCCGCCCGGCGTGGCCACCTCGAACGCCAGGAGCGCGATCCCGGCCAGCACCCAGAGCCACCAGATCATGTGTGGGCCCCCTCCACGAGCCGGCCAGGATGGTAGCACCGGCCGGGACTTCGGGTGGACTGTTCAGCTGCGCAGCTCGGGCTCTGGCGGCCGGGCCCGCGCCTGCCCTGGCGCCAGCTGCGAGGCCTGGTGGTGGCACAGTCGCCAGGCCCCCTCCTCCCGCACGAAGAGGTTGGTGGCCACCAGGCGCGCGCCCTGCACCAGCTCGTGGCAGGTGACGAAGGCCACCTCGCCGAGCAGGTGGGCCTGGGCCAGCGTGCAGCGCACCTCGGGCGCGCCGCCCGACTCGAGGATGGCGCGGAAGCTCCCCAGCACCTCCTCGCGCCCGTCGAGCACGTCCCAGCCGGGGTGCACGCAGGCCACCGGCGCCTGGCGGGCCCACAGGGCCGCCATGGCCTCCACGTCGCGCGCCGTGAACGCGCGGTAGAACGCCTGGTTGGCCTCGAGGACCTCGATGTCTTGCTTCATGGCCCGGTCATAACGCCCAGGCCAGGGCCACGCCGCCGGCGCCGGCCGCCAGCATGGCGAGGAGCGCCACCAGCACGCGCCGACCGAACGGCCAGCCGCCCAGCACCGCCGCCATCACGCCCTTGGCCAGCGTGTTGGAGGCGGCCCCCAGGAAGATGGTGGTGGCGGCCACCTGGTGGGTCACCTCGACGCCGCCCAGCCGGGCCATCGAGAGGGTGATGGCGTCCACGTCGGTGGTGCCGGCCAGCAGGCCGGCGGCGTAGGTGCCGGCCGTGCCCAGGTAGAGCGCCGCCGCCTTGCTGCCCAGCAGCACCACCGCGAAGAGCAGGGCGAACTGCAGCGCCCGCCCCAGCTCGAAGGGGTTGGTGAAGGTCACCGCGGCCCCCTCCGTGCCCGACCGCCGCGAGCGGAGCCAGAGCAGCAGGCTGGCCACCAGCCCCGCCGCCGCGGCCGCCGCCACCGGGAAGGCCAGGTCGGCCTGCAGCGCCGGGTTGACCACCGCCACGATGGCGAAGACCCGCACGAACATGATGGTGGAGGCCAGCACCACCGCCAGGGCCGCCGAGTCGGCCAGCTCCGGCCGCTCGCGCGCCCGGCCGGACATGGAGAGGGTCACCGCGGTGGAGGAGACCAGGCCGCCCACCACGCCGGTCAGCCCCAGGCCGCGCTGCGGCCCGAGCAGCCGGATGCCGGCGTACCCAACGAAGGAGAGGGCCGAGATGAGCACCATGAGCCGGCCCACGTCGAAGGGGTTGAGCACGTCGAGCGGCCCGAAGGTCCGGTCGGGCAGGAGCGGCAGCACCACCACCGCCACCACCAGGAACTTCAGGGTGGAGGCCACGTCCTCGCGGCTCATGGCCTGGGCCAGCCTGCGGGTGGTGGGGCGCGCGGAGAGCAAGAAGGTGGCCACCACCGCCACGCCGGCCACCACGAAGATGCGCCGGCTGGTGGGCTCGATCACCCCGCGGGTGCAGGCCAGCACGCCCAGCAGGAAGGAGAGCAGGAAGGCGGCCTCGGAGGTGATGCCGCGGCCGCGGTCGCGCGACACGTCCCCCTGGTAGTTCACCACCAGGAAGGCCACCAGCGCGCCGAGCGCCATGAGGGCGAAGAGCGGCCCGAGCTCGCGGGCCGCCAGGGTGGCGACCCCGCCCACCAGGGCGAAGAGCGGGTGGGTGCGGGCGCCGCCCAGGAAGGGATCGGTGGGCTGCTCCGGCGCCGAGCGCTCGCGCTCCAGGCCGATGAGGAGCCCGGCGGCGGCGGCCAGCCCGAGGGAGACGAAGGGCTCGTACTCGGTCATCGGGGAGATGGTACCCCCGGTTGGCGGGAGGGGACAGGCGGGGCGGCGCGCGATATCGGCGCGGTCGGGGTCGGGGTCGGGGTCGGGGTCGGGGTCGGGGTCGGGGTCGAGGTCGGGGTCGGGGTCGGGGTCGGGGTCGGGTCGGGGTCGCGGTCGGGGTCGGGGTCGGGGTCGGGGTAGGGGTCGGGGTCGGGGTCGAGCTGGTTGCTCACCCTCTCCCCCAGCTTGCTGGGGGAGAGGGCCGGGGTGAGGGGGCCGCCAGGGGTCAGGGCGCCCACTCGTCGCTGCTGCTCGCACTGGCACGCTCGCGCCGGGCTGCGCCCGTCACTGCGCGTGCGGCGTACTCCTGAGACGCGCCGGGTGGGCTCGGGCTCATGGGTGCCGTCGTTCATGTCGCGCTCCTTCTCGGGGTGAAAGGAGCGCGACATGAACGACCACCACTCGCTCTTCGCTGATCACACGGCAACGGTTCCCCGCGGGTTCACCTCTTCTCCGGCCTCGGGTCCCGCGGGTTCCTCTTCATTGGCCTCGGGTCCCAGGGGTTCCTCCTCCACTGCCTCGGGTCCCAGGAGTTCCTCCTCTCCATCCTCGGGTCACCAGGGTCCCTCCTCCTCTCCGCTCGGCGCGGGCGGGGTCTCCCTCCCCCACCACCGGCTCATCGCCTACGGCGTGGCGCTGGAGCTGCTCGCGGCGGTCCGTGCGGCCCAGGTGCGTGACCCCAAGCTGCGCGACGAGGCGCTGCGCTCGGCCAAGTCGGCGAGCCTCAACACGGCCGAGGGCGCGGGCCGGGTCTCGCGCCCGGACAAGGCCCGCTCCTTCGCCATCGCCCGCGCCGAGGCCGGCGAGGCCGCGGCGGCGGTGGAGATCGCCGCCTCCTGCGGGGACGCCTCCCCGGCCGCGGCGGCCCGGGTGAACCAGGTGGCCCACCGGCTGGTGGCCCTGCTCACCGGGCTCATCCGGTAGCCGGCCGGGGGCGGACCGTGGGAGCCGAGGGCAGTCGCCTCGGCTCCCCCGGCCTCCCTCGCCGCAGCAGCCCGCGCAGCAGCGCCCGCACCCGGGCGGCCAGGGCGATGCCCTGCCGGGCCACCTCCTCGTCGAGCGCCCCGATGGCCGCCGCCAGGTCCAGCGCCCCGGCCACCTCGTGCACCGAGCCGTCCGCCTGCCGGAAGTACCGCCGGCGCACCCCCGGCCGATCGTCGGGCAGCCCCTCGCACAGGTTCAGGAACGCCGACTTGGCCGCCCGCGTGGCCTGGTCGCGCAGCTCCGCGTCCGCGATGCCCGCCGTGCAGACCGCCCGCGCCAGCTCCCTCGCCACCCGGTACGCGTCGAGCCGCTGGAAGGGGAGGACTGGTGCTGCAACGGAAACCGCAGCAGGGAGAGCACCGGGGGCGGCCGCCGGAGCAGCTGGATTGGCCACCGGAGCAGCGGGATCAGCCACCGGAGCAGCGAGATCAGCCACCGGAGTGTGAGAGAGCGTCTGGAGCGGAGCGTCGAAGTGTGTGTGCATTGCAGCCTCCTCACCCGCAGGGGGAGGCTGCAATGCAAGCCCGTCCCGCTCCAGCCGCTCGAACACCGTCGAGGTCGTCGAGGAGCCCCTCACCCCGGCCCTCTCCCCGGAGGGGAGAGGGAGAGCGCAACTTCGAGGTCGGGGTCGGGGTCGGGGTCGGGGTCGAGGTCGGGGTCGGGGTCGGGGTCGGGGTCGGGGTCGAGGTCGGGGTCGGGGTCGGGGTCGGGGTCGAGGTCGGGGTCGGGGTCGAGGTCGAGGTCGGGGTCGGGGTCGGGGTCGGGGTCGGGGTCGGGGTCGGGGTCGGGGTCGGGGTCGAGGTCGAGGTCGAGGTCGAGGTCGGGGTCGAGGTCGAGGTCGAGGTCGCCGCCGAAGCCGCCCCCCCCCCCGGCACCCTCCGTGCAAGCGCCCCCTCCCAGGCGCCTCGCACCTGGCGCTGCCCGCCGAGGAGGCGTCCGCATGACCAAGCTCGAGGCCATCGTTCCCCCGGGCCGGCTGGACGACGTGAAGCGCGTCCTCTCCCTCGACTGGGTGGGCGGGCTCACCGTGACCGAGGTGAAGGGCGCCACCGGGGTGGCCGGCGGGCGGTACCGCGGCGTGGCCACCCCGCCCGACCTGGCCCCGCTGCTGCGCATCGAGCTGGTGGTGCCCTCCCCGCTGGCGCCGCGCCTCCTGCACGACCTGACCCGCTGGCTCCGCACCGGCCGCGCCGACGACGGGCTGCTGCACGCCGGGCCGGTGGACGAGGTGGTCAGGCTCCGCACCGGGGAGCGGGGCGAGGGCGCCCTGTGAGGTGACCGCCCGGCCGGGTCCCCTCCCTTCGCGCCCGCGCCGGCCCGTGCCATGGTGCGCGCCCCATGCGCGGCGACCGGGCCATCGGAGCGGGCCTGACGGCCCTGGCGGCCGTCCTCTGGGGCGGCTGGTCGCTGGTGCTGCGCCCGGCCGGCCTGCCGCCGGCGCAGGCCGCCTGGCTGGCGCTGCTGGTGATGGCGCTGCCCCTGCCGCTGGTGGTGTCGCGCGCCCCCTTCCGCGACCGGGGCGCCGTGGTGGCGCTGCTGCTGCTCGGGGTGGCCGACGCCGGCAGCGTGGGCTTCTACTTCGCCGCCATCGACCGCGGCCCGGTGGCGGTGGCGGTGCTGACCCACTACCTGGCGCCGCTCCTCGTCACCCTGCTGGCGCCGCTCCTCACCGGCGAGCGCCGCTCGCGGCGCGCCCTGGTGGCCACCCCGGTGTCGCTGCTGGGGCTGGCGCTGCTGGTCTGGCACCCGGGCGAGGAGGTGGCCCTGGTGACCGCCGGGCTGGGCGCCACCAGCGCCGTCTTCTACGCCGCCTTCGTCTTCGCGGCGCAGCGGGCCGGGCGGTCCTTCTCGCCGCCGGCCGTGGTGTCCTTGCACGCGCTGGTGTCGGCCGGGGTGCTGCTGCTGGTCTTCGGCGGCGGGGCCATCCCGGACGCGGGCCCGGGGGCGCTGCGGGTGGGCCTGGGCTCGCTGGTGTGCGGCGTGCTCGCCACCACCCTCTTCTTCCGCGGGGTGAACCTGATCCCGTCGGCCGTGGTGGGGGCGCTCTCCTACCTCGAGCCCCTCACCGCCGCGCTCATCGGCTGGGCGGCCTTCGGCGAGACCATCGACGGGGTCGGCCTGGTCGGCGCGGCGCTGGTGCTGGCGAGCGGCGTGGCCGTGGCCACGGAGCGCTGAAAAAAGAGACGTCCGGGGATCACTCGATCCCCGGACGCCTCACCCGCGCGCAGCAGACCCCTCTGCTGCCCGTTCCCAGGCCTCTGCCCCCCCGCGGGGGCGAGGCCAGCCCTGCACCCGCTACTCGTGGCTCGGCGACAGCGCGCCGACCGCGGCCGGCGACCTGGAGGGCTCACCCCCCCGCGGCGCCAGCCCGTGCGTCGGGCCGGAGTCGAAGACGTAGCCGTGCACGCCCATCTCGTCGATGTCGAGGCCGGCCACCTCCGACTCGGCCGAGGCCCGGTTGCCGACCAGCTTGCCGATGACCCAGAAGGTCAGCGCCGCCACCGGGGCCACCCAGAGGACGTTGGCCACGATGCCGATCAGGTTGGCGTAGAGCTGCCCGGCGTCGCCGTAGAAGAGGCCGGTCACCTTGCCCGCCACGCCGTTCCAGCCCTCGCCGTACTTGCCGTTGGCGAAGAGCCCCAGCGCCACGATGCCCCAGGCGCCGTTGACGCCGTGCACCGCCACCGCGCCGACCGGATCGTCGACCTTGAGCCTGGTGTCGATGAAGATGGCCGCCACCACCACCAGCACGCCGGCGATGGCGCCCACCAGGATGGCCGCCCAGGACTCGAGGAAGGCGCAGGGAGCGGTGATGGCCACCAGGCCGGCCAGCATGCCGTTGGCCAGCCAGGTCGGGTCGGGCTTGCCGAACTTGATCTTGACGAAGACGTAGGCGCCGAAGGCGCCAGCGGCGGAGGCCAGCATGGTGTTCAGGGCCGCGATGGCCAGCTGGGTGTCCATGCCCGACAGCGTGGAGCCGGCGTTGAAGCCGAACCAGCCGAAGGCCAGGATGAAGGTGCCGGTCATGACCTGGGCGATGTTGTGGGCCGGGATGGGGTTGACCCGGCCGTCGGAGGTGTACTTGCCGATGCGCGGGCCGATCATCTTGGCCAGCACGAAGGCCATCACGCCGCCGGTCATGTGCACCACCGAGGAGCCGGCGAAGTCGACGTGGCCGTGGCCCAGGCCGAAGTTGGCGCCGAGGTCCGCCAGCCAGCCGCCGCCCCAGACCCAGGCGCCGTAGATCGGGTAGATGAGGGTGGAGATCACGAAGGAGAAGATGATGAAGCTGGTGATCTTCCAGCGCTCGGCCGCCGCGCCGGTGGGGATGGTGCAGGTGGTGTCCATGAACACCATCTGGAAGAAGAACATGGTGGCCACCGCCGGCGTGAACATGGCCGGCGGGAGCATGAAGCCGCTGGTGCCGAAGAGCTCGAACGGCTTACCGAAGAGCTCGACGGCGAACATCGGCGAGGAGAGCGTGGCGTCGCCGCCGAAGGTGGGCATGGGGCCGAACGAGCCCATCTGCAGGCCGAAGCCGACGAAGTAGAAGCCCAGGATGCCGATGGCGTAGACGAAGAAGTTCATGCCCATGGTGTGGGCCACGTTCTTGGCCCGCGTCAGGCCGGTCTCCACCAGGGCGAAGCCGGCCTGCATGAACATCACCAGGGCGCCGGCCAGCACCGTGTAGACGATGTTGAGCGCGGTCTGGGTGTCCGCCAGGTTCTTCGCCAGCTCTGCGACGGTCGGATCAGCCATCTTCTCTCCCTGGGGACCA
Organism: Anaeromyxobacter sp.; assembly: GCA_016718565.1. Lineage (NCBI taxonomy): Bacteria > Pseudomonadati > Myxococcota > Myxococcia > Myxococcales > Anaeromyxobacteraceae > Anaeromyxobacter > Anaeromyxobacter sp. The sequence goes on along the minus strand of JADKCZ010000001.1, from coordinate 1,213,416 downwards.
AGAGGTGTCGTGAAGGTCGCCCGGACCTGCCGGGCGTCGAGCGTGTCGTTCGCCAGGCCGGTAGTGCAGCCGCCGTGCCGCCACCGGAAGGCGCTGGGACGCCGCATTTCGCACGAACGGGCCCGATCCATGGGCAGCGCCCGGGCAAGCCGGTGCCCGGATCACGGGCATGGCGCCCACGCCCTCGGCGCGGCCAGCGCGCCTGGGCCCAGGGGCGGACGTGGTCGGGCCGGGGAGGACTCCGCCCGCCCCGGCCTCAGCCGATCAGCGCCAGCAGGTCCTGCTTGATGGCCTCGCGCACCGGCTCGTCGCCGGCGGCCAGCAGGGCCCGCTCCAGCGTCTCGGCGGCCTTGCGGCGGAAGCCCTTCTCCTCGTACAGCCCGGCCAGCGCGCGCAGGGCCGGCAGGTAGCCCGGCCGGAGCTCGGCGGCGCGCTCGAAGGCCGTCATGGCGGCGAAGGCGTCGCCGCGCGCCCGCAGGGTGCGGGCCAGCTGGGCGTGGGCCTCGGCCGACCAGGGGTCGGCCCCGATGGCGGCCTCGAAGGACGCCTGCGCCTCGGGCAGCCGGTTGGCCAGCAAGAGCTCCTTGCCGCGGGCGATGTGCGGCGCGGCCAGGGCGGCGCCGGTGGTGGGGCGGGAGGCGGTGGACTCCAGCACCGCCTCGATGCGCCTGAGCACGTCGTCGAAGCGGAAGGGCTTCTCGATGTAGTCCTCCGCCCCGTAGGCCTCGCGGGCGTCCTGGGCGAAGCGCCAGCCGCGGTAGACGGCGGTCATCATGATGACCGGCACGTGGCGGGTGCGCGGTGAGGACTTGATGCGGCGGCAGGCCTCGAAGCCGTGCACCTTGGGCAGCATGGCGTCGAGCAGCACCAGGTCGGGCACCAGCGCCTCGCACTTGGCCAGCGCCTCGGCGCCGTCGACCGCCACCTCCACCGCGAAGCCGTGCTTCTCCAGGGCCCTCTGCACCAGCAGCCGGATCTCCGCCTCGTCGTCCACCACCAGCACGGTGCGGCGGCCAGCGGCCCGCACCGCCAGCACCACCTCCTCGCCGGCGCCGGGGCGGCCCATGGGCTCGTCCTCGCCGGGCAGGATGGGCGCACCGCTCTCGACGGCCACCAGGTCGTCGTCGGCCAGCTCGGGCAGCACGTCCTCCGCGATGAGCACCTCCACCTCGGGCGGCTCGGCGGCGGCGCCGGGCGGGAGCACCGCGGCCAGCACCGGCGGCGGCCCAGGGTCGGCCAGCGGCCCGCGCCAGGTCGCCTCGCCCCGCTCGCGGGCGTCGTAGGCCTGGGTGATGGCCTGGCGGGCGGCCGACTGCACGCAGACGTAGGCCGAGACCTCCCGCCCCGTGACGAACCGGACCTCCGAGAGCACCCGCTCGTCGTGCGGCGTGGACATGGCCAGGTGGAGCCGGCCGCCCTCGTCGGAGAGCGGCAGGATCAGGTCGTGGTCGGCCACCAGCCGGGGCACCAGGTCGAGCAGCGAGAGGTCGATGACGCAGCGGGAGAGGTCCACGCCCGGCACGCCCTGCTTCTCAGACAGGACCTCGGCCAGGTGGCCCTGGTCCACCCCCATGGCCAGGAGGCGCGAGCAGAGCCGCTCCCCGTGCGCCTTCCCCTCGCGCCAGGCCTGATCGACCATGGCCTGGGTGGCCACGCCCCGCTGCACCAGCAGTACGCCCGTCGGAGTGGACACCGTGCGGCCTCTCGCCGGCCCCCCACCTGCGGGCCGGAGCCGGGAGCTTACCGCGGCGCCGTCAGCGGACGGTCCGTGTCGGAGGAGCCGCGACGAAGGGGGCCCTTCGGGGGCTGCGGCGGGACGCCCTACCCCACCGTGTCGGCGTAGGTCATGACCAGGAACATCACCGCCTCGCCGCCCGACCGGTTGCGGTAGACGTGCGGCACGTCGGCCTCGAAGACGATGGCGTCGCCGGCGTCGAGCTGCTCGCGCCGGCCGTCGGCCTCGATCTCCACCGACCCCTGCGCCACCACCAGGTTCTCCACCGTGCCGGGGTTGTGGGCGTCGGCCTTCTCGGCGGCGCCCGGCCTCAGGGTCAGCTGGTAGAACTCGACCCGCCGCGGGGAGTCGAAGGGGAAGAGGGCGCGCGAGCTGAAGGCGCCGTCGTGGCTGGTGAGCAGCTTGGCCTGCCCGGCCCGCAGCACGTGCACGCTCCCCTCCTGCCGGGCGCTGATGAGGCCGGAGAAGGGCACGCCCAGGGCGCTGGCGATCTTCCAGAGCACGTTGATGGTGGGGGCGCTCTGGCCCAGCTCGATCTGCCCCAGCATGGCGCGCGACACGCCGGAGAGGCGGGCCAGCTTCTCCAGCGAGAGGCCGCGCTGCCCGCGCAGCCGCCGCAGGTTCGAGCCCACCACCGGCGTCAGGTCGGACGCCGCCGCCGCCACCTCGCGCGGCTCACCGGCCGCCTTGGACTCGGGCGCGGCCGTCCGCCCGCGCCCTCTCTTGACGGTCCCCTCGCGTGTGCTCTTCATGGGTGGAGACTTTTCCGTTACAACGGATCACTTGTCAACGCGCCTCCCCCACCCCGCCGGCCCCTGGCGCCTCACCCTGGTCACCGACCCGGACGACTGCACGCTGGCCTGCGACATGTGCGAGTGCGGCCAGGCGCGCGCCGCGGCGGGGCCCCGCGCCGGCCCGCCCCGCCGCATGGACCCGGCCCTGGCGCTCTCGGCCCTGGCCCAGCTGCGGGGCGGGGCGCTCCGCGAGGTCATCCCCTCCACCATGGGCGAGCCCCTGCTGTGGGCCGGGTTCGACGCCCTGCTCGACGCGCTGGCGGCGACCAGGCTGCGGCTCAACCTCACCACCAGCGGGACCTGGCCAGGGCGCGGCGCGGCCGCCTGGGGGGCGCGCCTCTACCCGCTGGCCAGCGACGTCAAGGTCTCCTGGAACGGGGCCACCGCCGCCACCGCCGAGGCCATCATGGCGGGGCTCGACTTCGCCGCGGCGATCGAGGGGGTGCGCCAGGTGGCGGCCGCCCGCGACGAGGCGGCGGCGCGCACCGGGGTGCGGGGCCGGCTCTCCTTCCAGGTGACGGCCCAGGCCGGGAACGTGGACGAGCTGCCCGACCTGGTGCGGCTGGCCGGCGCCCTGGGCGTGGACCGGGTCAAGGTGAACCAGCTGCAGCCGCGGGCGCCGCACCTGCTGGCGCGGGCGCTGACCCGCAGCGCCGCCGGCCTGGCCCGCTGGAACCGGGCCGCCGCCGCCGCCCGGGCCGCCGCCGCCGAGGTGCGCCGCCCCGCCGGGCCGCTCGAGCTGGCCGGCTGCGGGGAGCTGGCGCTCGACCCGGCCGCGCCGGCGCCGCTCGGCCCCTGCCCGTTCCTGGGGCGCGAGGCCTGGCTGCTGCCCGACGGGCGGCTGGCCCCCTGCCCCCACCCGGCCGCCTGGCGGGGCGAGCTGGGCGACTTCGGCAGCGCCGCCGCCTCGCCGCTGCGGGAGCTCTGGACCTCCAGGGCCTTCCGGACCTTCACCGAGCGTCACGAGGAGCACCCGGTCTGCGCCGCCTGCCCGCTGCGCCGGCCGGGCGGGGCCTGAGGGGCCGCCAGGAGATCCCCTCGCGTCGCCGCACCCCCTGAAGCGCCCGCCGCGCCGGCGCGCCGTGCCCTCCCGCGCGGCCCCCGGCCAGCCGGGGTTCCCCCGCCGCCGGATCCGCGGCAGGATCCCGGCCCATGCTCGCCCCGCTGATCCTGGCCGCCCTGCTGCCGGCCGCCACCGCCGAGGTCTCCCCGCCCCGGGCCCGCCCGGGCGACGCGGTGCTGGTCACCGTGGCCGGCGCCGAGGCCGCGCCGGAGGGCGCCCTGCTGGGCCGCCCGCTCCGCTTCTTCCCGGCCGGGGAGGGCCGCTGGCGGGCCCTGGCGCCGCTGCCCACCGAGGCCGCCCCGGGGCCGGCCGCGCTCTCCCTCTCCAGCGGCGGCGCGCCGGTGCCGGTGGCGCTCGAGATCGACGCGGCCGCCTTCCGCGCCACCCGGCTCTCGGTGGCGCCGCGCTTCCTCTCCCCGCCCGCCTCGGCCGCCGCCCAGATCGCCGCCGACGCGGCCGCGCTGGCCGAGGCCTACCGGCAGCCCTTCGAGCCGCCGCTCTTCGGGGCGGCCTTCGGGCGCCCGCGCGTGGCCGAGGTCACCGGCCGCTACGGCGACCAGCGGGTCTTCAACGGCACCGCCGCCAGCGTGCACTACGGGCTGGACCTCGACGGCGCCCGCGGCGACCCGGTGCTGGCCGCCGCCGACGGCGTGGTGGTGCTGGCGCGCCGCTGCTACCACTCCGGCTGGACCACCGTCCTGTGGCACGGCGCGGGGGTCTACTCCTCCTACCTGCACCAGGCGGCGGTGGAGGTGGGCCCCGGCGCGCGGGTGGCGCGGGGCCAGCGCATCGGCCAGGTGGGCTCCACCGGCCGCTCCACCGGGCCGCACCTCCACTGGGGCGTCAAGGTGGACGGGCTGTGGGTGGACCCGGAGTCGGTGCTGCGCCTCGACCTCGGCGACCCGCCCCGGCCGGCCCCCGCCCCCTGAGCGACCGGCCGCCCCGCCGCTCCCGTGGCCGGCTCGGCGCCGCTCGGGGCTATGCTGCGCCTCGGGAGGAGCGCCATGGGAGGGGACGAGGCGGGGCCATCGAGGGCCGCGACGAAGCGCATGCGGGCCATCCGCAACCTCGGGATCATGGCCCACATCGACGCCGGCAAGACCACCGTCACCGAGCGGCTGCTCTTCGTGGCCGGCCGGACCCACAAGATGGGCGAGGTGCACGAGGGCCAGGCCGTCATGGACTGGATGGAGCTGGAGCGCGAGCGGGGCATCACCATCACCGCCGCCGTGACCAGCCTGGCCTGGCGCGGCCACGACCTGCACCTGGTGGACACCCCCGGCCACGTGGACTTCACCGTGGAGGTGGAGCGGTCCCTGCGGGTGCTCGACGGGGCGGTGGCGGTCTTCGACGCGGCCCACGGGGTCGAGCCGCAGTCGGAGGCGGTGTGGCGCCAGGCCGACCGCTGGCGGGTGCCGCGCCTGGCCTTCGCCAACAAGATGGACCGGGTGGGCGCCGACCTCCCGGCCACCCTGGCCTCGCTGCGCCGCCGCTTCCCGGACCACGCCTTCGCGGCCGTGCAGCGCCCCCTGGGCGCGGAGGCGGCCTTCGCCGGCTTCGAGGACCTGGTGGCGCGCACCACCGTGCGCTTCCTCGACCGCGACGACCCGCGCGCCTTCACCGCCGCGCCCGGCCTGTCGCCGCAGGGAGAGGCGGACCGGCGGACCCTGCTGGAGCTGCTGGCCGACCACGACGACCAGGCCGCCGAGGCGCTGCTCTCCGACCGCGACCTCGACGAGGCGGGGCTGCGCCAGGCCATCCGGCGCGCCACCGTGGCGGGGCGGTTCGTGCCCCTGCTGTGCGGCTCGGCGCTGCACAACCAGGGGCTGCCGCAGCTGCTCGACGCCATCTGCGACTGGCTGCCCTCGCCGCTCGACGTGGCCCCGCCGGAGGGGCACACCCCGGCCGGCCAGCCGGTGCCGCCGCGCCCCGCCGACGAGGCCGGGCCGCTGCTGGCGCTGGCCTTCAAGGTCTCCCTGCTCGACGAGCGGCGCCGCTTCGTCTTCCTGCGGATCTACGCCGGGCGGCTGGCCGAGGGGGACGAGGTCTGGAACGCCAGCCTGGGCCGGGCCGAGCGGGTCTCCCGCCTGCTCCTCATGCACGCCGCCCAGAAGACCCGCCTGGCCCAGGCCGCGGCCGGGCAGCTGGTGGCGGTCATGGGGCTCAAGGAGACCCGCACCGGCGACACCCTGTGCCACCGCGACCACCCGGTGCTGCTGGAGCGGCTGGGGGCCTGCACCCCGGTGGTCTCGCAGGCCATCGAGCCGGCCGCCCAGGCCGACCGCGACCCGCTGCTGGAGGCGCTGGCGCGGCTGGCCGACGAGGACCCCTCCATCACCTTCGGCGAGGACCGCGAGACCGGCCAGCTCCTGGTCTCGGGCATGGGTGAGCTGCACCTGGAGGTGGTGGCCGAGCGGCTGCGCCGCGAGTTCGGCCTGGCGGTGCGCACCGGGGCGCCCCAGGTGGTGCTGCGCGAGACGGTGTCGGCCGCCGGCCTGGGCGAGGCCACCTTCGAGCGGCTCCTCGACGGCGCCCCGGTCTTCGGCCAGGTGGCGGTGCGGCTGACGCCGCTCGGGCGCGGGGCGGGCCTGGTGGTGGAGCTGGCCCCGGCCGCGGCGGCCCTGCCCTTCCTGCGCGGCGAGGCGCTCGAGCTGCTGCTGGCCGGCGCGCGCGAGGGCGCGGAGAGCGGGGTCCTGCAGGGCCACCCGCTGCAGGACGTGCGGGTGGAGGTGACCGGCGCGTCCTGGCGCGAGGGCGCCTCCCGCCCGTTCGCCTACAAGGTGGCGGCGGCGGCGGCGGTGCGCCAGGCGGCCGAGCGGGCCGGCCCGGTGCTGCTGGAGCCGGTGGCGCGGGTCGAGGTGGTGGCGCCGGCCGAGCACCTGGGCGACGTCATCGCCAGCCTGGACCGGCGGGGCGGCACCATCCTCGACGTGGCGGAGCGCGGCGCCGCGGTGCGGCTGGTGTCCGGCGAGGCCCCGCTGCGCCGGCTCTTCGGCTACGCCACCGACCTGCGCTCGCTCACCCAGGGGCGCGCCACCTTCACGCTCCGGCTGGATCGCTTCGACGTGGCGCGCTGAGCGCCTGGCCGGCCGGCAGCCAGATCCGCGCCCGGGTGCCGCGCCCCGGCTCGCTCTCCAGGGTGAACTGCCCGCCCATGGCGCGCACCAGGCCGTGGCTGACGGAGAGGCCGAGGCCGCTGGCCCCGTCCGCCTGGTTGGTGGTGAAGTACGGCTCCAGCACCCGCCCCAGGTGCTCCCGCGGGATGCCGGGGCCGTGGTCCTCCACCTCGAGGAGCACCCGCTCGCCGTCCCGGCGGGTCCGCACCACCACCGCGCCCGGGGTGCGGCCCCCGGCCGGCAGGGCCTGGGCCGCGTTGGTCAGCAGGTTGAACAGCACCTGGACCAGGCGCGCCGGGTCGGCCTCCACCGCCCCCGCCCCGCCGTCCTCCACGGCCACCACCTCGGCCTGCCCCAGCTCGTGGCGCAGCAGCCGCACCGCCGAGTCGATGACGGGGCGCAGCTCGACGCTGGTGGCCCCCACCCGATCCGGCCCGCGCGAGAAGAGCGCCAGGTCCAGCACCACCTCGCGGATGCGCTGGGCCGCCTGGCCGATCTCGACGGCCGCCTCGCGCAGGTCCGCGGTGGCCGGGGGCGCCTGGGCCGCGCCCAGCTCGGCGTGCAGGAAGCCGGAGTTGGCGGTGATGGCGGAGAGCGGGCTGTTGATCTGGTGGGCCACGCCACCGGCCAGCCGGCCCAGCGCCGCCAGCCGGTCCTGCTGCGCCAGCGCCTGGTGGGCCAGGGCCAGCTGCGCGGTGCGCTCCTCCACCGTCCGCTCCAGCCGCGCCGACAGCGCGGTGAGCCGCTGCGCGTCGCCGGTGGCGCGCCCCACCAGCTCGGCGCCGATGGTCAGCGTGGCCACCAGGAAGCCGACGTCGAGCAGGTACGGCGCCGCCAGCAGCTGCCCCGCCGTGAGCACCTCCACCACCGCCGTGCCCAGCAGCACGGCGAAGCCCGCCAGGTGGGGCCAGGAGCCGGGCACGCCGGCCAGGGCGCCGCGCAGGTAGCGCCCGGCCGGCACCACCATGGCCAGCAGCGCCAGCAGCAGGGCGGCCCCGCCCAGGGGCGTGACGTCCGCGGTGTGGTAGCGCAGCCCGAGCGCCGGGACGTCGTGGGCGTGGACGGTGGCGCGGGCCAGCGCTCCCGGCCAGGGGCCCAGCAGCGCCACCCCGGCCAGGCCGACGCCCAGGAGCCGGTGAAGCCAGCCGCCGCGGCGCGGCGGCGCCCCGTGACCCGCGCTGTAGTGGAGCCAGGCCAGCGCGTGCAGGGCGCCCGCCGAGATGGCGAGCCGGCTGGCCGGGACGATCACCGAGGGCGCGGCGCTCAGGGTCTGCGGCACGCTGGCCAGGCTGTAGGCCGCCGCGGTGAGGGCCACCAGGCCGAACAGGCGCAGGTGACCCCAGCCGGGCGCCCGGCCGAAGCCCAGGCAGAGCATGGCCACCAGGATCTCGAGGGCGGCGGCGGTGGCGGAGAGGGACGACGCGAGGGTCATGGCCTGGGGTCGGACGGTGCGTCGGCAGCATAGCCAAAGGCCCGGCGGGGGTCACATGGGCTCACCCCGCGAGGCCTGGTGGATGAGCGCCAGCAGCCTGGGCTGCAGCGCTGGCGACGCCGCCACCACCCCGCCGCTCTCCAGCACCCGGTCGCCGCCCTCGAGGTCGGTCACCACCGCCCCGGCCTCCCGCGCCAGCAGGAGGCCGGCCGCCAGGTCCCAGGGCTTGAGCCGGGCCTCCCAGAAGCCGTCGAAGCGGCCGGCCGCCACGTAGGCCAGGTCGAGCGCCGCCGACCCGAGGCGCCGCACCCCGCGCGCCCGGGTCACCGCGGCGCCGAAGACCCGCAGCAGCACCTCGTGCCGCTGGAACACGTCGTACGGGAAGCCGGTCACCAGCAGCGCCTCGCCCACCTCGGCGCAGCCGGAGCAGCGCAGCGGCACGCCGCCCAGGGTGGCGCCGCCGCCGCGCGAGGCCAGGAAGAGCTCGCCGCGCAGGGGGTCGCAGGTGGCCCCGGCCACCACCCCGTGGGCGTCGCTGGCCGCCACCGTGACGGCGAAGTGCGGCAGGCCGTGGGCGTAGTTGGTGGTGCCGTCGAGCGGGTCGACCACGAAGCGCAGCCCGCCGCTGGCGCCGCCCGAGGCGCCCGACTCCTCGGCCAGCACCGCCGCCCCCGGGAAGCGCTCGGCCAGCAGCGCCAGCACCGCCGCCTCGCTGGCCCGGTCGGCGTCGGTGACGAGGTCGATGGTCCCCTTCTTGTCGATGGTGCGGGCCTGGCCCCATCGGGCCCGCAGCACCGCCGCGCCCGCCTGCGCCGCCGCGGCGCACCCCGCCAGCAGCTCCGCCGCCTCCCGCACGCGCCACCTCGCCCGGCGCCGGTCCGTGGGCGCCCTCCCCCTGGCCGCGCCATCGCGGCGGGGGGCGGGGAGGATACCGCGCGCCGGCCCGCCGCGGACGCCCGCCGCGCCCCGTCGGAGCCGAGCCCCGGCGCGGCCCCCTGCTAGACTGCCCGCATGAACCTGGCCCTCGCGGTCGTCCGCACCCTCTACCTCGCCTTCGTCGTGGTCTACCTCCTGGTGGCCCTCCCCTGGGGGCTGCTCGTCAGCAGCGAGGCCAAGCTCGGCACCGTGGCCGTCGGGCTGGACACGGTGCAGCGGGTCGCCACGGCCGCCTGGCTGGCGGTGGCCTGGATCGCGGTGGAGACCGCCTTCGCCTGGGTGAAGGTCTGGCTGGCGCGCCGCAAGGCGGCCGCCGCCACCACCGCCGCGCCGCCCGCCGCGCCGGCCACCTGATGCCGCTGCGCGCCCTCGGCCGCCGGCTGCTCGGCCTGCTGGCGCGCCGCCCGGTGACGCTGTGGCACGACCCGCGCTACCGGCTCCCCCTCTCCGGCGTGGAGGCCTCGGCCGGCATCGAGCCGCGCCGGGCCGACTTCGCCGCCTGGTGGCTGGCCACCTCGGGGGCCGTGCCGCGCCAGCGCATCCTGGTCCCGGCGCGCCTGCCCATCGCCGAGCTGGCGCGGGTCCACACGCCCCGCCTGCTCGAGTCGCTGGGCCGCCCCGAGGCGCTGGCCTCCATCTTCGGCGTGGACCCCGGGGAGGTGGCGGTGGACGAGCTGATGGACACCATCCGGCTGGCCTGCGGCGGCACCCTGGAGGCCACCCGCGAGACGCTGCGCTCCGGCCACCCGTCGCTCAACCTGCTGGGCGGCTTCCACCACGCCGGGCCCGACGCCGCCGGCGGCTTCTGCCCGGTCAACGACGTCTCGGTGGCCATCGCCTCGCTGCGCGCCGACGGCTTCCGGGGGCAGGTGGTGATCCTGGACCTGGACGCCCACCCGCCCGACGGCCTGGCCGCCTGCCACGCCGGCGACCCCACGGTCTTCGTCGGCTCGCTCTCCGGCTCGGACTGGGGGCCGCTGGCGGAGGTGGACGAGACGGTGCTGCCCGAGGGCTGCCCGGACGACCCCTACCTCTCGGCGCTGGACGGCCTGCTCTCGCGCGCCCCGCGCCCGGCCCTGGCCTACGTCATCGCCGGCGGCGACGTGCTGGCCGGCGACCGGATGGGGCGGCTCGGCCTGACCCTGCGCGGCGCGCGCCGGCGCGACCTCGCGGTGTCGCGCTGGCTCGCCGGCGTGCCGCAGGTCTGGCTGCCGGGCGGGGGCTACACGCGCGACGCCTGGCGCGCGCTGGCCGGCACCGGGCTGGCCATCGCCACCGGCTCGCTGCGCCCCATCCCCCCCGACGCCGACCCGCTCTCGTCGCGCTTCGCCGGCATCTCGGCCGGGCTCTCGCAGCTGGAGCTGGGTGACTCCGGCGAGCTGACCGCCGAGGACGTGGAGGAGGCGCTGGGGCTGCGCCCCGAGCGGCAGCGGCTGCTGCTGGGGTTCTACACGGCCTCCGGCATGGAGCTGGCGTTCCACCGCTACGGCGTCTTCCAGCAGCTGTCGCGCCTGGGCTACGCCGACTTCCGGGTGGCCTTCGACCAGGGCGGCGCCGGCGAGCGGCTGCGGCTCACCGGCGTGGCGGACGGCCAGACCCATGTGCTCATCGAGGCCATCCTGGAGAAGCGGCGCTGCCTGGGGGTGCCGGTGCTCTACATCCACTGGCTCAGCCTGCGCCACCCGCGCGCCCGCTTCAGCGAGCGGCGCCCGCAGCTGCCGGGGCAGGAGGCGCCCGGGCTCGGCCTGGCGCGCGAGGCCGGCACCATGCTGGCGCTGATGGCCATCCGGCTCGGGCTGGGCGGCGTGGCCTTCCGGCCGGCCCACTACCACTCGGCCTTCACGGCCCGCCACGCCTTCACCTTCGTGGACCCGGCGCGGCAGGGGCGCTTCGAGGCCCTGATGCGCGACCTGGCCGACCAGCCGCTGCTGCAGGCCACCCGGGCGGTGAGCGAGGGGCGGGTCCTCATGAACGGCGCGCCGTACACCTGGGAGGCCGAGGAGATGGTCTACTGGCTGCGCGAGTCGCCGGCCGAGCCTGGCGAGACGGAGCGCGAGCGGTCCGAGACCACCTTCGCCCTGGCCCCCGGCCCGGCGCTCCCCCTCCCGCCGTGCCCCGCCGCGGGCGGACCGGCGGACCGGCCCGGCGCGGGCTGAGCGGGCGGCCCGGCCCCGGCATCTCAGCCGGCCGGGACCGGCTCGGCCAGCAGCAGCTTCACCTCGCGCGCCAGCTCCGCGGCGTTCTTCGCCTCGTACCCCTGGTGGACGAAGCGGACCAGCCCGGCCCGGTCGATCACCAGGGTGGTGGGCAGGCGCTGCACGTCGAGGCGCTCGGTGTGGCGGGCGCCGCCCTTGTCCCACAGCACCGGGAAGTCGAAGGGGGTGGCCGCCAGGTAGGCCTTCACCTGGGCCAGGTCCTCGTCCACCGAGACGCCGTAGACCCGCAGCCCCTCGGCGGCGTGCGCCCGGGCGAGCACCTCGAGCGCCGGCAGCTGCTCGCGGCAGGGCGTGCACCAGGTGGCCCAGAAGTCGACCACCCGGACCGTGCCCGGCGAGTCGGAGAGCCGCACCTCCCGCCCCTGCAGGTCGGGCGCCACCACCTCCGCCGGCTTGCCCAGGAGGGGTGAGACCACCAAGGAGGACCGGCCGGTGGCGCAGCCGGCCAGGGCGAGGAGGGCGACGGTACGCAGGGTGCGCCAGGTCATGACGGACCATTCTAGGTGGTCGGCGACGCACGCGCCCCCATTGGCCCGTCGCAAGTGGGTTTTTTCCCACCCGGACTGATCTCGATCAATTTCGCCCCATATCCCCTGTGCGATGGTCCGTGGGCCGTGCCGCCGGAACTTCCCGGCGCAGCGGGCATGGCCCGCTCCAACGGCACGCCGAGGTCCCGATGCGCACCACTCCACGCTTGTTCGCCGCGGTCCTCGCCGTCGCCACCGCGACGGCCTCCAGGGCCGACGTGGTCGAGGCCACTTCCACCACCATGGTGACCGCCGGCCAGCAGCTGCGCGGCGCCCCTGCGGGGAGCACCCCACAGCTCGACACCGTGGCGCCCGTCTACGAGATCCTGACGGTCACCGCCCGGGAGCTGCGCAACCCGCTCTTCGAGAACCTGGAGGTGGTGGTCTCGGGCTGGGGCTCCTACGACCTCGGCGAGGTGCGCTGGAGCTCCGGCACGCCCGACAACTTCACCGGCGACCTGACCACCGGCTACGTCCGCGGCCAGCTGCTCGACCGGCGCATCACCCTCAGGGCCGGCCGCGCCTACGTGGCGGCCGGGGCCGGGCGCATGCTGCAGCTCGACGGCGGTGACCTGCTGGTCCGCCTGCCGGGCGGCCTCTCGGTGGCCGGGTTCGCCGGCCTGCCGGTGGCGCAGCGCTTCCGCACCCGCGCCGGCGCGCAGAGCTGGAACCCGGCCGGCGGCGACATGGCCTACGGCGGGCGGCTCGGCTGGACGCTGCCGCTGGCCGGCGCCTACGGGCGCGGCCTGGAGGTGGGCGCCTCGATGGTGGTGGTCACCGACGACGGCGACACGGTCCGCGAGGACGCCGGGCTCGACCTGCGCTTCCAGCCGGTGGCCGGGCTGGTCTTCACCGGCACCGGCACCTACAGCCTGGCGGCCGGCCGGCTGGCCGAGGCCAGCCTGGTGGCCCTCTGGACCGCCTCCCGCAAGCTCTTCCTCACCGCCGACCTGCGGCTGACCGCCCCCGACCTGTTCCTGTCGCAGACCTCGATCCTCTCGGTCTTCACCGACACCGAGCGCAAGGACGTGGGCGCCGGCTTCCGCTACCAGCTCACCGAGGCCACCTCGGTGGGCGTCGACTACCACGCGCTCATCGAGCCCACCGGCGAGGCCTCCAAGACCGAGCTGGGGCACGAGGCCGCGGCGCGGGCCGAGTGGGACCGCGCCGACACCCGGCTGGGCGGCGAGGTGACCTACCTGACCACCGGCGGCCTGGGCTCCACCAAGAACGGCTACGTGGGCGGGCGGCTCTACGGCCGCCGCGAGCTGGGCCGGGCCTTCCTGGCCGGCGACGTGGTGGCCCACGTCCTCCAGGAGGCCGTCAACGGCCAGAAGAGCGCCTTCACCGGCACCCTCTCCGGCGGCTACCAGCTGGCCCCGGGCTGGAGCGCGGTGCTGGCCGGCCGCGCCGGCGTCACCCCGTTCCTCGAGCAGCAGGCCGACCTCATGGTGAAGCTCGTGTACAACCAGACCTACCGCGTGCGGGAGGTGAAGTGATGAACCGCCACCTGCTCGTCGCCGTGACCGCGGCCTTCCTGGCCGCCTGCGCGGCGAAGGACACCAAGCCGGCCGCCCGGGTCGATCCGGAGTTCGTCTTCCCGCACACGCCGCACGTGGAGGGCGAGGTCGACTGCCTGTCCTGCCACGCCTCCATCGTGAAGGACAGCACGCTCGAGGCGCGGGTGCGCCACGTGGCGCTGCCCAAGAAGAACTCCGACGCCTGCAACGGGTGCCACGACGACAAGGAGTTCAAGGACAAGATCTCCAAGAAGGTCATCCCGGCGCGCACCCGGGCCTTCTCGGTGCGCTTCAACCACGCCGCCCACCTGGCCAAGCCGGGCGTGACCTGCACGCAGTGCCACACCGCCCTGCCCGATCCGGGGCAGGAGGCGCCGCCCCGCCTCAGCATGAGCGCCTGCACCGCCTGCCACCAGCACCAGCGGGACTTCGCCGAGGCGCGCTGCACGCCCTGCCACGTGGACCTGAAGCAGTACGAGAAGCCGGTGGCCGCCTTCCAGCACGCCGGGGACTTCCTGAAGACCCACGGCCAGCTGGCCCGCCCCACCGCCGAGAGCTGCGCCCAGTGCCACGAGCAGACCTACTGCGCCGACTGCCACTCGGCCACCACCGCCCCGGGGCGCCAGGCCGTCATCTTCCCCGAGGCCGTGCAGCGCGACTTCATCCACCGCGGCGACTACGTCTCGCGCCACATGATCGAGGCGGGCGCCAGCCCGGCCTCCTGCCGCAAGTGCCACGGCTCCAAGTTCTGCGAGTCCTGCCACGAGCAGCAGAACCGCTTCCAGCCGCCCACCTCGGCCCTGCAGCCCATCAACCCGCACCCGTCGGGCTGGGGGCTGAACAAGGCCGGCGGCAACTTCCACGGGACGGCGGCCCGCAAGAACATCGTGGCCTGCGCCGGCTGCCACGACAACGGGCCCACGGCCATCTGCATCAACTGCCACAAGTCGGGCGACCTGGTCCCCGGCACCGGCCAGCCGATGCCCAGCCCGCACCCCGCCTCCTGGAACAAGAAGATCTCCGACATCGCCAAGAACAAGATGTGCGGCGCCTGCCACACCTGACCTGACGCTCGGCTCCCTCCTCGGAGCCCTTGGGCCCGGTCGCCGCGAGGTGGCCGGGCCCGTTCTCTTGAAGGGGTCGGGGTCGGGGTCGGGGTCGCGGTCGCGGTCAGCTCCGCCCGAGCGCCGCCAGCAGCTTCCCCCAGACGCCGCCGAAGGCGCCGTTGGACATGGCCACCACCACGTCGCCGGGGCGGGCCTGGGCCGCCACCGCGGCCACCAGGGCGTCCACCTCGGCGAAGGTCGCGGCCGGGGTGCCGGCCGCCGTGAGCTCACGGCAGACGGCCGCCACGTCGAGCCGCTCCGACTCCGGCACCCGGTCGGTGGGGGCCGGGGTGAGCAGGAAGACGCCCGCCGCGCCGCTCCAGGTGGCGGCGGCGGCATAGTCGGCCTGGTGCAGGTTGCGCCGGCTGGTGTTGGAGCGCGGCTCGAAGCAGGCCAGCAGCCGCGCCCCGGGGTGGCCGCCCTGGATGGCGGCCAGGGTCTTCTGGACCGCCCGGGGGTGGTGGGCGAAGTCGTCCACCACGGTGACGCCGCCGGCCACGCCGCGCACCTCCTGGCGGCGCTTCACGCCGTGGAAGGCCGCCAGCCCGGCGGCGATCTCGGCGGGCGAGAGCCCCAGCGCCGTGGCCGCGGCGGCCACGCCGAGCGCGTTCTCCACGTTGTGGGCGCCGCCCACCGGCAGGAGCACCTCCGCCAGCGGGGCGCCCTGGCGACTCAGCGTGAAGCGGGCCCCGTCCGCCCCCAGGCGGAGGCCGCGCGCCTCCCAGTCGGCCCCTGGCCGATCCACCGCGTAGGTCTCCACCCGGCAGCGGGCCCGGCCAGCGATGCGCAGCACGCTCTCATAGGAGGCGCAGGCCGCCAGGAAGCCGTCCGGGGGCATGAGGTCGGCGAACCGCTCGAAGGCCGCCTCGTAGTGGGCCTCGTCGCGGTAGATGTCGGCGTGGTCCAGCTCGCAGCTGGTGAAGATGGCGGTGCGCGGCCGGTAGTGCAGGAACTTGGGCCCCTTGTCGAAGTAGGCGGTGTCGTACTCGTCCCCCTCGACCACGAAGTGGGGGCCGGCGCCCAGCCGGTAGTTGGACTCGAAGTCGCGGGTCACGCCCCCCACCAGGAAGGACGGGTCGCGGCCGGCGTGGTGCAGCAGGAAGCCGAGCATCGCCGAGGTGGTGGTCTTGCCGTGGGTGCCCACCACCACCACGCCGTGGCGCGGGGCGATGAACCGCTCGCCCAGCGCCGCCGGGAAGGAGAGGTGCGGCAGGCCCCGCTCGCGCATGGCGACGGCCTCGGGGTTCACCTGGCGGACCACGTTGCCCACGATGACCAGGTCCGGCCGGGCCCGGTCGAGGTTCTGGGCGGCGTAGCCGCTCATGGCCTCGATGCCCCAGCGCTCGAGCTGGGTGGACATGGGCGGGTAGACGTTCTCGTCCGAGCCGGTCACCTCGTGCCCGGCCGCCTTGAGCATGCCGGCGAACGAGCCCATGCCCGTGCCGCACACGCCGATGAGGTGCACCCGCTTCACCTTGGACCAGTCGACCACGCACGCCTCCGCCAGCACCGACCCCGACCTCGACCTCGACCTCGACCCCGACCCCGACCTCGACCTCGACCCCGACCCCGACCCCGACCCCGACCCCGACCCCGACCCCGACCTCGACCTCGACCCCGACCCCGACCCCGACCCCGACCTCGACCTCGACCCCGACCCCGACCCCGACCTCGACCCTGTGGCCCCCTCACCCCGGCCCTCTCCCCCACGGTGTGGGGGAGAGGGTGAGCAGACCGACCCCGACCTCACCCGACCCCGCAGCCCCCGGCCACCGCGTCGTGGAACCTGCGCCGCAGCGCCAGCATCCGCCCCTTGTGCACGCCCACCGGGTGGACGTGGTTGGTGAGCAGCACCGCCACCAGCTCCTCGTCCAGGTCCAGCCAGAGCGAGCAGCCGGTGAACCCCAGGTGGCCCAGGCCGCCTCGCCGCCCCAGCCCCAGGCGCGTGCCCAGGCTGGAGGCCTCGCCGCTGGGCGTGTCCCAGCCGAGCGCCCGCGCCGAGCCCGGGGTGGCGTCGCGGGCGGCGAAGAGCGCGGCCTCGGGCGGCACCACCGAGGCGCGCCCGGCCAGGGCGTCCAGCCAGGCCTGGCCGATGGCCGCCACGTCGGCGGCGGTGGAGAAGAGCCCGGCGTGGCCGGCGGCCCCGCCCATGGCCCAGGCGTTGTCGTCGTTGACGGTGCCTTGCAGCCGCTCCTCGCGGGCCTCGCTGAAGCCGGTGGGGGCGCAGGCCCGGCCGGCCAGCCGCGCCAGCGTGGCGGCCGGCTCCAGCCCGTCCACGAAGAGGGTGGCGGCCAGGCCGAGCGGGTGGGCCACCCGGGCCTGGAAGAGCGTCGGCAGCCGGCCGCCCAGGGCCCGCTCCACCACCATCCCGAGCGCCATGAAGCCCGGATCGGAGTAGACGGCCCGGGTCCCGGGCGGAGCCTCCAGCGGCTCGTGCAGCAGCGCCGAGGTCACGAGGGCGCGCCCCACCGAGAAGGGACCGGACAGCGCGCCGAAGGGGGGGCGGGCCGCCGGCGGCCGGAAGACCACCCCGGCCTCCGGGTCGCCGGCCACCAGCTGGTGCCAGGGGCGCCACCAGGCCAGCCCGCTCGAGTGGGCCAGCAGCTGCCGCACCGTGACGCGCTCCTTGCCCTCCGCCTCGAAGCCGTGGAGCCAGCCGGCCGCCGGCGCGTCCAGGTCGAGCAGCCCCTCGGCCACCGCCTGGGTGGCCAGCGTGGTGGTGCACAGCACCTTGGTCAGCGAGGCCACGTCGAACAGATCGTCCGGCCCGAGCGGGCGCAGGCCCGGGGCGGGCAGCGTGCCGTACCAGCCCTGGTGCACCAGCTCGCCGCGCCGCGCCACCACGGCCGAGAGCGCCGCGGCCACGCCCTCGGCGCGCCCCTGCTCCAGCACCTGGGTGACCGCCGCCAGCTCCGCCACCGGTCAGGCCTCCCGCGGGGCCAGGCGCGTGGGCGGCGGGGTGGCGGTGGCCCCCTCGTCGAAGAGCAGGCGCGGCGGCCCCTCCTCGCCGGGTCCGGGCGCCACCAGGGTGGCCCGCGGACCGAGCGGCAGGGCCAGGTTGCGGTCCTCGTGGCCCACCGGCAGCCCCTCGATGGCCGGCACGCCGAGGGCCCGCACCAGCTGGCGCACCACCTCGGCGGCGGCGCCGTCGCCGTCGTCGCAGGCGGTGAGCTGGCCCACCGCCACGCCGGCCAGGTGGTCGAGCGCGCCGGCCAGGCGCAGCTGCGTCAGGGTGCGGTCGAGCCGGTAGGGGCGCTCGCCCACGTCCTCCAGCACCAGGATGGCGCCGTCGAGCGGGGGCAGGTACGGCGTGCCGCACAGGGCGGCCAGCAGCGTGAGCGAGCCGCCCAGGAGCGGCCCCGAGGCGCGGCCCGGCACCAGCGTGGCGGTGCCGACCAGTCCGGCCCCCGGCGCCGGCGCGGACCACGGGCCGGCGGGCGGGGCCCGCCCCGTGAGCAGCGCGGCCAGGTGCTCGATGGCGTCGTCGGGGGCGCGCCCCAGCTGCGTCACCACCGGCCCGTGCACGGTGGCCAGGCCGGCGCGGTTGAGCAGGGCGTGCAGGGCGGTCACGTCGGAGAAGCCCACCAGGATCTTGGGGCGGGCCAGCAGCGGCGCCGGGTCGAGGTGGGGCAGCAGGCGCATCACGCCGTAGCCGCCGCGGGCGCAGAAGATGGCCCGCGCCTCGGCGTCCCCGACCGCCTCGCGCCACTCCTCCAGGCGCCGGGCGTCGCCGCCGGCCAGGTAGCCGGTGCGGGACGACAGGTCGGCGCGGTGGCGCGGCCGCAGCCCCAGCCGATCGCGCAGCACCGCCAGCCCGGCCTCGAAGGGCGCCGGGTCGAAGGGGCTCGACGGGGCCACCACCCGGACCACGTCACCGGGCACGAGCGGCGGAGGGCGGATCACGGCGGCAGGATACCCGCGCGGGATCCCCGGGTCGAATCCGCGGCGGCGACGCGCCGCTGCGACCCCGCGTGAACGGCGGCGGCCGCCCGGCGCGACCCCACCCCGCCGTCCAGGCCGCACCGGGCCGGAGAGGCCAGGACCACGGGCCCGGGCGGCGCCTGGCCGGGGCGGGCGCCATGTGGGTGCTTGGAGGTGGAGGTGGCGTTTGTTAACGTCCTCGGTCCCCGGACCCATCCCCCTGATCCTGCGCGCCGCCGCTGCGCGCCGCCGCCACGCAGCCGAAAGGAGCACCGAGATGCCCACCAAGCCCCAGCTGGAAGGCGAGGTCTTCTACCCGACGGCCGAGGTCGTCGCGCAGGCCCGCGTCAAGAGCTGGGACGAGGTCGCGGCGCGCGCCTCGGCGGACCTGGAGGGCTTCTGGGGGGCCGAGGCCGAGGAGCTCGAGTGGTACCGCAAGTGGGACAAGGTGCTCGACGACTCCAAGAAGCCCTTCTTCCAGTGGTTCAAGGGCGCGCAGTGCAACATCGTGCACAACGCCCTGGACCGCCACCAGCGCACCTGGCGCAAGAACAAGCTCTCGCTCATCTGGGTGGGCGAGCGGAACGAGGTCCGCACCTACTCGTACTTCGCGCTCAACCGGGACGTCTGCAAGTTCGCCAACGTCCTCAAGGCCATGGGCGTGAAGAAGGGCGACCGCGTCACCATCTACATGCCGCGCATCCCGGAGATCGTCATCGCCATGCTGGCCTGCGCCAAGATCGGCGCGATCCACTCGGTGGTCTACGGCGGGTTCTCGGTGGACGCGCTGCAGGGGCGCATCGAGGACTCCGAGTCGAAGGTGGTGGTCACCGCCGACGGCGGCTTCATGAACGGCAAGGTGGTGGAGCTGAAGAAGATCGTGGACGACGCCGTCCGCAAGTGCCCCACCGTGGAGACCGTCATCGTGGTGCAGCGCACCGCCCACGAGATCCGCATGGAGGCCGGCCGCGACTACTGGTACCACGAGCTCATGAAGCTGCCGCTGGCCACCGGCAGCTGCCCCACCGAGGTGATGGACTCGAACGACCCCCTCTACATCCTCTACACGTCGGGGACCACCGGGAAGCCGAAGGGGCTGACCCACGGCCACGGCGGCTACATGACCGGCATCCACGCCACCCTGAAGTACGTCTTCGACATGAAGGACGAGGACCGCTACTGGTGCGCCGCCGATCCGGGGTGGGTGACCGGCCACAGCTACATCGTCTACGCCCCGCTGCTGTGCGGCGCGACCACCTTCATGTACGAGGGGGCCCCCACCTACCCGTACCCCAACAAGTGGTGGTCGCTGGTCGAGAAGTACGGCATCACCATCCTCTACACCGCCCCCACCGCCATCCGCGGCCTGATGCGCTTCGGCGCCTCGTGGCCGGCCCGCCACGACCTCTCCACCCTGCGGCTGCTCGGCTCGGTGGGTGAGCCCATCAACCCCGAGGCGTGGAAGTGGTACCACCGCGAGATCGGCCGCGGCCGCTGCCCCATCATGGACACCTGGTGGCAGACCGAGACCGGCATGTTCCAGATCACGCCGGTCCCGTCGATGCCGCTCAAGCCGGGCTCTGCCGCCAAGCCGTTCTTCGGGCAGGAGGCGGTGGTGCTCGACGAGAAGGGCGCCGCGGTGGCGGACGGCGAGGAGGGCTTCCTGGTCCTCAAGAAGCCCTGGCCGGCCATGGCCACCACCATCTACAAGGACGCCGAGCGCTGGGCCAAGACCTACTGGACCACCTACCCTGGCATGTACTGCGCCGGGGACTCGGCCAAGCGCGACAAGGACGGCTACTTCTGGGTCATCGGCCGGACCGACGACGTCATCAAGGTCTCCGGCTACCGGCTCGGCACCGCCGAGGTGGAGAGCGCGCTGGTGTCGCACCCGGCCGTCTCCGAGGCGGCGGTCATCGGCCTGCCGCACGAGGTGAAGGGCCAGGCCATCCACTGCTACTGCGTGCTGCGGCAGGGGCGCGTGGCCTCCGACGATCTGGCCGAGGAGGTGCGCAACCACGTGGCCACGCACATGGGCCCCATCGTCAAGCCGGAGAAGGTCACCTTCGTGGACACCCTGCCCAAGACCCGGTCCGGCAAGATCATGCGGCGGGTCCTCAAGGCGCGCGCCCAGGGGCTGCCCGAGGGCGACGTCTCGACCCTGGAGGACTAGGGCTCGACGGGCGGGGGGCCTCCGCGGTATCCACTCCCCGCCCCTGCCGTCCCCACCCAATGGAGACTCACCAGTGAAGACCGCCCTCACCGCCACCCTCGCCGCCTCCCTGCTCCTCGCCGCCTGCGCCCCCTCGGCCCCGCCGAAGCCGGCGCTCAAGACCGACGACGACAAGACCGTCTACGCGGTGGGCGTGGCCATCCACAAGAGCCTGGAGACCTTCGCCTTCACCCCGGCCGAGCTGGACCTGGTCCTGGCCGGCATCAAGGACGCCGCGGGCAACAAGGCGGAGGTGAAGCTGGAGGAGAAGCAGAACGACATCCAGAAGCTGGCCCTGGCGCGCCGCGCCGCCGCCGGCGCCGCCGCCCAGAAGTCGGGCGGCGAGTACCTGGAGAAGGCCGCCAAGGAGCCGGGCGCGGTCAAGACCGCCTCCGGCCTGATCTACATCCCGGTCAAGGAGGGCACCGGCGCCGCGCCGGCGGTGACCGACCAGGTGAAGGTGAACTACAAGGGCAAGCTGACCGACGGCAAGGTGTTCGACGCCTCCGAGAAGCACGGCGGTCCGGCCACCTTCCCGCTCAACGGCGTCATCCCCTGCTGGACCGAGGGCGTGCAGAAGATGAAGGTGGGCGGCAAGGCCCGCCTGGTCTGCCCGGCGGCCATCGCCTACGGCGACCGCGGCGCGGGCGGCGACATCCCGCCCGGCGCCACCCTCGACTTCGAGGTGGAGCTCCTCGAGATCGTGAAGTAGCGGCGCAGGCGGCCCCGCGGGGCCGCTCTGGTGGTCGCCACTGGAGCCGGGGGGTCCGCGGGAGCGGGCGCTCCGGCTCCTCGCTTTCCTGACGTCGCCGGGGAACGGGGTGGCCCGGGGGCGCGCCGAACGGCTAACCTGTCCTCCCCGGCCGCTCCTGGACGGCCCGCCGAGAGGAGGTCACATGAAGCGCGCGCTCATCCCCGCCATGGTGGCCACCTCGGTGCTGCTGGCCGGCTTGCTGGGCTTCCTGGCCTGGAAGCGGTTCCTGGCCGCCCCCCCGCCGCCACCGCCCGCCGCCGAGCAGGTGGCCCACGCCCCGGCCGCGCCAGCGGCGGTCACCACCCCGACCCACGCCGAGGCCGGCCACGGGGCGGAGGCGGCGACCCCGACCCCGACCGCGACCCCGACCCCGACCGCGACCCCGACCGCGACCCCGACCGCGACCCCGACCGCACCCCCGGCCCACCGCGACGGCCACGGCGAGCCACCATCCGCCGGCGCCGATCGGCGCAGCGCGGCGCAGCGCGACCTCGAGCGCCAGCGCGCGCAGGAGGCCGCCAACGCGGCCATCTTCTCCGACCGGCCGTCCACCGGAGACGAGCCGCCGGAGCCCGGCCAGGTCCGCAGCGGGCCGCGCATCCCGACCCTGCGCGCGCCCAACCGCGCCATCGCCCGGGCGCCCTACCTGGCCCAGCCCCTCCCCGCGCCGCGCGCCCCGCGCGACCAGGCCTCCCCGCGGGACGCCCCGATCCACCGCGCCACCGGCCCGACTCCCGCGCCGGCGTCGGGGCCGGCCCGCGCGCCGGGTGGCCCCCGCCTCACCGGCGCCATCTCCGGCACGCTGCGCCGCGCCGCCGGGGCCCCGCTGCCGGGCACCACCGTGCTGGCCCTCACCAGCGCCGGCGACGACGCCTTCGAGACGGTCACCGACGACGAGGGCTTCTTCCTGCTGGCCGCCCTGGAGCCGGGGCGGTACCTGCTCTTCGCCGGCCTGGGCGGGGGCGGGGCCGCGCGCCTGCCGGCCCGCGCCGTGGAGGTGGCCAGCGGGGCCGTGTCGCGCGCCGACCTGCGCGAGCCGGCCGGTGGCGCCACCGTCCGCGTCCGTGCGCTCGGCGCCTCGGGGGCCCCGGTGCCCGGCCAGGCCGTGCTGGTGGCCGGCCCGGTGCCCGCCCCGGCCTCCCTCCCGGCGCTGCTCGGCAGCGACGCCATCTTCTTCCCCGAGCCCGGCGCGGGGGGCGTGCTGACCCGCGTCCCGGCCGGCGTCTACACGCTGGTGCTCCTGCAGGAGGCCGGCGCCCCGCCGCGGGTGGCGCGCCAGCGCGTCCTGGTGCGCGGCGAGGGCGAGCAGCAGATCGAGCTGCGGCTCCCGGCCGACGTGCTGGTGGCGCGGCCGGACGCCGGATGACCCGCGGCGCTGGCCGGCGCGGCGGGGGCGCGCCGTGACGCTCCGCGCGCTCGACGAGCCGGGCCCCTTCGAGGCGGTGCTCTTCGACTTCCACGCCACCCTGGTGGACCAGGGAGACCCGCACGCCTGGCTGGAGCTGGCCTGGCGGCACGCGGCCCGCCCCGCGACGGCGCGAGACACCCTGGGGCCGGCCCGCGCCGACCGGCTGGCCGCCTGGGTCGACCGCATCTGGGAGCACGTGCTGGAGGTCGACCCGCACAACCAGCGCGACCTGTCCTCGCGGCGCCACCGGGAGGTCTACGATACCCTGGTGGCCCGCCTCCCCGAGGTGGACCCGGCGCTGTCCCAGGCCCTCTACCAGGTCATGCTCGAGACCTGGATCCCCTACGACGACGCCCTGCCGGTGCTGCGCGAGCTCAGGCGGCGCGGCCTGAAGCTGGCCCTCATCTCCAACGTGGGCGTCGACGTGCGCAGCGTGCTGGAGCGCGGCGGGATGGCCGGGCTGTTCGACGCGGTGCTCCTCTCCTTCGAGGTGGGCGCCGTGAAGCCGCACGCGCCCATCTTCGAGCGGGCGCTCTCGGCCCTGGGCGTCGCCCCGGGCCGCGCCCTCATGGTGGGCGACAGCGCCCGCGACGACGCCGGCGCGGCCCAGCTGGGCATCCGCACCCTGCTCCTCCCGCGCACCCGCGGCGCGGTGCACGGGCTGGACCTGGTGCTCCGGCTGGTCGGGCCGTGAGCCGCGGCCGGGCCGGCCCGACACGGGCACCTCAGATCGGGCGCACCCGCTTCCAGTAGACCAGCTCCCCGACCCCCGGCAGCACCAGCCCCGGGAGGGCGCCCACCCGGCTCCAGCCGTGCCGCTCGTAGAAGCCCTGCGCCGCCTCGTTGAAGTCGGAGCAGAGCAGGAAGGCGTGGGCGCACCTGGCCGCCACCTCGGCCTCGAAGGCCGCCAGCAGCGCGGCGCCGGCGCCGCGGGCCTGCGCCTCGGGCAGCACGGCCATGAGCCGGAGGTAGCCGCCCAGGCCGAAGGTCCCGTCCCGCAGGTACCAGGCCAGCCCGGCTGGACGTCCCGCCTCCACCGCCAGCAGCAGCCCGTCGCCGCGCGCCAGCGCCGCGGTCAGGTCGAGGGCGATGCGCCCTTCGCTCCGCCCGTAGCGGACCAGCAGCGGCAGGCGCGCCAGCCCGGTCGCCAGGGCGGGGAGGTCGGCGGCGGTGGCGGGGCGGAGCTCCATGGCGGTGCCTCAGGGTGCGCCGGGCGTGGCCCAGGAGTCCAGCGACGGGGTCGGGGTCATGACCAGCGGCACTGCGCCCCCCAGCAGCGTGGCGCTGACGACCCTCGTGGCCCCCGCCGGCAGGTCGAACCAGAGCCGCGCGCCGGCCGGATCCGCGGCGGCTGGACGGCCGTCCACCCACCAGTCGAGGCCGGGCACCGGCGCCGCCAGGGTCAGCCCCTCGAGCCCGTGCGCTCCGTGGTTCACCACCTCGGCGGCGCCGTCCGACCGGTAGCGGACCTCCACCTCGCCGAGGGCCCGCAGCCGGTCGCCGGCGTCGGACCAGGGCAGCGAGACCAGCCGGCCGGCCGCCGCGTGGCTGGCCAGGCGGGCGAAGGCCTCGTCGAGGTCCGGGGCCACCTCCAGCCCGCCGCCGGGCGCCCGCCGCACCGCCAGCCGGGCCTCGGCCTGCGCCCCGCGGGTGCTGGCCGGACCAGCGCCCAGGTAGGTGTGGCCCACGAAGAGCCCCTGGTCCCGCTCCAGCCGCGCCAGGGCCTCGTCGGAGAGGGCCGCCGCCAGCTCGGCCGGGGGCGCGTAGAAGAAGCTGGTCTGGAAGAGCCAGAGCCCGGGCTCGCCTGGCAGGGGGTAGAGCACCGGGCAGGGCGCGCCGGGCGGCGCCGCGGCGAAGAGGTCGGCCGCCTCCACCCGCCGGAAACCGGCCACGTCACCGGCCGCCCAGCCCCACCGCACGCCGCCCTCCACCAGCAGGTCGGTGATGCCCGGGGCGCCGCCGGTGGCGCCGCGCGCCGACAGCGCCTCGCAGTTCACGTACGGCTCGTGGTCGATCCAGACCGCCGGGGCCCATCGGGCCGCCGCCTCGAGCCCGGCCGCGACCTGCGCCCGGTCGTCCCGCCCCTCGCTGACGGAGTGGAGCGCCACCTCGGAGCCGGCGGCCGCCAGCCGCCAGGCCAGCGCCGCGGTGGCCGGATCCGCCAGCGTGCCTGGCCCGGGCCAGGCGAAGAAGCTCCGCGTCACGGCCAGGCCGCGCCCCAGCAGCCCGGCCCCGGCGCCGCCCTCGGCGCGGGGGTCGGAGTGGCCGTACAGCACGGCGCGCAGGGCGCCCGCCTCGGTCCGGTCGGCGTGGTCGGTGAGCACCACCGCCGCGCCGGCGCCTCGCGGCCAGCGCAGCGGGACCAGCGGCCCGGCCCCGCCGGGCGCCCGCGGCCAGAGGGTGGCCTCCAGGTGGTCCTCCTGCCCCGGGAGGCGCTGCGCCAGCGGCCAGGGGCGCTTGCGCTCCAGGCCGGCGTAGCTCCGCGCCGCCTGCCCGTCGAGGCGGGGCAGCGCCTCCAGGCAGTCGCGGTAGGTGGCGAAGGGGCGCTCGGCCGCGTCGTCGAGGTAGAGCGTGGCGGTGAGCCCGTCGTCCCGCGGCGTGGCGGCCAGCGCGGCGGCCACCAGCCCCGGCCCGCCGGTGAGCAGCGCCGGACCGGCCCAGGCCAGGAGCGGCGTCCCCCGGCCGGTGCGGACCGGCCGATCGAGCGGCCTCGCCCTGAGGTCGCGCCCCACCGCGCCGGGCCAGGCGCCGGCCCAGCCGAGGCGCAGCGCGGCCCGCTCCAGCCCGGCGGCGCGCCGCCAGCGCAGCCGCACCGAGAGCCGCCTGGCACCGCCCGGGCGCGGCGCCAGGCGGACCTCCGCGTCCAGGGCCGGCGCCTGCGCCAGGCCGACCAGCGCCCCGTCCGGCTCGGTCCGCCAGGTGAGCGGCAGCGCCAGATCGGCGGCCGCGGGGCCCGCCCCGCCGGGTCCCTCCGGGCCAGCCCGGTCCGGCCCGTGGGCGGCGCCGGGCGCCGCGCGCACCTCCAGGCCCACCGCCAGCCGCAGCACCGGGCCGCCCAGGTCGAGCGCGAACGTGGCCGGGGCGGCGGCGACCAGCAGCGCGAGGAGGGGCGGCAGCGCCACGCCTGCTACCGCACCCACTCCGCCGGCTCGAGCGTCAGGAGCGCCAGCGCCTGGCCGTCGTCCTCCGCCGGCGACGCCGAGACGCGGAGCTCGACCCGGCACGGGGCGCCGTCGCGCACCAGCACCATGGCCACCGGCACCCGGTCCACCCGCCCGCCGGCGATGGCGGCGGCGATGGCCGCGCGCACCGGGCACTGGGCGCAGCGCGGCCCGCGGCCGCAGCCGGCGTCGCGGGCGTTGAGGCAGCCCATCAGCTCGCCGGCCGGGCGGTCGAAGGGGGCGCGAGCCCAGCCCGCCAGCAGCGCGCCGGCCGGGCCATTGGCGGCCACCACGCCGGCGTCGGGCCGGCACAGGAAGGCGGGAACCTCGAGGCCGTCCAGCAGGGTGGCGGCGGTGGGCCTGGCGGCGTGTCTCACGGGTCTCGCGTCCTCTCCGGCTGGCCCGATCATGGCGCGATTCCGCCCGCAGGCCTAGGGCCCCGGAGTCCCGCCGGGGTGCGGTATGCTGCCACTTCTCCTCCAGCCACCAGCCAGGCCGCCATGACGGAACGCGACTACGCCACCCTGCTCGCCGCCTACCGGACCGCCATCCTCACCACCCGCGGCGCCGATGGCCACCTCCACTCCCGCCCCATGGCCATGCGCCAGCGGGTGCGCGGCGAGGAGATCTGGTTCGCCACCTCCATCGGCTCCAACAAGTGCAAGGACCTGGACCACGAGCCGCAGTGCGCCCTCTCGTTCACCGGCGAGGAGGGCCAGCCCACGCTCTCGGTCTCGGGCACCGGCGAGGTGATCCGCGACCGCCGGCTGATGCGCGAGCTGTGGGACGCCTCCTGGGCCCGCTGGTTCCCCGGCGGCCCCGAGGCGCCCGAGGCGGCCCTGATCCGCGTCATCCCGGAGCACGTGGAGCGCCACGGGCCGGGGCCCGGCCGGCTGGAGGTGCTCTTCACCGCGGCCAGGCGGGCGCGCCGCTGACCGGGCCACGCCGGCGCGTCGCCCACCCCGGCTAGTCCGCCACCGCCCGCTTCAGGCCGCTGGCCAGGTCGTTGAGGGCCTTGGCCTCGGTGGCCACCGCCTGGGTGGAGCTCATGGTCTCCTGGGTGGCCAGGTAGATCTCGTTCATGGCCTTCAGCACCTGGTCGATGCCGTGGTCCTGCTGCTGGGCCACCGTGGCGATCTCCCGGGCCGCCCCCGACGACTCCTTGAGGGCGTTGGCCAGGCGCCGGATGGTCTCGCCGGTGCCGGCCGCCACCGAGGCGCCCTGCTCGGCGCGGCGGATGCCCACCTCGGCGGCGGTCATGGCCGAGAGCATGGCCTTGTGGACCTCGGAGAGGATGCCCTTCACCTGGGCGGCGGCCCGCTTGGCGTCCTCGGCGTGGTGGCGCATCTCGGCCACCACGTCGGCGAAGCCGACGCCGGCCGGCCCGGCCTTCTGGGCCTCCACCACGGCGCGGTCGGCCAGCCGCTGCGAGCGGTCGGCGATGTAGTTCACCACCGAGGCGATCTCGAAGATGTCGCGCATCCGGCCGTTCAGCCCCTCGATCTTCTGCGACAGGGCCTTCACCTCGTCGGCCAGCTTGGACATCTCGCCCTGGCTGGTCTCCACGGCGGCCAGCCCCTCGGCCGAGACGCGGGCGCCCTGCTGCGCCAGGCCGATCACGGTCTCGGCGGTGAGGGCCGCCTGGGTGGCGGTGTGGCCCAGCTGGCCCATGGTGGCGGTGGTCTCGCGCACGCTGGCGGCGGTCTCGGCCGTCATGCTGGAGAAGGCGCTCACCGAGGAGAGCAGCGACTGGGCCGCCGACACCAGGGTGCGGGCGGTGTCGAGGAACTCCTCGCGCTTGGCCGCCTCCGACCGCACCAGCAGGTCCTGCTGGCGGCCGGCGATGGAGGCCAGCACGCCCAGGAAGAGCGGCGCGGTCCAGATGATCCAGAGCAGCGGCCGCGCCTGGGCCTCCACCAGGCCCTGGACGGTGAGTCCGGCTGGCCCGAGCGCCGCCTCGATCACCGAGCCGGCCAGCGGGAAGAGCAGGCCAAAGGCCGCGCCGTAGAAGAAGTACCTCCGCGTGTACATGGTGCTCCTGCGTGGGGTCCGGGGGTGCCGGATTCTGGATCAACGGGGCCGGCCTCGCCAGTCCTGCGACCCCGGATCGCGACGCCTACCTCACCCTACGCGCGGCCCCGGCGTCGCCTTGACCGCCTGCCGCAGCGCCGTGGCCAGGTCGTTGAGGGCGCGCGCCTCCTTGGCCACCTCCAGCGTGGAGGCGGTGGCGCCCTCGGTGGCGTGGGAGATCTGGGCCATGGCGCGCAGCGCCACCTCCACCCCCTGCTCCTGCTGCTGGGCCACCCGCGCGATCTCGCGGGCCGCCCGGGCCGACTCGCCCAGCGCCGCCTCGAAGGCCTGCACCACCCGCGGGGTCTCCCCGGCCTGCAGCGCGCCGGCCTCGGCGCGCACCGCCCCGGCCCGGGCCAGCTCCAGGGCCCCGCCCATGGTCCGCTGGGCCGCGGCCAGCGCCTCGGCCAGCCGCTCCGGCAGGCGCGCCCCCGGGCGGTCGACCCCCGCGGCGGCCACCACCTCGGCCAGGCGCCCGTCGAGCGCCTCGATGCGGGCCGCCAGGTCGCGCACGTCGTCGGCCAGCTGCACCAGATCGCCGTGCACCGCCTCGGCCTGGCGCAGCCCCTGGTCGCCGGCCCGCTCGGCCTTGAGCGCGATGCCGACCACCTGCTCGGCCGAGAGGGCCGCCGCGCTGGAGGCCTGCGCCAGCGCGTGCAGCGTGCCGGAGGCCTGGCGGACGCTGCCGGCGGTCTCCTCGGTGGTGGCGGTGAAGTTGGAGACGTTGCCCAGCAGCCCCTGGGCCCTGGCGAAGAGCTCGGAGGCGGTGCCCTGCAGGCTCTCGCGGCGCGCCTGCTCCAGCGTCACGATCTCGCCGCTCTGCCGCACGATCTCGCTGCTCTGGCGGACGATCTCGCCGTGCTGGCGCACCAGCACGTGGCCCAGGCCGCCCAGCACCACCGGGGTGGTGGCCATGATCCAGAGGAGCGGCTGCCCTGCGAAGGCCGCCGCCAGGGCCTCGGGCGAGACGCCGCCGTGGCGCGTCCAGGCCTCGAGCAGCGTGCCGAGGACGGGCAGGCCGACGCCGACCAGGGCGCCGTAGAGATCGTAGCGGGTGCTCCTCATCGCGGGTTCCCCTCCGGGTGTGAAAGCGGCGGGATTCTGCTCCCGGATGGCGCGCCGCGCCAGAGGCGGGGGCGCGCAGCCACCCGGGCGCGGTCACCCGGCCCGGGGCGGGTGGCGCCGCCGGCCGGGTGCCGTCGGACCCGGGGGTCCGTGACGTCCCGGCCCTCGACCCGCGCCACCGCACGGGTCCGGTGGGCACGGCCTTCGCACCGTGCCTCCGCCATGGACGAGCTTCGGGTCCCCAAGCGGAAGGTCTCGGTGCAGGTCATCATGCCCGGCGGCGTGGCGCGGCAGATGGCCCTCTTCCTGGCGGAGGCGGCGCCCGGCCACGCCGGACCCGAGGTGCCGCTCGATCTGCTCAACGGGCGGGACGACTTCATCCCGGCGCTCGACGAGGCCGCCGGGGCCATGAGCTTCCTGCACCGACCCGGCGTGCCGGTGGTGCGGGTGGCGCGCGCCCTCGACGCCGACGCCGACGAGGTCACCCTGCCCACCGAGCACGAGGTGGAGGTCCAGCTGCAGGACGGGACCGCCCTCGGCGGCCTGGTCTCCTTCGTGCGCCCGCCCGACCGGACCCGCCTGGTGGACGTGCTCAACGAGCCCCAGCCCTTCTTCCGCCTGATCCAGGGCGAGGAGATCGCCTACGTCAACAAGCGCCACGTCGCCTGCGTGGCCCTCCGCACACGGTGACCATGTCCCGCCTCGACCCCCTCATCGACCGCCTGTACGCCGAGCCCGGCTCGGAGCTCTCCCTGGTGACCGGCCAGGGCGCCAGCCTGTCCACGCCACGCGGGGACCAGCTGCTCATCAAGCAGCCGCTCACCACCCCGCAGATCGTGGGGGCGCTCACCGAGATCCTGCCCGAGGACCTGCGCCCCGGCTTCCCCCAGCCCGGCCCCACCACCTTCAACTACCTGGCCCCGGCCGGCGCGGTGGAGGTGCGCTTCGCGCTCGAGGGGGCCCTGGCGCGGGCCCAGGTGCTGCGCCGCGTCGCCGTCGCCCCGGCCCGGCCGGCCGGCCCGCTCGACCTCGACCTGCCTGGCACCCCGGTGGGCCAGTCGCCGCGCCGCACCCCCAGCGGCGCCTCGCCGGCGGTCATCATCCCCCCCGCGCCGCCCCCCGCGGCGCCGGCCACGCCGGTCCAGCCCGCCGCGACCGCGCCGGCGCTCACCGTCCCGGCCCCGGCCGATCCGCGCGCCGCCTTCGACGCCCTGCTGGAGGCCATGGTGGCACGCCGCGCCTCCGACCTGCACCTCTCCAGCGACAACCCGCCCAGCCTGCGCATCGACGGCGACATCACGCCGGTGCTGGGCTACGGCCCCCTCTCCCCCGAGCGGCTCAAGGACATGCTCTGGACGGTGGCCCCGGAGAAGAACCGCGAGGAGTGGCACGCCCGCAAGGACACCGACTTCGCCCACGAGACGGCCCAGGCCCGCTTCCGCGTCAACGTCTTCTGCGACCGCAAGGGCATCGGCGCGGTGCTGCGGCAGATCCCCACCGAGATCCTGACCGCCGAGAAGATGGGGCTCTCGAAGCCGGTGCTGGACCTGTGCCACCTCAGCAAGGGGCTGGTGCTGGTGACCGGCCCCACCGGCTCCGGCAAGTCCACCACGCTGGCGGCCATGATCGACCACGTCAACCGCACCCGCGAGGACCACATCATCACCATCGAGGACCCCATCGAGTTCGTGCACCCCAACCGCAAGTGCCTGGTGAACCAGCGCGAGGTGGGGGTGCACACCAGCGGGTTCAAGGCGGCCCTGCGGGCCGCGCTGCGCGAGGACCCGGACGTGGTGCTGGTGGGCGAGCTGCGCGATCTCGAGACCATCGCCATCGCCATCGAGACCGCCGAGACCGGCCACCTGGTCTTCGGCACGCTGCACACCAACACCGCCCCCTCCACGGTGGACCGGATCATCGACCAGTTCCCGGCCGACCGGCAGGCCCAGATCCGCATGATGCTCTCCGAGTCGCTGAAGGGCGTCATCGCCCAGACCCTGTGCAAGAAGATCGGGGGCGGGCGGGTGGCGGCCCTGGAGGTGCTGCTGTGCAACTCGGGCGTGGCCAACCTGATCCGCGAGGGCAAGACCTTCCAGATCCCCTCCATCATGCAGACCGGCAAGGCGGCCGGCATGGCCACCCTGGGCGACTCGCTGCTGGAGCTGGTGAAGAAGAAGCTGGTGGAGCCGAGGGAGGCCTGGGCCAAGGCCGTCAACAAGGCGGAGCTCAAGGGGCTGCTGGAGCGGGCCGGCATCGCCTTCGATCCCGCCGCCGCGTGAGCCGCGAACCTGCTAGGACTGTGGGCGTGCGCCCCACCCGGCCCTCCACCCTCCCCGCCGCCCTGCTGGCCGCCGCCGCCCTGGCGCTGCCGCTGGCCGCCCGCCCGGTGGACGTCGCCGACGGGCAGCTCACCGTGCACGGCGACGGCCAGTGGGCCTACCAGCGGACCACCTCGGGCAACTCCTTCGGCGAGGCCACGCCGGACGGCAACTACGACACCGCCATGTTCGACCTGGTGCTGTCGGCCCGCCCCTCCCCGGACCTGGTCATCTCGGCCCAGCTCGGCTTCGATCCCCAGGAGGTGGAGGCCGAGTGGGTCTTCGCCGAGTGGCGCTTCTCCGAGCAGCTGCGGGTGCGGGTGGGCAAGGTGCAGCAGCCCATCGGCAACCTGAACGAGCTGCGCTTCGCCGGCACCACCCGCGCCTTCTTCACCCTGCCCACCTCCGTCTACGGGCCGGCCAACGTGACCGGCACGGCCTACCTGGGCGCCGGGCTGACCGGCCTGGCCATCAGCGAGGACGGCTGGACGGTGGCCTGGGACTTCTACGCCGGGGCGGTCAAGCTCTCCGAGCTGGAGGGCTACCGCGGCCTGGAGTCGGGCGGGGGCGACGCCCTCCTGGACCTGGCCCCCGAGCCGCAGCAGGGGCGCGATCTCCTGGGCGGCCGGCTCAGCCTGACCACCCCGTCCGACCTCACCGTCCGGCTCTCCGGCTACGGCGGCCACCTCACCAAGGACGAGGGGAAGAGCGAGACCTTCCTGGTGGCGGGGCTCTCGGTGCAGCACCGCGGGGAGCGGCTCTGGCTCGACGCCGAGGCCTTCCTCACCGCCGAGATCGGCACCGAGCGGGCCTGGTCGGGCTACGCCACCGCCGCCTGGTGGTTCACCGAGCACCTCCAGGCGGCCCTGCGCCTGGAGGCCCACCGCACCACCCTGGACGGCTACGCCGGCTCGAGCCCGCTGCTGCGCCACCAGGAGGTGGCGGCCAGCCTGAACTACTGGGTCAGCCCCAGCCTGGCCTTCAAGGCCTCCTTCCACCAGGTGGAGGGCAACCGCTTCGCCTACCCGGAGGAGACGCTGGGGCGGCCCACCACGCCGCGCGACCTGGTGGACTCGCCCCCGCCCACCGGCACCGGCGTGCTCGTCGTCGGGACCCAGTTCGCCTTCTAGGCCAGCCGATGCGCCCCGCCCTCCGCCTCCTGGCCGTCCTGCTGCTGTGCGCCGCGCCGCCGGCGCTGGCCGAGGACTTCAAGGTGGTGGTCCACCCGGACAACCCGGCCGGCGAGCTGGGCCGGGTGCAGGTCTCGCAGCTCCTCCTCAAGAAGGTGCTGCGCTGGCCGGACGGCACGCCGGCCATGCCGGTCGAGCCCGCCTCCGAGCGGCTGCGCCGGCGCGTCGCCGAGGCCGTTCACCAGAAGAGCCTCAACGCGGTCCGCTCCTACTGGAACCAGCAGATCTTCTCCGGCCGCGACGTCCCCCCCCTGGAGAAGGCCGGTGACGCCGAGGTGGTGGCCTACGTGCGGGCCAACCCGGGCGCCATCGGCTACGTCTCCCCCACCGCCGACGTCACCGGCGTGAAGGTCGTGGCCGTCAGGCCCTGAGCGTCCCCATGTCCTCCGGCCTCAAGTTCCGCCACAAGATGGTCCTGCCGGCCGCGGCCGTGGTGGCCGCCGCCCTGGTGGCCACCGGCGTCTCGGCGGCGCTCTCCAGCCGGGCCTCGCAGGAGCTGACCCGCGTCGAGCGGGAGCACGCCCCGGCGCTGGAGGTGTCGCGCGACCTGGAGGAGCTGCTGGCCCGGCTGCAGGGGCAGCTGCGGGACTCGGCCGGCGCCGAGGACCTGGCCGGCCTGGAGCTGGCCGACGGGCTGCACGCCGAGATGGGCCGCCGCATCGAGCTGGCGGAGGCGGCCGGCCTGGAGGAGGAGCAGGCCGAGCGGCTCCACGGGCAGGTGGACGAGTACTACCAGCTGGCGCGCCACACCACCGAGCGGCTCATCCGGCGCGACAAGGGCGAGGTGGTGGTGGCGGCCACGCAGGCCATGGCCGGGCGGTTCCGCGCCCTGGGCGGCGAGCTGGCCGACCGGACCGCCCGCGCCCGCGCCTCCATGGCGACCGGCTTCGAGGCGGCCCGCCGGCTGCAGGCCCGCTCGGCGGCCCTGGGCGCGCTCATCATGATCCTGGCCGCGGTGGGGGCCACCGCCTTCTCCTGGTGGCTGGCCGCCGGCCTGTCGCGCCCGCTCGAGACCCTGCACCGGGCCGCCCTGCGCATCGCCGAGGGCGACCTGACGGTGCCCATCGAGGTGACCTCCGGCGACGAGGTGGGGGCGCTGGCCGGCGCCTTCCTGCGCATGACCGGGCGGCTGCGCGAGATCATCGCCACCCTGGGCACCGCCTCCGGCGACCTCTCGGGCGCCGCCGTCGAGCTGGACCAGCTGACCCGGGCGCAGACCGCGCTGCTGGAGCGGCAGGCCACCGGCATCGCCCAGACCAGCACCACCACCCGCCAGCTGGAGCAGACCTCCGCCCTGGCCTCCAGCCGGGCCACCTCGGTGCTGGACGTGGCGCGGCGCGCCGCCGACTTCAGCCTGCAGGGGCAGGGCTCGGCCCAGCAGTCGGTGGAGGGCATCCGGCAGATCCAGGACTCGGTGGGGCGCATCGTGGCCCAGAGCACCCTGCTGCTCGACCAGGCCCGCGCCGTCGGCGAGATCGTCGAGACGGTGAAGGACCTGGCCACCCAGTCGCACGTCCTCTCCCTCAACGCCTCCATCGAGGCGGTGCGGGCCGGCGAGGCCGGCAAGGGGTTCGGGGTGGTGGCGGCCGAGGTGCGGGCCCTGGCCGAGCAGTCCGGCCAGGCGGCGGCGCGCATCGGCCGGATGGTGCAGGAGATCCAGGCCGCCATCCAGGCCACCCTGGACCTCACCGAGCGCTCGCGCCGCGGCATGGAGGGCAGCCTGGACGCCATCCGCGCCTCCGGCCAGAGCCTGACGCACATCGGCGCCATCGTGAAGGAGACCAGCGAGGCGGCCCTGCAGATCGCCACCGCGGTGCAGCAGCAGTCCACCGGGGTCGGCCAGATCGCCGGCGCCATGCGCGACCTGGACGCCGGCATGGAGGAGACCCTGGCCCGCATCCAGGGGCTGGAGCAGGCCGCCGCCCACCTCAAGGCCACCTCGGTGCGGATCTCCGAGATCGTCAGCGGGTTCCGGGTGGAGTGAGCCGGCGCCGCGGGCCCCGGGCCGGGGCGCGCGGGCCGGCGCGGGACCCTGCTAGAAGCCGACCTCCAGCAGCGCGGTCAGCGCGGTGTCGGTCTTCACCTTGCCCGCCGCCGGCAGGCTGTCGTGGCTCACCGTGTAGCCCACCCCGAAGGTGACGGCCTGGGTGAGCCGGCTGGAGAGCTTGCTGACCGACTTGGCCAGCACCCGCGACTCGCCGTTGAGGGCCGTCATGACCTCCGCCTCCTCGGTGAAGAAGACGTCCTTGGAGAAGCCGTAGCGGAAGGCCAGGCCGAGGCGCGGGGCGATGAGCTCGACGCCCGGCTGCGGCCCGATGGGGGTGCCGTAGTACTGGTAGCGCGCCTCGTAGCCGTAGCGCAGGCCGAGGTCGGTGCGCAGCGCCAGCTTCTGCCAGTCGGCCTCCTTGACGTCCACCCACTGGGCGCTGGCGCCCAGCTCGCTGATGGTGCGGTACTCCACGCTGGCCACGTGGTCCGTCTCGGCCCCGCCGATGACGAACACCGTCCAGGTCTCGCCGAGCTTCCGGTCCAGCCGGACCTGGCCGGCGGCGCTGAGCGCGGTGGTCTCGCTGGCCGCCCCCGGCGACCGGTTCTGGCCGTAGGCCCCGGACGCCTTGGCCGAGAGGATCCAGCCGAGGGTCTCGCGGCTGGCCTGCGCCGCGCCGGTGAAGGTGGTGGTCTCGGAGTTGCCGGTCAGGACGATGAGGCCGGCGCCCACCGTGCCCTTCCACTCGACGGGCTTGGCCTCCTCGGCCAGGGCGATGAGCGGGAGGGTGAGCAGGGCAGCGAGGGCGAGGCGGCGCATGGTGGGCTCCTGGTGGTGGTGACGGTGCGGCGCCCGGCGCCTGTCGCACCGGGGGTGCGGGCAAGATAGCCCGGACGCGGGAGATGCGCACCAGGTCGCGGCGGGGGCGCCCTACCGCCCCGCCGGCCCGCGCGGTAGCTTGCCCCCGCCCATGACCGAGCCCACCCGCGAGGCCCCGCTCGCCGCCCTGCTGCCCGCCCCGGGCGAGACCCTGGCCCTCGACGCCGTCCTCGACCGCTTCGTCGGCTGGGCCAGCCGGGCCGGCCTGGTCCTCTACCCGCACCAGGAGGAGGCCCTGCTGCACCTGCTGGACGGCACACACCTGGTGCTGGCCACGCCCACCGGCTCGGGCAAGTCGCTGGTGGCCACCTTCCTGCACTTCCTGGCCCTGGCCCAGGGGCGCCGCAGCTTCTACACCTGCCCCATCAAGGCGCTGGTGAACGAGAAGTTCTTCGACCTGTGCCGCCTCTTCGGCCCGGAGCGGGTGGGGATGATGACCGGCGACGGCGCGGTCAACCGCGACGCCCCCATCCTCTGCTGCACCGCCGAGATCCTGATGAACCTGGCGCTGCGCGAGTCCACCCTGCGCGACGACGCGGTGGTGATGGACGAGTTCCACTACTACGGCGACAAGGAGCGCGGCGTGGCCTGGCAGGTGCCGCTCCTCACGCTGGAGAAGGCCACCTTCCTGCTCATGTCGGCCACCCTGGGCGACACCGCCGAGGTGGAGGCCTCGCTGCAGGAGGTGACCGGGCGCGCGGTGGCGGCGGTGCGCAGCGCGGTGCGGCCGGTGCCGCTGGAGTTCGAGTGGCGCGAGACGCCGCTGCACGAGACCCTGGAGGAGCTGGTCAAGGCCAACAAGGCGCCGGTCTACCTGGTCAACTTCACCCAGCGGGCCGCCGCCGAGCAGGCCCAGAACCTGATGAGCGCCACCTTCTCCACCAGGGAGGAGAAGGAGGCCATCAAGCTGGCGCTCGACGGGGTGCGCTTCGAGTCGCCCTACGGCAAGGAGCTGCAGCGCTTCCTGCGCCACGGGGTGGGGCTGCACCACGCCGGGCTGCTCCCCACGTACCGGCTGCTGGTGGAGAAGCTGGCGCAGCAGGGGCTGCTCAAGGTGGTCTCCGGCACCGACACGCTGGGCATGGGGGTCAACATCCCCATCCGCACCGTGCTCTTCACCCAGCTGTGCAAGTTCGACGGCGAGAAGGTGCTGGTGCTGCCGGCGCGCGACTTCCACCAGATCTCCGGCCGGGCCGGGCGCAAGGGGTTCGACGAGCGCGGCTACGTGGTGGCGCAGGCCCCCGAGCACGTGGTGGAGAACAAGCGGCTGGCCGAGAAGGAGCGGTCCGGCAAGAAGGTGGTCAAGAAGCAGCCGCCCACCAAGGGCTACGTCCACTTCGACCGGCTCACCTTCGAGCGGCTGCAGGTCAAGGCGCCGGAGCCGCTGCAGAGCCGCTTCGAGCCCAGCTTCGCCCTGCTGGTCAACCTGCTGCAGAGCGAGACCAGCGAGGTGGGCGGCGGCTACGGCCGCCTGGTGCGGCTCATCGCCCGCTCGCACGGCACCGAGGTGCTGCAGCACCGCCACCGGGTGGCGGCGGCGCAGCGGCTGCGCACCCTCAAGGCCGCCGGGCTGGTCCAGCTGGAGCGGGTCGAGGGCTGGCGCGGCGCCTACCTCCGGCCGGCGCCCGGGCTGCAGCGTGACTTCTCGCTCTTCCACACCCTCTCGCTCTACCTGCTCGACACCCTGCCCAAGGTCCCGCGTGAGTCGGAGACCTACGCGCTGGACCTGCTCTCCATGGTGGAGTCGATCCAGGAGAACCCCGACCAGATCCTGTGGAAGCAGCTGGACCGGGCCCGCGGCGAGGCGGTCAACCGGATGAAGTCCGAGGGCATCGAGTACGACGAGCGCATGAAGCTGCTGGAGGAGGTGGAGTACCCCAAGCCCAACCGGGACTTCGTCTACGCCACCTTCAACGAGTTCGCCGCCAGGCACCCCTGGGTGGGCGCCGAGAACATCCGCCCCAAGAGCGTGGCCCGCGAGATGGTGGAGCGGTTCATGACCTTCGGCGAGTACGTGCGGGAGTACGAGCTGCAGCGCAGCGAGGGGCTGCTGCTGCGCTACCTCACCGAGAGCTACAAGACGCTGGTGCAGACCGTGCCGGAGGGGTACCGCGACGAGGTGACCGACGACGTCATCGCCTTCCTGCGCACCACGGTGCGCGGGGTGGACTCGTCGCTGCTCGACGAGTGGGAGCGGCTGCGCGACCCGACCTTCCAGGCCGCGCCGCTGGCCGCGCCGGAGCGGGTGGTGGGGCCGCCGCCCATCTGGGCCGACGCCCGCGGCTTCGCAGCGCGCCTGCGCACCGAGCTGCACCGGCTGCTGCTGGCCCTCTCCCGGAAGGACTGGGAGGGCGCCGCGGCGGCCCTGCGCGCCGGCGAGGGGGCCTGGACCCCGGCCCGCCTGGAGGCGGAGCTGGCCCCCTACTTCGAGGCCCACCCGCGCATCGACGTGACCCCGGCGGCCCGCAAGCCGCACCAGACCTTCGTCACCGCCCTCGGGCCGCGCCGCTGGGAGGCGGTGCAGCGCCTGGTGGACGAGGCCGGCGAGGTGGACTGGATGCTCCAGTGCCAGGTGGACCTCAGCGGGGACTTCGACCCCGACGCCCCGCTCCTGACGCTGCTGCGCGTCGGGACCTGAGCGCCCGCCACGCCGGTAGGGCGGCCCTTCGGCCCGCCGTGCGGGCAGGGTGGCCCGGCCCCGCCGAACCCTTCCGCCCCTCCCCGGGCTCCAAGGCTCCATGGCCACCTCCGCCACGACCACCACCGAAGCCACCGACGTCACCGTGACCTCCGAGGCCCGCGCCCTGCTGGAGGGCCACCTGGCCGGCGCCGGCCCCGGCAGCACCATCCGGATCCACGTCGGCCGTGGTTGAGGGGGCGTGAGCTATCACCTGTCCCTGGATGGGGCAGCCGACGAGGCCGCAGACCTGGCGCTCACCGCCAACGGGATCCCGTTCCTGGTGGAGGCGCGCCTGCGCCACCTGGTGCCGGGCCTGCGCATCGAGGTCCAGCGCGTGCTGGGGCGCGAGGGGCTGGTGGCCTGGAACGCCGGCGGCGAGCCGGGCGGCTGCGGCTAGGGGCGGGCCGCGGGGGCCGCCGGCGCACAACTGCCCCGTTGACTTGCCCCCTCGATCGGGCGGATACATCGCGCCCCGATGGTGCCCGACCCCCTGCCCACCTCCGCCGTGCCCCGGCGCTGGCCCCGCGGCCAGAAGTTCACCCTCTCCGTCGCCGGCCTCGAGGCCGAGCAGGCGCACCGCGAGGTGGTGAACGGCGCCCGCTCCAGCGGCCGCGCCTCCCTGCAGGCCGCCCTGGCGGCCTGGGCCGCGCCGCTGCAGGTGAGCGCCGGCGACGGGGTGCTCCTCGGCGAGCTGCGTGGCCAGAAGAAGGGGCTCAACGACCTGAGCCGGGCCCTGCAGGACGCCGGCATCGAGGCGGCCGAGGTGAAGGCCGCCATCGACCGGCTGGTGCTGGCCGGGCTGGCCGAGCCGGTGCCGCTGGCCTCGCAGGTCGCGTAGGGCCGCCCCGGGCGCCCGGCGCCCGCCCCCCGCCTTCAGTCGAAGTCCTTCCGCTCCGCCTTGCGCGCGGCGCGGTGCTTCTTCTCGCCGATGCGCCGCTCCTTCGAGCCGCGGGTGGGCCTGGTGGCGCGGCGCACCTTGGGCTCCACCCCCAGGGCGGCCAGCCGCTCCCGCAGCCGCTTCAGCGCCTCGCCGCGGTTCTGCGCCTGGCTGCGCCGCTCGGTGGCGGTGACCGTCACGCCGCTGGGGCGGTGGACCAGCCGCACGCCGCTCTCGGTCTTGTTGCGGTGCTGGCCGCCCGGGCCGCTGGCGATGAAGAAGGCCTCGTCGCACTCGGCCAGCAGGGCCTCCTCGGGCAGCGCCACGGCGCGCCGGGCCAGGGCGCGGAAGGCCGCGGTGGTGGTCATGGTCCCTCCCTGCGGTTGGGCCGGTCGGAGACGATGCGGCCGTCCACCAGCTCGATGATCCGGTCGCAGCGCGCCGCCAGGCGTGGGTCGTGGGTCACGATGAGGAAGGTGACGCCGGCCCTGGCGTTGAACTGGCGCAGCAGCGTGAAGATGGCGTCGGCGCTGACGGTGTCGAGGTTGCCGGTGGGCTCGTCGGCCAGCACCACGCTGGGCGCCATGGCCAGCGCCCGGGCGATGGCCACCCGCTGCTGCTGGCCGCCGGAGAGCAGGTTGGCGCGCCGCTGGGCCACCGCCCCCAGCCCCACCTGCCCGAGCAGGTGGCCGGCGCACTCGGCCATGTCGGGGGTGAGCCGGCCGCGCGCCGCCGCCATGGGCAGCATGACGTTCTCCAGCGCGGTGAACTCGGGCAGCAGGTGGTGGAACTGGAAGACGAAGCCCACCGCCTTGCCGCGGTAGCGGGTCAGCCCGTCGTCGTCGAGCGCGCCGGTGTCCTGGCCGCCCAGCACCACCCGCCCCTCGGTGGGCCGGTCCAGCAGGCCGATCAGGTTGAGCAGCGTCGACTTGCCCGAGCCGGAGGGGCCCATCAGGGCGGTGAACTCGCCCCTGGCCACCGAGAGGTCCACCCCGTGCAGCACGCGGGTGCGGACCACCTCGCCGTAGTCCTTCACCACGCCCTGCAGCTCGAGGACCGGCTCAGCCACCGCGGATCACCTGGGCCGGATCGAGGCGGGCGGCGTGCCGGGCCGGGTACCAGGCCGCCAGCAGGCCGGTGCCCAGCGCCACCGCGGAGGCGGTCAGGAACAGGCGCGGGGTGAGCGCCATGGGGAAGAGCGACTCGCCGTAGGGGTTCTTGACGGCCCGGGCGAAGAAGCCGGACAGGCCGGCGCCGATGAGCCCCCCCGCCACCGAGCCGAGGATGCCCACCACCGCCCCCTCGATGAGGAAGACCCGCATCACCAGCCCGGTGCTGGCGCCGGTGGCCTTGAGGATGCCGATCTCGCGGCTCTTCTGGATGACCGAGACCCCCAGCACCGAGGCGATGCCCAGGGCCACCGAGATGATGACGAAGACCTGGATCATCACCGAGGAGGAGCTCTGCGCCTGCAGGCCGGAGAGGAGCTGCTGGTTGAGCTTCATCCAGCTGTCGGCCTGCAGCCCGGTGGAGGCCCCCAGCACCTGCGCCGTGGCCTCGGCCTGGAAGACCTCGTCCACCTTGGCCTCGATGGTGGTGGCGCCGCCCACCAGGTCGAGCAGGGTCTGGGCCTGGCGCAGCGAGACCAGCACCCAGCGCTGGTTGACGTCCTTGTTGCCCACGTCGAAGAGCCCGGCCACGGTGAAGACGTCGCCGCGCCCCTCGGCGCTGGTGAGGCGCAGCTTGTCGCCCACCTCCAGCCCCAAGTCGTGGGCCAGCACCGTGCCGATGACGGCCTCGGCCCCCTCCACCCGGAAGCTGCCGGAGACCACCTTGGGCGAGACGTGGACGACCTGGTCGAAGGAGACCGGGTCGATGCCGCGCAGCGCCACCGAGCGGGAGAGCTCGCCGCGGCTGGCGAAGGCCGAGCCGGCGGCGGTGGCGGTGGCGGCCACCACGCCCTCGGTGGCCCGCACCTGGCCGAGCACCAGCTGCCACTGCTCGATGGAGCGCTCGCGCTCCGGGGTCTTCTCGGCCCGGGCCACCACCGCCTCGCCGCCAGGCGCCGGCAGGATCCGCGTGATCCGATCGGGCCGCTTCATGATGACGTGCGCCTGGGCCGAGAGCGTCTGATCGATGAGGGTGAGCTGCAGGCCGGTGATCAACGCCGAGAGGAAGACGATGACCGCCACGCCCACCGTGGTGCCGCCCAGGATGAGGGCCGTCTGGGCGCGCCCCTCGCGCAGGAAGCGCAGGGCCACGAAGAGCTCAAAGGGCACGGTCGGCCCTCGCCGCGGGCCGCACCAGCGCCCGCACCCGCGTGCCCGGCGCCACCTGGCCGGCCGACGGCGCCACCACCAGCTCGCCCGCCGCCAGCCCCGCCGCCACCTCCACCAGGCCGTCGCCGCGCAGCCCGAGCCTCACCGGGCGCCGCGCCGCCGCGCCGTCCGCCACCACCAGCACCCAGGGCTCGCCGGCGGGATCCCGCACCGCCTCGGTCGGCAGGACCAGCGCCGCCGCCTTGCGCCCCACGTCCACGTTGATGGCCACGGTCATGTCGGCCAGCAGCACCGGCGGCGGCGTCGGCACGGTGAGGCGCACCTCCACCGTGCCGCGGGCCGGGTCGACCGAGGGGGCCAGGAAGGCCACCCGTGCGTCGAAGACCTGCCCGGGGAAGGCGTCGGAGCTGGCCTGGGCCGGCTGGCCGACCGCCAGCAGCGCCAGGTTCTTCTCGTCCACCTGGGCGGTCAGCTCGGCCGGGCCCTCCAGCGTGAGGGAGAGCAGGGGCTTGCCGGCCGCCACCACGTCGCCCGGCTCGCACAGCCGCGCCACCACCAGCCCGGCCGCTGGGGCCCGCACCTCGCTCTCGCCGAGGCGCGCCTGCGCCGCCGCCCGCGCCGCCTCGGCCTGGGCCAGCGCCGCCGCCGCCTGGCGGGTCTCCGGGCCGCCGGCCGCGGAGGCCGCCTGGGCCGCCGCCGCCTCGCGGCGGCTGCGCGCCACGCCCAGGGCCCGCACCGCCTCGTCCTCGTCCTGCGCCGAGGTGGCGCCGGCCGCGGCCAGGGCGTGGGAGCGCTCGGCGTTCCGCTCGGCCTGGGCCACCTCGAGCTCCGCCTGCTGCAGCGCCTCGGCCGCCTGCGGGCCGCTCACCCCGCGCACCTGCGCCAGCCGGGCGGCGGCCTCGGACACCCGCCCACCCGCCTGCCGCAGCGCCGCCGACGGCTCGGCGTCCTCCAGGGTGACCAGCACCTGGCCGGCCACCACCGCGTCCCCTTCGCGCACCAGCACCTGGCGCACCCGCCCCAGCGCCAGGCTGGCGAGCGAGACCCGCGCCGGCGGACGGACCCGCCCGGTGGCCACCACCCGTTGCACGATGGCGCGCGACTCCACCCGGTAGGCCGGCACCTCGCGGCCGGCCACCAGCCTGGCTCCGATGAGCACCGTGAGCAGCGCCGCGACGAGGACGGCGGCGCGCCGGGGCCAGGTGGCCCAGAGGAGGTGACCGGTGCGAGCCAGGAGCGCGAGCATGGAGGCGGTCAGTCTAGCCCTAAGCCGCGACCCTTGGTCGCACGGCCCGACGGCCCCGGTGGGCCGGGTGGCCCGCGTATCCTGCGGGGCCGCCACGCCACCTGCCCCGGGGACCCGCCATGCCTGCCACCGCCCTCTTGCTCCTCACGCTCGTCGCCGGCGCCCTGCCGCCGCCGCCCGCGAAGGTGGTGATCCCGGCCAAGCTGGGCGACGTGGTTTTCCAGCACGACCGCCACCTCTCGCGGCGCGAGACCTGCCGCGCCTGCCACGGCGCCGGACCCATAGGCAAGGTGCCGCTCGGCAAGGACCGCGCCCACGCGCTCTGCACCGGCTGCCACAAGGAGAAGAGCGGCCCCACCGCCTGCTCGTCGTGCCACGCCATCCACCGCGCCGAGGAGGGTGGGACGGGCAGGTAGCCGCGGGCGGGCGCCCTGTCCGCCGCTGGGTCGAGCGCGACCGACCTCAGCGCCCCGCGCCGCCGGCCCGGGCCGGGAGGTGGTCCAGCCGTCGCCGCGCCAACTGGATGTGCTCCCGCAGCACGTTGGCTCCGGAGGATGGCCCGACCGAGGGTGCGCCCTCTGGTACCATCGAGGGCACCCAAGGGTGAAGTCGAGCGTGTGGCCACCCGGACGGGTCCCGGGGTCATCAAGTCCAGCGCCAAGACCGCGAGATGCCTCCCAGCCACGCCACCAAGATCACCGCCGTCTCCGCCGCCCTGGTCCTCGGCGGCCTGGGGCTCATGGCCTACAAGGTCCGGGCGCTGGGCTACGTCGTGTCGGACGTCCTCCCCGTCACCCAGTACGAGGTGACCTACGCCATCGAACTCGACGGCCGGGGGGGCGAGGTCAAGGTGCGCAGCTTCCTGCCCTCCAGCGACGCCCACCAGCACGTCACCGAGGAGAAGGACGTGGCTCTCGGCCTCCACCTCACGCAGGCCATGGAGGGGGCCAACCGGGTGGCCACCTGGACGGGCGATCGGGTGCCCGACGGGGCCCAGATCCGCCACACCTTCAAGGTGCTGCCCCACAGGATGCGGTACGAGGTC
The DNA here is from genome assembly GCA_016718565.1 of Anaeromyxobacter sp. Lineage (NCBI taxonomy): Bacteria > Pseudomonadati > Myxococcota > Myxococcia > Myxococcales > Anaeromyxobacteraceae > Anaeromyxobacter > Anaeromyxobacter sp. The sequence continues at coordinate 1,169,879 of JADKCZ010000001.1, read as the reverse complement.
TCCCCCGACCTGCCGGTCCCCACGGCCTACCCGGCTTCGGTGGCGGTCTCGCTCCGGCCGGAGAAGGAGATCCAGGTCGACGCGCCGGAGATCGCGGCCCTGCTCGGCAGGCTCGACGCCGGCCAGGGGCCGGCCCTGCAGCGGCTCACCCGCATCTACCAAGCCACCGCCGACCTGAGGCCGCGGCCCTTCAAGGGGACCACCGACGCGCTGACGGCGCTGCGGCTCGGTGAGGCCTCCTGCAACGGCAAGAGCCGGCTGTTCGTGGCGCTGGCGCGCAAGGCCGGCATCCCGGCGAGGCTGGTGGGCGGGCTCATCATGACGCCCGGGACCAAGAAGACTTCGCACCAGTGGGTCGAGGCCTGGGTGGCTGGCCACTGGGTGCCCTTCTGCCCGACCAACCGCCACTTCGCCGAGCTGCCCGAGCACTACCTGACGCTCTACGTGGGGGACGAGCCCCTCTTCCGCCACACCGCCGACGTCAACTTCGACTACCGCTTCGAGACCCACGCCACCCTCATCCCCTCTCCGGCCGCCAAGGCCAGCTCGACGAGCTTCGACGTCTGGGGGCTCTTCGACCGGCTCCACCTGCCCTTCTCCCTGCTGCGCACCATCCTGATGCTGCCGGTGGGTGCGCTGGTGGTGGTGATCTTCCGCAACGTCATCGGCATGCCGACCTTCGGCACCTTCCTGCCGGCCCTGCTGGCCGCCTCGGCGGGCGAGACCGGCGCCGCCTGGGGCGTGGTGACGGTGGTGATCGTGGTGGCGGCGGTGGCGGCGGTCCGCTGGGTGCTTCAGGAACTGGAGCTGCTCCACTCGCCGACGCTCGCCATCCTGCTGGCCGCGGTGGTCTTCACGCTGCTCACCACCACCCTGCTGGCGGAGCGGCTCGGCCTGGCGCCGCTCACCAAGGTCACGCTCTTCCCCATCGCCGTGCTGGCCATCTGCGCGGAGCGCTTCTACCTCTCCCTCACCGAGCACGGCGGACGCGCCGCCGGCCAGGAGCTGGCCGGCACGCTGGTGGTGACGCTGGCTTGCTACGTGGTGATGAACTCGCTTGCGCTGCAGGTGCTGCTGATCGGCTTCCCCGAGGTGCTCTTCCTGGTCATCGCCGCCGACATCTACCTGGGGCGCTGGGTGGGGATGCGCCTCTCCGAGTACCTGCGCTTCCGCGGCCTGCTGCGGCGGGAGGCCAGCCCATGACGGTGGTGCGGGCCCTGCGGGAGCGGCTCGGCGGCCTGCTGGCCCGCCGCGCCCGGGTGGTGGGCATCAACCGTCGCAACCTCACGCTGGTCTACCCGAACAACCGGCGGCGGGACTACCCGCTCGCCGACGACAAGCTGCTCGCCAAGGAGCGATTCCTGGCGGCCGGCGTGCCGGTGCCGGAGACCCTGGCCACCTGCCGCGGGCTCTTCGAGGTCCCGACCACGGTGGACGCCCTGGTGGGCCACGGCGCCTTCGTGGTCAAGCCCGCCAACGGCTCGGGGGGCGGCGGCATCCTGGTGGTGGGCGAGTGGGACCAGGTCGCCGGCGCCTGGCGCAGGGCCGGCGGGCGGCTCCTCACGCCCCTCACCATGGCCCGGCACCTCGCCGACATCGTCTTCGGGGTCCACTCCAACCAGCTGGAGGATCGGGCCTTCGTGGAGCGGCGGGTGTCGCCGCACGCGCTCTTCGCCGGGCTGTGGGCCGATGGCCTGTGCGACGTGCGGGTCATCACGCTGCGGGCCCGGCCGATCATGGCGATGATCCGGGTTCCCACGGCGGAGTCGGACGGCCGGGCCAACCTCCACCAGGGCGGCCTGGGCATCGCCATCGACCTCGCCAGCGGGCGGACCTGCCGCGCGCTCCACCGCGGCCGACCGGTCACCCACCACCCGGAGTCGGGGGCGCCGCTGCTCGGGCTCGACGTCCCGGACTGGTCCGCCGTGCTCGAGACGGCGCGCCGGGCCGCCGCGGCGGTGCCGCTCGGCTACCTCGGTGTCGACGTGGTGGTCGACGCCGAGGCCGGGCCGCTGGTCCTGGAGATCAACGCCCGGCCCGGGCTGGAGATCCAGAACGTCCTCGGCCTGGGGCTGGGCGAGGCGCTGGCGGCCGCGGCGGTAGCGGTGGCGCCGTGAGCCGGCTGGTGGTGGACCGGCTCTGGCCGATGCTGGTCGGTCTGGCGCTGCTGCTGTCCGGGGCGCTGGCGCTGCAGGCCTACGCCGGCCAGCGCGGCAACGCCGAGGTCCGCATCGTCATCCTGGAGGGCGCGCCGCTCGCGGACGAGGACGCTGGCGAGGCGACCCCCGACGGCACGGGCGCCGAGGGACCGCCGCGGTCCGAGCGCCACGCGAAGGCGCGGCTGCTGGCCCGGCGGGCCGAGTTCCAGGCGGCCCTCCCGCTCCTCGAGCAGGAGGTGGCCGCCAACCCGGAGGAGGCCGGGCTGGCTGGCGAGTACGGCGCGTGGCTGGCCGCGGCGGGCCGGCCGGACCGGGCGCTGCCCTGGCTGGAGAAGGCCGACCGGCTCCGGCCCTCGCCCCAGAGCGCCCTCGACCTCGGCGCGCTCCGCGCCCGGCTGGGCGATCGGGCCGGGGCCGAGGCCGACCTGCGGCGCTCCCTGGCGCTGCGACCTGGGCTGAACGCCGCCCGGGTGGCGCTCGGCGCGCTCCTGCTCAGGAAGGGCGAGACGGCCGAGGCCATCTCGCTCCTGGAGGCGGCCGCGAGCAGCGGCTCCAACGAGGACCGGGCCGGGGCGCTGGTCCGGCTGGGCGGCGCCCAGTTGACGGCCGGGCGGCGCGCCCAGGCCGAGAAGGCCTTCGAGGAGGCGGTGAACTTCGCGCCCGCCCGCCCCGACGTCCGGCTCGGCATCGCCCGGGCCTGGCTCTCCACCGACGCCAAGGAAGACGTGCGCCGAGCCCTCCCGGTGCTGGCGCGCACCCTGGAGCTGGCCCCTGACGTGCCCTCGGTGCTGGCGGCCGTGGGGCGCGCCCGCGAGCGGCTGGGCGAGGACGCCGCCGCAGCGGACGCCTACGAGCGGGCCCTCCGGCTCGATCCCTCCTACCACTACGCGCGCCGCCGCCTCATCCGCCTGGCGCTGGGCAACCGGGACTTCAGCCGGGCGCAGCGGGAGGTGGAGCGGCTGGTGACCGACGGCCCGGACGCGCCCGAGCACCACTTCCTGGCGGCCCTGGTGGCCGATCGCGCCGGGCGGCGGGACGACGCGCGCCGGGCCTACCGGGCGGCCATCGGGGCCGCGCGGGGCGACTACCCCGAGGCCTACCTGAACCTGGGCGTGCTCGAGCGAAACGCCGGCGACCTCGCCGCGGCCCGCGCCGCCTATGACACCGCCCTCCGCCAGCGCCCCGCTTACCCCGCCGCCTGGCTCAACATCGGCAAGCTCGAGGAGGCGCGGGCGCGCCCGGACGACGCCGAGCGGGCCTACCTGAAGGCGCTCGAGCTCGACCCGCGCCACGCCGCCGGCTGGCTCCAGCTCGGCCAGCTCCGCTCCGAGCGGGGGCGCTGGGCCGAGGCGGAGGCGGCCCTGCTACGGTCCCTCGAGCTGCGCCCGGGCTCGACCGCCGCGCTGGTCTCGCTCGGGGTGGTGGCCGCCCGGGCCGGCCGGCTGGATGCCGCGGTGGACGCCTACCGCCGGGCGCTGGCCATCGACCCGCGCCAGGTCGCGGCCCACCTCGACCTGGCGCTGGCGCTGGAGCGGCAGGGGAAGTCGGAGGAGGCCCGCGCGGAGGTCCTGAAGGCGCTGGAGGTGGACCCCGGTCACGTCGCCTCGCTGCGCGAGCTCGCGGAGCTGGAGCAGGCGGCCGGGCGCCTCCCGGCGGCCCGCAAGGCGCTGCAGGACCTCCTCGACGCGGTGCCGGGCGACCGGCCGGCCCGCGCCAGCCTCGCCGGGCTGCTGGCGCTCGATGGCGACGCCGCCGGCTGCCTGGCCGAGGCGCGGCGGCTCCAGGCCGAGGCCCCCGCCGACGCCACCCTCCGCGAGCTTCAGGCCCGCTGTGGCGCAGGTACCACCGGCCCGAAACGCTGAGCCAAGGAGCGCCATCCCGTGAACGCCTCCAGTCCTGCCCTGCCGCTCCTCCTCGCCGCCGCGCTGCTGGCGGGGTGTGGAGGGGCCGGTGGCGGCAGCGAGCCCCGGCCACCACCCATCGATCCCGCCCGCCCAGGGGACACCCTCTACGCCGCGGGGCTGGCCGGCTACGGCGCCGCTGGCCAGGCCCTCGCCCAGGCCGAGGCGGCCCGGGCCGCCGGTGACCTCGCCCTCGAGCAGTCGCGCCTGGCCGAGGCCTCCGCCGCCTTCGGGCAGGCCCGCGCCACCTTCGACCGGGTCCCCCTGGAGTTCCCGGCCTCCATCCGGCTCGACCAGGCCGCCTACTACGGGGGGCGCTGCAGCTACGAGCTCGGGCTGGTCTCCGGCCAGGCGGCGGACCTGATGGACGCCCGGGCCCGCCTCGAGGCGATGATCGCCGCCCACCCGGCCTCGCTCCTGCTCGATCACGCGCAGTACGTGGCCGGGCGCGCCGTCTTCCTGCTGGCCTCCGGCCCAGCGTCGGCGGCCGACCAGACCTTCACAGCGGCCCGTCTCCACCTGGCCGCCTCGCTGGCGCAGGCGCCGGGGGGCACCTACGCCGACGACGCACAGTACTGGCTGGGGCGGGCCTGGTTCCAGGAGGGCTTCGCGCTCGCCAACGTGGTGCCCTCCCCCCTGCCCGGCTCGCTGGAGTTCGCCGCCGCCAAGGCAGACCTCCAGGCCGCCGGGGCCGAGCTCGCCAGGGTGCCGCAGCGTTTTCCGTCCTCGCCGCTCGTCGACAACGCCTGGTACTACCTCGGCCAGAGCCACTACATGGAGCCGGTGGACACCGCCGCCGGCAAGGCCGAGCGCACCGCCCTGCTGCGCGCCGCGGTGGCCGACCTCTCTCACGTGGCCGGCACGGCCAGCCCGTTCTCGTCCGGCGCCCGCTACTGGCGTGGCAAGGCCCACTACGCGCTCGCCTTCGTGCTCGCCGCCGGCGCGGCCAAGGACCAGGGGGAGGTTGCCCTGGCCATCGCCGACCTGCAGGCCGTGCCGCCACCCTCGGTCTACGCGGACAACGCCCTCTCCTGGCTCGCCAAGGCCTTCATGCACGTCGAGCCGGCCCCGACCTGCAGCGGCACCGCGGCCACGCCCCCGGCCTCCGGCTGCAGCGCCCTGGCGGTCCTCCAGGCGCTGGTGGCCGCCGACCCCGCCTACGCCGCCAGCCCCTACCCCGCCCAGGCCATCGCCTACCTCTCCACCAACGGCTGCACCTGCCCGTGACCGCCATGCCCAAGCTCAAGCTCGCGCTCGCCCTGACCGCCGTCCTCGCCCTCCCCGCCGTGGCCGGCGCCGCCCGCCCCGAAGCGGCACCCCCACGAGCGTCCCCAGCGGCCCTGGCCCCGGCCGAACCAGCCTGGACCTGGTTCTGGGAGCTCTCCGCCGCCGCGGGCGGCTTCTCCGGCCAGAAGACCCGCACCGACGCGGGCGGCCTGCTGGTGGTCGAGGCGGGCGTGGAGCCGACCTACGCGAGCGGCCCGCTCACCGTGAAGCTCCCGGCCTCGCTGGCCCACCGCCAGACCGTGGGCGCCTCGCTGAGCGAGACGCGGGTTCGCGCCGCGGTGGAGCCCGGCTGGCAGGCCGGGAGGTCGCTCAAGCTCGGGGCCGAGGTCGGGCTCCTGGGCGTGCTGCGGCCCGACTGGCCCGACCAGTACCAGCGGGAGGCCAGCGGCCTCACGCCGGGCACCGACCGATACTCGCACCTGGCGTGGCGGGTCGGGGCCAACCTCTACGCCCAGCCGGCGCCCCACCAGCACCTCCGCCTGCGCTACCGGCTGGAGTCGGTGACCTATCGGCGCGACTCGGCCTTCGACCCGGCCACGCCGATGCACCTGACGCCGCGCGACCACGTGGAGCACCTCCTCCAGGCGTCCTGGCGCCGGCTCCAGCCGGCCTGGGCCGTGGCGGTCCGGCTCGACGCCGCCTTCCGGCGCGACGCCGTCTACCTCGCCCGCCGGGCCGGCACCGGCGGCTCCTCCGGCAACCCCGAGCAGTCGCTGAACGACTACGAGCCCTCCGTCGAGCTGGAGCTCCGCCGCCTCGGCGGCCTGGCGGATCTCTCGCTCAGGTACGGGCACGAGATCCGGGTGGACACCTTCCAGGGCTACTACTCGTTCACCGGCCACCACCCCGAGTTGAAGCTGGAGGCGCCGCTCGCCAAGGGGCTCGACGGTCGGCTCTCGCTGGAGGCGTGGCTCCGCACCTACGGGCCGGACTCCAAGTCCAACACCGAGGACGGGGCGCGCCTCACCGACCAGAAGGTCCGCGTCGCCGCGGCGCTGGAGTGGGCGCTGCGGGACGACCTGACCGTCGTCGCCAAGGCGGACTGGACCCACCGGACCACCAACTACCCGGACTACGTCCCCGGCGTCTACCCGGCCACCCGCTCCTACGAGATCGGCTGGGACTACGACAACGTCGAGGCGCTTGTCGGCGTGCGCTGGAGGCGATAGGGCCCGCACGGAAGGGCCCGCACCATAGGGGCCCGCACGCTTGCCGGTGCCGGCACCCCGTGGGAGCGTGCCGGCGTGTCGCGCCGCGCCATCTCCGTCGAGGACGACGCCCGCTGGGTCTTCAACCGGCTGGCGGCCGACTACGCGGCTCGTCCGGGCTACCCGGACGAGCTGGTGGCCAGGCTGCTCCGGCTGGCAGGCGGCCCGGGCGCGCGGGTGGCCGAGCTGGGCGCGGGCACGGGGCTGCTGGCGCTCCCCCTGGCGCGGAGCGGGGCGCGGGTCCACGCCGTCGAGCCGGCCCGGGCGATGCTCGAGGTGCTGGAGGGGACCCTGCGCGCCGGGGTCGGGGCCGGGTCCGTCGTCCCCGTGCACGCCACGGCCGAGGCCACCGGCCTCCCGGCCGGCGCCTTCGACCTGGTGGTGCTGGCCGACGCGCTCCACTGGGTGAGCGCCGAGCAGGCGGGCCGGGAGGCGGCGCGGCTGCTGGCGCCGGGCGGGACCCTGGCGGTGGTGGCGCCCCGCCTGGCGCGCACGCCCTTCCTCGAAGCCCTCTCGGCGCGGCTGGCGGCCGCCAACCCGAAGGCGCGGCCGGGGCCGCCGCCCGTGGCGCGCCTGCTCGGTGCGGCCGGGCTCGGCGCGCCGGCCACGGAGCGGTTCCAGCACCAGGAGCGGCTCTCGCCGGAGCGGCTGGAGCAGGTGCTGCGCTCGCTGTCGCTGGTGGGCCCGGCGCTGGGGCCGGCCGGCCTGGCCGCCCTGCTGGCCGACGCCCGGGCGCTGGCCGAGGCCCACGGCGGCGCGGACTGGCGACGGGAGCTCGAGCTCCACTGGGCGCGGCGACGCTGAGGCGGCCGCCGCGGCCTACCCGCCCAGCCGGTCGTGTGCGGCCCGCCACCCGGAGATGCCCGCCAGGCGCGCCTTGCGCTCGGCCGCCACGTGCCGGCGCACCGCCCGGTCCAGCCCGGGGTCGGTCAGCGCGTGGCAGCTCCAGGTCTCGGCCGGCTCGAAGCCGCGGCTGAGCTTGTGCTCGCCCCCGGCGCCCCCCTCGAACCGGAGGACGCCGCGGCCGATGCACTCGGCGATGGAGTGGTAGAGCGCCACGTTGAAGTGCAGGAAGGGGTGCTCCTCCAGGTTGCCCCAGTAGCGGCCGTAGAGGACCTTCGGCGAGGCCAGGTTGAAGGCCATGCCCACCAGCCGCCCCTCGCGCCGCGCCTCCACCACCTCCACCGCGTCGGCCATGCCCGCCAGCACCCGCTCGTAGAACTCGCGGTTCACCCAGCGCATCCCCCAGGCCATCTGGTCGGTGGAGGCGCGGTGCAGCTCGAAGCAGTCCTTGGCCCAGCCGGCCGGGTCGCGCGCCAGCTCCGCCCCGCGCACCGTGCGGATGGTGATCCCCTGCTCCCCCGGGGCGCGCAGCTCACGGCGCAGGGCGTTGCGCCGCTTGGAGGGGAAGCGGGCCAGGAAGTCCTCGAGGGCGGCGTACCCCGGGTTGCGCCAGTGGTACTGGAAGTCCACCCGGCGGAACAGGCCGGCCGCCTCCAGCTCCAGCGCCTCGTCACCCGGGGTGAAGAGCACGTGCAGGCCGCCGGCCTGCTCGGCGGCCGCCAGCGCCAGGGCCGCCTCCACCAGCTGGGGCACCAGCCGGGCCCGGTCCTCGCCGCCGGCCACCAGGAGGCGCCGCCCGGTGGCGGGCGTGGCGGGCACCGCCAGCGTGAGCTTCGGGTAGTAGCGGACGCCGGCCCGCGAGGCGGCCCCGGCCCACTCCCAGTCTCGCGAGAAGTCCCCCTCCGAGCCGTCCTTGAGCCAGGCCGGCGCCGCCGCCACCAGCGCCCCGCCCCGGTAGAGGACCAGGTGGCGAGGCCGCCAGCCGGCCCGCGGCCCGGCCGACCCGCTCCGCTCCAGGGCCTCCAGGAAGGCGTGGCGGACGAAGGGGCTGGCCAGGTCCGGCTCATGGGAGGAGAGCGCGTCCCAGGCGGAGGCCGGGACCTCCGAGATGGAGGCGAGGACGCGGACGTCGCTCTGCGGGATCGGGCTGCCGGACTGCGTCACGGGTGCCGGAGTCATAGCGCCTGCCCGGGGGCCGCCGCCACGACACCGCCATCCGCGCCTCGACCGGCCGGCCGGCGGCCCTCCAGCGGAAGGACGCCCTCCCCGCGGACGGTCCGCGCCCCGGAAGGGCGGTCCGCCGGACGGGCCGTGCGGTTACATGGGGCGCCGATGCGGCTCGCGACCCTCGACGACGGCACCCGCGACGGCCGCCTGGTGGTGGTCCGCCGGGACGGCCAGGCCTGGGCCGACGCGGCGGGCGTGGCGCGGACCCTCCAGGCCGCGCTCGATGGGTGGGACGAGCTCGCGCCGAGGCTGCAGGTCCTGGCCTCGGACCTCGACGCCGGGCGGGTCGAGGCGCGGCCGCTCGAGCCGCGGACCGTCCGCGCCCCGCTGCCGCGCGCCTACGAGTGGATCGACGGCTCGGCCTACCTGAACCACGTCCGCCTGGTCCGCCGGGCCCGCCAGGCGGAGCCGCCCCCCACCCTGACCACCGACCCGCTGGTCTACCAGGGCGGCTCCGGCGTGCTGCTCGGCCCGACCGATCCCATCCCGCTCGGCGACCCGGCCTGGGGGCTCGACTTCGAGGGGGAGGTCTGCGTGATCACCGGCGACGTGCCCATGGGCGCCTCGCCCGCCGCCGCCCTCGGCCAGGTGCGGCTCCTCTGCCTGGCCAACGACGTCTCGCTGCGCCACCTCATCCCCGCCGAGCTGGCCAAGGGGTTCGGCTTCTTCCAGTCGAAGCCGGCCACCGCCTTCTCCCCCTTCGCGCTGACCCCCGACGAGCTCGGCCCCGCCTGGCGCGACGGGCGGGCCCACCTGCGCCTCACGGTGCGCCTCGACGGCGCGGTGGTGGGCGACCTCGAGACCGGCCCCGAGATGCACTTCTCCTTCGGCGACCTGCTGGCCCACGCCACGCGCACCCGCGCCCTCTGCGCCGGCACCATCCTCGGCTCGGGCACCGTCTCCAACCAGGATCCGGCCCGCGGCGTCTCCTGCCTGGCCGAGCGGCGGGTGCGCGAGCAGCTCGAGCACGGCGCCCCGCGCACGCCCTTCCTGGCGGCCGGCGCCCGGGTGGAGGTGGAGGCGCGCGACCAGTCCGGGCGCAACCTCTTCGGCACCATCGACCAGCGGGTGACGGCATGACGCTCCGGCTCTACGGCTACTGGCGCTCCTCCTCCGCCTGGCGGGTGCGCCTCGGCCTGGCGCTCAAGGGGCTGCCCTACCAGTCGGTGGCGGTGAACCTGCTGGCCGGCGAGCAGGACGCGCCCGACCACGTGGCCCGCAGCCCCTTGCACCACGTGCCGGTGCTGGAGGTGCTGGACGGCGCCACCCCGCTCCGGCTGGTCCAGTCGATGGCCATCCTGGAGTGGCTCGAGGAGGTCCACCCGGCGCCGCCGCTCCTGCCCGGCGACCCGGCCGGCCGGGCCCGGGTCCGGGCGCTGGCCGAGCACGTCAACTCCGGCATCCAGCCCTACCAGAACACCGCGGCCCTGACGTGGCTCCGGGAGCGCCACCCCGGCACCGAGCTCGCCTGGGTGCGCCACTGGATCGGGCGCGGGCTGGCCGGCCTGGAGGCCTCGGTGGGCGAGCGCGCCGGCGCCTTCTGCCACGGCGACGCGCCGGGCCTGGCCGACTGCTACCTGGTGCCGCAGCTCTACGCGGCGCGCCGCTTCCAGGTGGACCTGGCCCCCTTCCCGCGGCTGCGCGCCGTGGAGGCCGCCTGCGCCGCCCTGCCGGCCCTCCAGGCCGCCCACCCGGACCGGCAGCCGGACGCCCCGCCGCCGGAGGCCAGGACCGCGTGAGCCCGCTCCCCTCCCTCGGCATCGTCCGCCTCGAGGCCCTGCACTACTACGTGCACGACCTGGCGCGGAGCCGGCGCTTCTACACCGAGCGGCTCGACTTCGCCGAGGTGGCGGAGAGCGGCGAGCGGCTCACCCGCGAGGGCCGGCAGCGCTCGGCCCTCTTCCGGGCCGGCCAGGTCTCCGTCCTCTGCTCGGCGCCCGAGGGCGAGGGCGGGCGGGCGGCCCGCTGGCTCCGCCTCCACCCGGACGGCGTGGGCTCGCTGATCTTCGAGGTGGAGGACGCCGCCCGCGCCTTCGCCCTGCTGGAGGAGCGCGGCGGCACCCCCACCGGCGAGCTGCTCGACTTCACCGACCCCGCCGGCGGCGCCCTGCGCACCTTCGCCGTCACCACCCCCTTCGGCGACACCACCTTCCGCTTCGTGGAGCGGCGCGGCTGGCGCGGCCCCTACCCCGGCCTGGTGGCCCACCCGGCCCCGCGCGGCGGCGCCAACCGCTTCGGCTTCGGGGCCATCGACCACGTCACCTCCAACTTCCGCACCATGAAGCCGGCCCTGCTCTGGCTGGAGCACGTGCTCGGCTTCGAGGCCTCCTGGGAGGTGCGGTTCCACACCCGGGACGTGGCCGACGAGGCCCACCGGGCCCGCGAGGCCAGCCGCGGCTCCGGCCTCTCCTCGGTGGTGATGCGCGACCCGCGCTCGGGCGTGACGTTCGCCAACAACGAGCCGCGCCGGCCGGCCTTCCGGGCCTCGCAGATCCACCACTTCGTGGAGGACCAGCGCGGCGACGGCGTGCAGCACGCCGCCCTCACGGTGGGCGACATCCGCGCCGCGGTGCGCGGCCTGCGGGAGCGCGGGGTGGAGTTCATGCCGACCCCGGGCAGCTACTACGACCTGCTGCCGGCGCGGCTGGCGGCCACCGGCATCGGGCGGCTCGACGAGCCGCTCGACGAGCTGCGGGCCCTGGGCGTGCTGGTGGACGGCGCCGCGGCCGGCCGCTACCTGCTGCAGGTCTTCCTGCGCGACTCGGCCGGCCTGTACCAGGAGCCCGAGGCCGGCCCCTTCTTCTTCGAGATCATCCAGCGCAAGGGCGACCAGGGGTTCGGCGCCGGGAACTTCCGCGCCCTCTTCGAGTCCATCGAGCGGGAGCAGCCGCCGGGGGGGCGCGCCTGAGCGGCGCGCCAGGGCACCGCGATGCTGGAGCGCCGGCAGCAGGGCGAGGTCCCCAGGAAGCACCACCTGGCGCTGCGCGGCCCGGACGGCGCCCTGCGCCACGAGGAGGCCACCACCCGCGCCGGCTTCGACGGCCCCTACACGCTGGCCTACCACCTCCACCGCCCCCACCCGACCCGCCCGGCCGAGGCCGGGCTGGGCTGGGCGCTGCCGGCGCCGCTGCCGCCCGGCCCGCTGGCGCGCCGCCACTACCGGACCCAGGACCTGCCGGCCCGCGGCGGACCGCCGGTGTCGGCCCGCACCCCGCTCCTGGCCAGCGCCGACCTGACGCTGGGGCTCTGCGCGCCCACCGTCGAGGACCCGGTCTACGTCCGCAACGGCGACGCCGACGAGCTCTTCTTCGTGCTGGAGGGCGGCGGGGTGCTGCGCTCGCCGCTGGGCGACCTGGCCTTCGGGCCGGACGACTACCTGGCCGTGCCGCGCGGGACGCTGCACCGCTTCATCCCGGGGCCGGGGCCGCAGCGCTGGCTCTGGCTGGAGCTGTCGAACCTCCACCTGCCGCGCCAGTGGCGCAACGAGGTGGGGCAGCTGCGCATGGACGCCCCGTACTGCCACCGCGACTTCCGGGCGGTGGCCTGGCAGCCGCCGCGCGACGAGGGGATCCGCCGGCTGGTGGTGAAGCGGGGCGGCGCCTTCCACGGCTTCACCCTGCCGCAGTCGCCGCTCGACGTGGTGGGCTGGGACGGGGCGGTCTACCCCTTCGCCTTCCCCATCCTGGCCTTCCAGCCGCGGGTCGGCCTGGTCCACCTGCCGCCCACCTGGCACGGCACCTTCGCCGCCGACGGGGCGCTGGTCTGCTCCTTCGTGCCGCGGCCGCTGGACTTCCACCCCGAGGCCGTCCCCTGCCCCTACCCGCACGCCAGCGTCGACGTGGACGAGGTGCTCCTCTACGTGCGCGGCCAGTTCACCAGCCGGCGCGGGGTGGGGCCCGGCTCGCTGAGCCACCACCCGGCGGGGGTGCTGCACGGGCCGCACCCGGGGGCCTACGAGGGGTCGCTCGGGGCGCGCGCCACCGACGAGCTGGCGGTCATGCTCGACTGCACCGCGCCGCTCCGGCCCTGCGCCGCGGCGGCGGACCTGGAGGACGCCGGCTACGACGAGAGCTTCTCGGGCTGAGCGCGGTCCAGGCCCCGGCGGAGCGGCCGGTGGACGGGCGCGCCTCGACGACACTGCGGCGGGATGGCGCACGCGGCGTTTGGCCACCCTCCGCCTCCGTTGAGGATCCAGCCGCGGAGTGCGAGGGTCCCGTCTTCCCATGACCCCCGCACCCACGACATGGACGCCCTTCACATGAAGATCGCCCTCATCTCGCCCGAGTTCCCCTTCTCGGCCAAGGTGCCGATGGTCCCGCCCATCCTCGAGTACCTGGGCGCGCTCACGCTGCGCGAGGCCCCGGGGACGACGCTGTCCCTGCACGACGCCAACCAGCGCCGGGTGGACCCCACCACCCTCGACGCCGACCTGGTCGGGATCTCGGTCTGGACCGCCACCGCGCCGTGGGCCTACCGCTTCGCCGACGCCTGCCGCGCGGCCGGCAAGAAGGTGGTGCTCGGGGGGATCCACGCCACCGCCCGCCCGGACGAGGCCGCCAGGCACGCCGACGCGGTGGTGACGGGCGAGGCCGAGAGCTGCTGGGGCGAGGTGCTGCGCGACGCCGCGGCCGGCCGCCTCCGCCCGCGCTACCTGGGCGAGCAGCGCCCGCTCGACGGCCTGGTCCGGCCCATCGACGCGAAGCTGAAGGGCAACTACCAGTTCCGCGCCTTCTTCACGATGCGCGGCTGCCCGTACGCCTGCTCCTTCTGCAGCGTCCACCACTTCTTCGGCCGCACCATCCGGTACCGGCCGGTGGAGGAGGTGGTCGCCGAGGTGGAGGCCCTGGCCGGCAGGGTCTGGTTCAACGGCGACGACAACATCTGGGGCGCCGACGTCGACCGGGCCGTCCAGCTCTTCGACACGCTGGCGGCCCGCACGCCCCGCCCCTGGTACGGCTTCGGAGACCTGCGCAGCGTGCAGGGACCGCAGGGCGAGCGGCTGCTCCGGGCCGCGCGGCGGAGCGGCCTCTTCTCGGTCTGGGCGGGCTGGGAGAGCGACACCCCGGCCGCCCTGGAGGCCTTCGGGGCCTCGGGGAAGCAGGGGCGCGACCGCGAGGAGGCCGTGCGGCGCATGCAGGGGCACGGCCTCGAGGTGGTCCTCTTCGTGGTGCTCGGTGGCCGCGAGGACGACTTCGACGCCTACCGGCGCACGCTCGACCTGGCCGACCGGCTGCGGGTGGGCGTCCACCCGGTGCTGCTCACGCCGCTGCCCGGCACCGCGCTGTGGGACGCCTACCAGCCGCACCTCCTGCCCGGCCTGGGCTGGGACGCCTTCACGGGCGTGCGGGCCACCTTCCACCACCCCGACCCGCGCATGACGACCACCGAGCGGGAGCGCCAGTTCCACGAGGTGTGCCGGGAGATCTACCGCCCGCGGCGCATGCTGCGGCGGCTCGGGGCCATCCACCGGTCCGGCTTCCCGGTGTCGCACGGGCTCTCCCTGATGAGCCAGCTCCCGATGCGCCACGCGCTCGGCAAGGCGCGGAAGGAATGGCTCGCGGCGCAGCCCCCGGCCGGCCAGCCCCTGCCCGGGCCCGCTCCCGCGCTCGCGGCGGCGGCCGTTGTGGGAGCCAGGCGGCGACCAGAGCCCCGGCGCTTCGCCCGGACGGCGCGCCGGCTCCACCTGGCCGCGACCGGCGCCTGGACCTCCTCGCTGGCCGGCGCCTCGGCGGCCCTGGTGGCGGCGGAGGAGCCGGCCCTGCTCGGCTCGGCGCTCCTCCTCGAGCACGCCGGCGAGTTCCTGGCCGGCACCGGCTGGGTGGCCGCGTCCCTGGCCGCCACCACCGGGGCCTGGCGCGCCCGCCGGCTCCTGGCCAGGCCCAGGCTGGCGCCGCGCGCCCTCCCGCTCGGGAGGGCTGCGGCAATCGGCTTCACCTTCGCGGCCGCGCTGGCCTGGCAGGTGGCCGTCACCTGGTGATGGGAGCCAGCCGGCGCCGCGCCGTCCAGCCCCCGGGCGGCCGCCGCCGGCGGCGGGGAGGCTACGCCCCGCCGGCGATGTGGGCCTGCCGGGCGGCCGTGAAGGGCAGGTGCAGGTTCTGGCCGCGCTTGTCGAGGAAGAGCCGCAGGCCGTCATCGTAGTGGCGCCCCACCGAGGTGTAGAGCTCGTCGAAGACCGGCTGCAGCGCCGACGAGCTGGGCTCGGCCAGCTCGAAGTCCTCGTGGCCGAAGAGGTTGACCACGTAGAGCTTCTCGAGCTTCTTGAAGCGGATGTGCAGCGGGATGTCGTCGGCGGGCTTCTCCACGATCTTCTTCCCGTCGCGCTCGGTCACCTGGTCGAAGGTGAGCCGGAGCCTGAGCCCCAGGTGGTAGTAGGTGTCCTCGTCGAGGTGGATGGCCTCCTCCGGCTTCACCGGGCCGTCGCCCGCCCGGGCGCCGCCCACGGCCTCGAAGGTCACCATGTCGCGCGGGCCACCCAGGTACTCGGTGAGCTGGCGGGCGAACTGGGAGGCGAAGAAGACGCAGTCCGAGCGGTAGTCGCGGTACCGCTCGCGGGCGTCCTCGAACTTCGAGCAGAGCTCCAGGTAACGGGTGGTGGCAGGGCTCACGTCGGTGTCCTCTCGGCCGTCCGGCTCGGTCCAAGGGTTGGTCGGCGGGCTGCCGCCGGGGGTGAGCAATCTACCATCCCGGCGGGCCCGCCGTATCATGTGGCATGCCCTACCTCCCGGAGGCCTACCCCGGCCGGCCCTGCTGGGCCGAGATCGACCTCGACGCCCTGGCCGCCAACGTCGCGCTGCTGGCCGGCCGGGCCGCGCCGGCCCGCCTCTACGCGGTGGTCAAGGCCAACGCCTACGGCCACGGCGCGGTGGCCTGCGGGCGGGCCGCGCTGGCGGCCGGCGCCCACGGCCTGGCGGTGGTCTGCGTGGACGAGGCCGAGGAGCTGCGGCGCGCCGGGGTGACCGCCCCGCTCCTGGTGGTGGGCTACACGCCGCCCTCCGACGCGGCCCGGGTGGTGGCCCTGGACCTCATGCCCACGGTGGGCGCGCCGGCGCTGGCCGAGGCGCTGTCCGCCGAGGCGGCCCGGCGCGGCGCGCGGATCCCCATCCACCTGGAGCTGGAGACCGGCCTCAACCGCCACGGCCTCCTGCCCGAGGACTGCGTGGCGCTGGCCGAGCGGGCCCGCGCCCTGCCCGGGCTCGAGGTGCGCGGCCTCTTCACCCACTTCGCCGCCGCCGAGGAGGGCGACCAGCGCTTCACCCGGCGCCAGTTCGAGGTGCTCCAGCGGGTCTCCGAGCGGCTCCCCTTCGTGGCCGAGCGCCACTGCGCCGCCTCGGCCTCGGTGCTGCTCGACCACGAGATGGCGCTCGACGCGGTGCGCGCCGGGCTCTCGCTCTACGGCTACCGGCCGGCCCCCTGGTGCGGCACCGAGGCGGCCCTCCGGCCGGTGCTGGCGCTGCGGGCCCGGGTGGCGCGGGTGCTCCCGGTGGAGCGCGGCGCCACCGTGGGGTACGGCCGCACCTGGGCCGCCACCCGCCCGAGCCGCGTCGCGCTGGTCATGTGCGGCTACGCCGACGGCTACCGGCGCGGCCTGGGCAACCGGGCCCACCTGCTGGTGCGCGGCCGTCGCGCCCCGGTGGTGGGCCGGGTGGCCATGGACATGTGCATGGTGGACGTCACGGCCGTGCCGGAGGCCGAGGTGGGCGACGTGGCCACGCTCATCGGCCGCGACGGCGCCGAGGAGGTCACCGCCGACGAGCTGGCCGCGCTGGGGGACACCATCTCCTGGGAGATCCTGGCCGGCCTGTCGGCGCGGGTGCCCAGGCTCTACCTGCGCGGCGGCCGGGTGACCGAGGTGTCCACCCTGTCGGACCGGGTCCCGGCGCCGGCGGCCTGAGCGGCCGCGGACGGATCCCCTCCCGGCCTCGGAGGGCCCCCGTCCGGACGCCACCCCTTTCCCGGGGGGCCCGGCCGTGCATCCCCGGCGCGACTTCGTTAGGCTGATCGTCATGTGAGGCCTCCCATGACGGGTCGAGCCAGAGCCGCCTGCCTGGCGGCCATCGCGCTGTCGAGCGCCGCGGGGTGCGCGGGTGCCACCCGGCAGGTCTTCACGCCGGCCGACCTGCGGTCCGAGCTGGCCACCCGGGGCGCCGCGCTCCCGCCGGCAGACGTGGTGGTCCCCTTCGAGCTGCCGCCCGCCGCGCTGGCCTCCGCTCGTCGCCTGGTGCGCAACGCCAACACGGACGCCCAGCGGGTGGAGCTGCTGCTGGCCGCGCTCTTCGATCCCAGCCTCTACGGCCTGCGCTACGAGTCCGCCGCCACCACCACCGGCGCCGAGGCCTTGCTGGCCGGGCGCGGCAACTGCGTGGCCCTGGCGTCGGTCTTCATCGGGCTGGCCCGCCACGTTGGGCTGGACGCCCGCTACATCGACGCCTCCAGCCGGGTGCACGAGACGCGCTACGGCGAGGACGGCACCACGGTGAACTTCGGCCACGTGACCGCCATGGTCATGACCGGCCAGGAGAAGATCGGCCTCGACTTCGAGCAGGTCGGCCCCTTCACCTGGTACCGCGTCCTCGACGACCTGGAGGCCCTGGCCCACTTCTACAACAACCGCGGCTACGAGGCGGTGGACCTGGCCCGCCAGCAAGGCGGGCCGCCGGACTGGGGCGAGGCGGCCCGGCAGTTCGGGCTGGCGGTGGCCGTCAAGCCCACCTTCGCCCGGGCCTGGAACAACCTGGGCATCGCGGCGGCGCAGCAGGGGCGCCCGGAGGAGGCGCGGCGCCACTACCAGCAGGCCATCGCCCTGGATCCCGCGCTCTCGGCGCCGCACGCCAACCTCGGCGCCCTGGCCCTGAAGGCCGGCGACCTGCCGGCGGCGCTCGACTCGCTGGTGGCGGCCTCGCGGCTCGATCCCGCCGGCGCGCACATCCAGTACAACCTGGCGGTGGCCCTGCTGCGCAGCGGCGACCGGGGCGGCGCCATCCGCGCCCTGCAGCGGACCCTCTCGCTGCGCGGCTCCTACCCGGGCGCGCAGGCGCTGCTGGAGCGGCTCTCGCCCGGCGCCCCGGGCGCCGGCGGCGGGTGACCAGCGGCCCAGGGATGGCGCGCTCCCGCAAGCCGTCGCCGGCCGGACCGGCCCCCGCGGTCCTGCTCGCCCTGCTCGCCGCGGGCGCCGCCGGGTGCCACGACGCCCCCGCGGAGCGCTGGCCGGCCCCGCTGGTCGAGCCGCTGCTGGTCTCCGGCCCCTCGCCCTACCCGGCCGGCTGCAACCCGCCCGCGGCCGGCGCCACCCTCTTCCTCGGCGCCGAGGTCGAGCCGCACCTCGTCCTCGACGCAGAGGACCCCTCGCACCTGGTGGCCGCCTGGCAGCAGGACCGCTGGCTGGGCGGCGGCGCCAACGGGCTGGGCGTGGCGGCGTCCTTCGACGGCGGGCGCACCTGGACCCGCAGCCAGGCCCCCTTCACGGTCTGCTCGGGCGGGACGCTGGCCGGCGGCGCCTACCTGCGGGCCAGCGACCCGTGGCTGGCCCTGGCCCCCGGCGCGGCCACGGTGCACCAGCTGGCGCTGGCCTTCGACAACCCGGGCACCGACCCGTCGACCGCCCGGAGCGCCATCCTCGCCAGCCGCTCCACCGACGGCGGCCTCACCTGGGGGGCGCCGCGGACGCTGGCCACCACCGCCGATCCCGACCTGACCCTCGACAAGTGCACCCTGACCGCCGATCCCATCCGGCCGGGGCACCTCTACGCGGTCTGGGACCGGCTGGCCGGCCTGACCGGCCCGCCGGCGCTCGCCACCGGCCCGGCCTACCTCGCCCGCAGCACCGACGACGGCCTCAGCTGGGAGGCCCCGGCGGTGCTCCACGACCCGGGCCCGGACGCCCAGACCATCTCCAGCCAGATCGTGGTGGCACCGGACGGGACGCTGGTGAACCTGCTGATCCTCATCCTCCAGTCGAGCCAGGTGGCCCCGCTGGTGGAGGTGGCGGTGCTCCGCTCGGCGGACGCGGGGCTGACCTGGGGGGCGCCGATCACGGTGGCCGACTGGCGGAGCGTGGGGGTGGTGGACCCGGCCGGCGGGCGCGTCGTCCGCGGCGGCGACATCGTGCCCGGCATCGCGGTGGACCGGGCCAGCGGCCACCTCTACGTGGTCTGGCAGGACGGCCGCTTCAGCGGCGGGGTGCGCGACGGCATCGCGCTGTCGCGCTCGCAGGACGGCGGGGTCACCTGGTCCGCGCCGGTGCGGGTGAACGGCGACGGCAGCGCGCCGGCCTTCACCGCGGCGGTGGCGGTGGCCGGGAGCGGCCGGGTCGGCGTGGGCTACTACGACCTGCGGCCCGACGCCGCCTGGGACGCCGCCCTGTGGCCGGCCACGCGCTGGCTGGCCACCTCCGACGACGGCGGGGCCACCTTCACCGAGGCGCCGGTGGGCGGGCCCTTCGACCTGCGGCGCGCGCCGCAGGTGCCCGGCTACTTCCTCGGCGACTACGTCGGGCTGGTGGGCGGCGACGCCGCCTTCACCTCGCTCTTCGCCATGACCCGGGCCGGCGCCGGGCCGGAGGGGACCGACCTCTTCGCCTGGCCGCCGCAGCCCTGAGCGGCCAGCGCGTCCGCCGGGGGCCTGCTCCGGTCGGGCGCGCGCCGAAGGCCCGGCCGCGCCACCCGAGCCCCGTCCCGAGCCCTTGCCCGGGTCCGAGCGGTCGTGACAGGCTGGACCCTCCGTCGGTCCTTGCCCCGGCGGGCCTCCCCCCCGTGGCCACCGACGACGACGCCACCACCCCGCCCGGTCCAGGGGTCCGCCCCTCGGCCCTGTCGCGGCTGCTCGGCGAGCTGGCCGCGGTGCCGGACGCCGCCGACGCCTGGAAGGCGCTCCTCTCGGCCGGGCAGCGCATCGGCCGCTTCGAGCTCCGGCGCGAGCTGGGGCGAGGCGGCTTCGGCGTGGTGTGGGAAGCGCAGGACACCGAGCTCTTGCGGCTGGTGGCCTTCAAGGTGGTGCGGCCCGGCCGCGCCAGCCATGGCGGGGCGCGGCTGCTGCGGGAGGCCGAGGCGGTGGCCCGGCTGCAGCACCCCAACCTGGTGACGCTCTACGACGCCGGCACCTGCGACAGCGGCCCGTACCTGGTGCTCGAGCTGCTGCGCGGGCAGACCCTGGCGGAGCGCCTGGCGGCGGGCCCGGTGGCGCTCCCGGAGGCCGTCCGCATCGCCGCCGAGGTGGCGCGCGGCCTGGCCCACGCCCACGACGAGGGGGTGATCCACCGCGACCTCAAGCCCTCCAACGTCTTCCTCTGCGAGGGCGGCGCGGTGAAGGTGCTCGACTTCGGCATGGCCCACGCCTTCGGGTGGCAGCGGGCCGCCGGCGGCACGCCGGCCTGCATGGCGCCGGAGCAGTGGCACGGCGCCCCCGAGGACCAGCGCACCGACCTCTTCGCCCTGGGGGTGCTGCTGCACGAGCTGCTCTCCGGCGAGCTCCCCTTCGGCGAGGACGGCGCCGCCTGCCGGGCCGGCCGCGCCGCCCCCGCGCTCCCGGTGCCGGCGGCGCCGGGCCTGGGCGACCTGGTCGGCCGGCTGCTGGCCCAGGACCCGGCCGACCGGCCGCGCCGCGCCGCCGAGGTGGTGGCGCTGCTGGAGGCCGAGCGGCGCCTGCTGGCGCCCGGCGACACCAGCCTCACCGTGGCCCTGCCGGTGCCCCGGCGCCCGCCGCGGCGCCTGGCCGCGCTCACGGCGCTGGGGGTGGCCGTCGGCCTGCTGGTGGGGGCCGGCCTCACCTGGTGGGGCGGCGCCGGCGCGCGGCCGGCCGGCGCTGGACCGCCCTCGGTGGCGGTGCTCCCCTTCGACAGCCTCTCCACCTCCCCCGACGACCAGGTCTTCGCCGAGGGGATCCACGGCGAGCTCATCACCCAGCTGGCACGGCTGCCGGGGCTGAAGGTCATCGCCCGCGGCTCGGTGCTGGGCTTCCGGGGGGGCGGGCGCGACCTGGCCGCCATCGCCGGGGCGCTGGGGGTGACCGCGCTGGTGGAGGGGACGGTGCAGCGCGCCGGCCAGCGGGTGCGCGTGCAGGCCCACCTGGTGGACCCGCGCACCGGCCAGGAGCGGTGGGCCGAGCGGTACGACCGCGACGCCGGCGACGTCTTCGCCATCCAGACCGAGGTGGCGCTGGAGATCGCCCGCACCCTGGGCGCCGCCCTGACGGCCCGCGAGCGCGACGACCTGTCGCGGCCGCCCAGCCGCGACGCCCAGGCGCTCGAGCTGTACCGGCGCGGCCTCTACACCTGGCAGCGCTCGGTGGGGGTGGAGGCCGACAACACCCAGGCCGGGGAGCTCTTCCAGAAGGCGCTGGCGCGCGACCCGGCCTTCGCGGTGGCCCACGCCCAGCTGGCCATCCTGCTGGCCGAGGACCGCAAGGACTGCCCGGGCGCCCGGCGCCACGCCGACCGGGCCCGGGCGCTGGAGGCGCGGCTGCCCCTGGCCCACGCCGCCCTGGGCCGGGTGCTGGTGGACTGCGAGGACGACCCGGCCGGCGCGGTCGCCGAGCTGCGGCTGGCGGTGGCGGGCGCACCCGGCGACGCCCTGGCGCGCAACCTGCTCGGCATGCTGCTCACCGCCACCGGCGCGGTGGAGGAGGGGCTGACCCAGCTGACGGCGGCGCTCGACCTCGACCCGCGCTCCTTCTACGTGGCGGTGGAGCTGGCCCGGCAGGCCACCTTCCTGCGGCGCTACGACCTGGCCGCCCGCGGCTGCGCCCAGGCCCTGGCGGCCGAGCCGGGCGACGTGCACGCCCTGGTGAGCTGCGCGCTGCTGCCGGCCTGGCGCGACGGCGACCTCACGGCGGCCCGCCGGGCGGCGGCGCTGCTGCCCCGCGACCTGCCGGCCGGCGGCGACGGCGCCATGTCGCTCCTGCAGCTGCTCACCTTCCTGCCGGAGGAGGCGCTCCTGCTGGCCGAGGCCGGGCGGCTGCGCGAGCCCTTCTCCTCGGCCCCCTTCCTGCCGCGGGCCTACGTGCTCGGCGCGGCGCACGCCACCCTGGGCCACGCGGCGGAGGCCCGGGCGGCCTTCCAGGCGGCCGAGGTGGCCCTGGCCGCGCGGCTGGCGCAGGCGCCGGGCGACCCGCTCCTGCAGGTGCTGCGGGCCCGGGCGCTGGCCGGCCTGGGCCGGGCCGACGAGGCGCTGGCCACCCTGCGCCGGCTGCAGGGCGAGGTGCAGGACGAGCAGCGCCGCGGGGGCGTGCTGCGCTTCACCGCCGAGATCGCCGCCGCCGCCGGGCGGCGCGAGGAGGCGCTGGCCGCGCTCGGGGCGGTGCTGGCGCGCCCCGACGGCCTCTTCACCGCCGCCTCGCTCCGGGTCGACCCGCGCTTCGCCGCGCTGCGCGGCGACCCGGCCTTCGAGGCCCTGCTGGCCGGGCGTCCGGCCCTGGCGCCGCGGCCATGAGGCCCGCCGTTCCCGGCCGCCCGAGGGCGCCCCCCGAACGGCGCAGCGGGCCTGCCCCGCGGCCCGTGCGATGACTCCACCACCCATGCCGGATCGGGTATAAGGACGCCTCTTTCCGAAAGGTTCCGCCACCCGTGGCCGACGTCACCCGCATCGAGATCGCCACCCGCGCCAGCTTCGCCGACAGCCGCGGGCTCTCCGTCGCTCGCGCCATCCGGGAGCACCTCGGCCTGGCCGTGGCCGCCGTCCGCACCCGGGACGTCTTCCACGTGGAGCCGGCCCTGCCGCCCGCCGAGGCGGCCCGGGTGGCCGCCGAGCTGGCCGGCCCGGTGGTGCGCCAGGGCGCGGTGGGCCGCCTCGAGGACGGCCCCTTCGACGTGGTGGTGTCGGTGGGCACCAAGCCGGGCGTGACCGACCCGGTGGGCAAGTCCGCCCTGGTGGCCATCCAGGACCTGCTGGGCCGCCCCCTGGGCGACCACGCCGCCGTCTACGCCTCGCGCCTCTACCTGCTCTCCGGCGTGACCAAGGCGCAGGCCACCCTCATCGCCACCCGGCTCCTCGCCAACGAGGTGATCGAGCGCATCGTGGTGGCCACCCACGCCGAGTGGCAGGCCGCCCCGCCCGACCTGACCGTGCCGCGCGTGGTGGAGCACCCGCCCCGCCCCACCCTGCCGGCGCCGCTGGCCGGGCTGGACGACGCCGCGCTGGCGCGGCTCTCCCGCGAGAAGCTGCTGGCCCTCTCCGTCGAGGAGCTGCGCACCATCCGCGCCCACTTCGAGCGGGCCGCCGCCACGCCGCGCCGCGCCGCGGCCGGCCTGGGCGCCGCCCCCACCGACGCCGAGCTGGAGTGCCTGGCCCAGACCTGGTCGGAGCACTGCAAGCACAAGATCTTCAACGCCACCATCACCTACCGCGAGCCCGGGCAGCCGCCCGAGGAGATCCGCTCGCTCTTCAAGCGCTACATCCGCGGCACCACCGCGGCGGTGGACGAGGCCATCGTGGCCCGCGAGGGGAAGAGCTGGCTGGTGTCGGTGTTCCACGACAACGCCGGCGTCATCGCCGCCACCGACGCCTACCACCTGGTCTTCAAGGTGGAGACCCACAACAGCCCCTCGGCGCTCGACCCGTACGGCGGCGCCATGACCGGCATCGTGGGCGTCAACCGCGACCCCTTCGGCACCGGGCTGGGGGCCGACCTGCTCTCCAACGTGTGGGGCTACTGCTTCGGCCCGCCCGGCTGGGCGGGCGAGCTGCCGCCGGGCCTGCTCCACCCCCGCCGCATCCGCGAGGGCGTGCACCACGGCGTCATCGACGGCGGCAACCAGTCCGGCATCCCCTACGGGCGCGGCTGGGAGTACTTCGACGAGCGCTACCTGGGCAAGCCGCTGGTCTACTGCGGCACGGTCGGGCGCATGCCGGCCGTCTCGGCGGGCCGCCCCACCCACGTGAAGCTGGCCAGGCCGGGCGACCGCATCGTCATGGTGGGCGGGCGCATCGGCAAGGACGGCATCCACGGCGCCACCTTCTCCTCGGCCGAGCTCACCGAGGAGAGCCCGGTGCAGGCCGTGCAGATCGGCGATCCCATCACGCAGAAGATGATGTTCGACTTCCTGCTGGAGGCGCGCGATCGCGGGCTCTACTCGGCCATCACCGACAACGGCGCCGGCGGCCTCTCCTCCTCGGTGGGCGAGATGGCCACCCAGCCCGGCGGCGCCTGGCTGGACCTGGCGCGCGCGCCGCTCAAGTACCAGGGGCTGGCCCCCTGGGAGATCCTGGTCTCCGAGGCGCAGGAGCGCATGACGCTGGCGGTGCCGCCCGACCAGCTGCCGGCGCTGCTCGAGCTGGCGCGGCTGCGCGAGGTGGAGGCCACCGACCTGGGCGCCTTCACCGACGACGGCCACCTGGAGGTCCGCTTCGGGGCCGAGGTGGTGGCGCTGCTGCCGCTGGCCTTCCTGCACGACGGCGACCCCGGGCTGGTCATCGAGGCCGTGTGGACCCCGCCACCGCACCGGCCGGCCCCCCCGCTGGCCCAGCCGGCCGACGCCGCCGCGGGCTCGGCGCTGCTGGCGGCCTTCCTGGGGCGCGACAACCTGTGCTCCTCGGAGCAGCTCGGCCGCACCTACGACCACGAGGTGAAGGCCCTCTCGGTGGTGAAGCCCTGGGTGGGCGTGCACCGCGACGTCCCCTCGGACGCCGCCGTCTTCATGATCGCCCACGACGCCGCGCCGCACGGCTACGCCGTCTCCGAGGCGGTCTTCCCCGGCTACTCCGACCACGACGCCCACGCCATGGCCCAGGCCGGGGTGGACCTGGCGGTGCGCCGGGTGGTCTGCGCCGGCGCGCGGGCCGACCGCATCGCCGCGCTCGACAACTACTGCTGGCCGGACCCGCTGCCGGGCCCCACCAACCCGGACGCCGCGCAGAAGGCGGCCCAGCTGGTGCGGGCCTCCAAGGGGCTCTCCGAGATCTGCGTGGCCTACGGCGTGCCGCTCATCAGCGGCAAGGACTCGATGAAGAACGACGCGGTGGTGGGCGGCGTGCGCATCTCCATCCCGCCCACCCTGCTGGCCTCCACCATCGCGCTGGTGCCCGACGTGCGCCGCGCCGTCACCCTGGAGGCGGCGGTGGTGGGCGAGGTGCTCATCCTGGTGGGGGACAGCCGCGAGGAGCTGGGCGGCACCGAGTGGGCCGGCGCCCGCGGGCTGCGCGGCGGCGAGGTGCCCCGCTGCCGCCCCGCCGAGTTCTGGCCCCGCTACGAGGCGGTGGCCCGCGCCATCCGCGACGAGCTGGTGGTGGCGGCCCACGCCGTCGGCCGCGGCGGCCTGGCCACCTCGCTCTTCCTGATGGCCCGCGCCAGCGGCATGGGCCTGGGGGTCAACCTCTCCATGGCGCCCTGCGCGCCCGGCACCAGCTGGGAGGGGCTGCTGTACGGCGAGACGCCGGGCCGGCTGCTGCTGGCCTGCCGGCCGGAGCGGATGGACCGCCTGCGCAAGCAGCTGGGCGCCGCCCCCCACGCCGTCATCGGGTCGTTCACCGCCTCGCCGCGCCTCAAGGTGGCCCTGGGCGACGCCCCGCTGGTGGACGCCCCGGTGGCCGACCTGGCCCGCGCCTGGAAGCGCGAAGGAGGTGCCGCGTGAGCCCCCCGGTCCGCGTGCTCATCCCGGTGGGCTTCGGCTTCAACTGCGAGGACGAGACCGCCACCGCCTTCCGCATGGTGGGGGCCGAGGTGGACCTGGTCCACCTCACCGACCTCTTCGCCCGCCGCCACCCCCGGCCCATCGCCAGCTACCAGATCCTGGCCCTGGTGGGCGGCTTCTCCTACGGCGACCACGTGGCCTCCGGGTTCGTGGCGGCCACCCGGATACGGGCCCACCTGCAGGCCGACCTCTCCGCCTTCCTGGCCGGCGGCGGGCGCGTGCTCGGCATCTGCAACGGCTTCCAGGTGCTGGTGCGGCTCGGGCTCCTGCCCGGCCCGGACGCCGGCCCGCACGACTTCGTGCCGCGCGCCGCGCTCACCAACAACGACCGGCTCGGCTACCGCGACGCCTGGGTCCGGCTGGGGGTGGACCGCAAGTCCACCTGCGTCTGGACCCACGGCCTCTCGACCCTGCAGGTGCCGGCCCGCCACGGCGAGGGCAAGTTCGTGCTGGAGACGCCGGCGGCGCTGGACCACCTGGAGCACCGCGGCCAGGTGGCCTTCCGCTACCTCGACGCGGCCGGGCAGCCCACCGAGGCCTGGCCGGAGAACCCCAACGGCTCGGCCCACGGCGTGGCCGGCGTGACCGACGCCACCGGGCGCATCCTCGGCCTGATGCCCCACCCGGACGCCTTCCTCTACCCCTGGCACCACCCCGACTACGCGCGGCGCAAGAAGGAGATCGAGGCCCAGGAGCCTGGGGGCCTGGGCATCTTCCGCGCCGGCGTGACGGGGCTCTGACGGTGGAGCGGCTCGTCCTGGTGCAGCACCTGCGCGCCGCCCTGGCGGCCCACGAGCTGTGGCGGTCCCACCTGGTCTCGGCGGTGCTGACCGGCAAGGCCACCATGACGGTGCCCGAGGCGCGCAGCGAGGACCGCTGCGACTTCGGCCGCTGGCTGCTCCGGCTGGGCCGCCTGCCCGAGGTGCCGCAGGTGGCCCAGGTGGCGGCGCTGCACGCCCGCTTCCACGAGGAGGCGGCCGACGTGCTCGACCTGGCGCTGGCCGGCCGGCGCGCCGACGCCACCCGGGCCATCGGGCCGGGCAGCCGGTTCGACCAGGCGTCGCAGGAGCTGACCGCCGCGCTGGGCGCCTGGGCCGAGCAGGTCTGAGCGGGGCGGGGCGTCCCGCCGCCGCCCGCTGGGGGGCGGGGCAGCGGCGCGGACGGGCCGGGGCGCCGGTCAGGCCCGCGCCACCGGCGACGCCCCGACCTCGAACACCCGCGGGGCCTTGAAGAGCCAGCCCTTGGGCGCGGGGCGCAGCCCGTACTGGATGCCGGTCACGGCCTCGAAGACCCGGCGGGTCACCGGGCCGATCCGGCCCCCGGAGACCTGCAGCTCCTGGCCGTCGTCGAAGACGTAGGCCCCGACCGGCGAGACCACCGCGGCGGTGCCGAAGCCGCCCGCCTCGGTGATCTCCCCGCTGCGCACGCCGGCCAGGAAGCCCTCGAGCGGGATCCGCTCCTGGACCACCTCGACACCCAGCGCGGCCTTGCCCAGCGCCAGCACCGACTCGGAGGTGACCGAGCGGAGGATGGAGTCGGTGAAGGTCGGGATGACCAGCCTGCCGTCGCGGGTGACGTGGAAGTGGTTCATCGCGCCGGCCTCCTCGATGAACGTGTCGGTGGTGTCGAGGTAGAGCACCTGCGAGGCGCCCAGCGCGTGGGCCTCCTCGCCGGCCTTGAGCGAGGCGGCGTAGTTGCCGCCGGTCTTGAGCGCGCCGGTGCCGCCGGGGGCGGCCCGGTGGAAGCGCCTGGTGACCAGCAGCTTCACCGGCTTGGTGAAGCCGGCCGGGTAGTAGGGGCCGGAGGGCGAGAGGAACACGCAGAAGAGGTAGCGGTTGGAGGGCTTCACCCCCAGCGAGTCCTGCGTGCCGATCATGAAGGGGCGGATGTAGAGCGAGGCCCCCTCCTGCTCCGGGAACCAGAGCCGCTCCACGTCCAGGAGCGCCAGGATGGCCTCCACCTGGTCGGCCACCGGGATGGTGGGCATGCAGATGCCGGGGGCGGAGCGGTTGAGCCGCGCGGCGTTCTGGTCGATCCGGTAGGCGTAGATCTCGCCGTCGGCGTGCTTGAAGGCCTTGGCCCCCTCGAAGATCTCCTGGCTGTAGTGCAGCACCACCGCGCCCGGGTCGATGGCGAACGGCCCGTAGGGCACGATGCGCGGGTCCTTCCAGGCCCCGTCCGCGAAGTCCATCAGGAACATGTGGTCGGTGCGGAGCTGGCCGAAGGAGAGCGGCCCCTGCGGCTGGAAGGGCTCGGTGCGGCGAGCGGCGGCGGGCTTCAGGTCGTAGCGGATCTTCATGGCGATGGGACCCCGGCGGGCGAGGGGACAGTGTAGCGCAAACCCCCGGGCCGCCGCCCGGAGGCCCTCCTTGGCTCTGGCCCCCCTCCCCGGCTATACCCTGCGCCCATGAGCGTCACCGTGGCGACCGGCACCACCCTGGCCTTCGACAAGTTCTGGCGCTGGCTGAAGCGGCACCCGCACTGCATCCTGCGCGCCGGGACGCCGGACGCCTTCCTCTACGACCAGGACGACCTGCACTGGCGCATCGACGAGGACGACGACCGCACCCCCACCGTGCAGCTGATGCGCGGCAAGGCGCTGCTGGCCGAGGTGGCGCTGGAGGTGCGCGACATCCTCTTCGTGCAGGTGACCCCCGACGCCGAGGGGGAGGCCGGGGGCGAGGCCGGCCAGCACCTCTTCGAGGTGATCGGCGGCGCCGAGGAGCCGTTCCCCGTCTACCACTTCCTCCTGGCCCACGGCTTCGAGGACGAGGGGGCGGGCCACCGGCAGAACCAGCTGAAGCAGTAGCCGGCCGCCGCCGCCCGCCACGCACCCTTCGCTGGCCCCGCGGCCGCCGCCGGTGCAGAGTCGTCGGCTCTCGCCAGGGGGTGCCGCATGAGGTTCCCGGAGTACGACGCCCTCGACGCGCTCGGCCTGTCGGCGCTGATCGCCCGACGCCAGGTTTCGGCCGGCGAGGTGCTGGAGGCGGCGCTGGAGCGGGCCGACGCCCGCAACCCCCGGCTCAACGCCCTGGTCGGGCGCTTCGACGACGAGGCGCGCCGCCGCGCCGCCGGGCCGCTCCCGGTCGGGCCGCTCAGCGGCGTGCCCTTCGTCCTGAAGGACCTCATCACCGCCTGGAAGGGCCACCCCATGTCCGGCGCCTCGCGGCTGGGCGCGGGCTACGTCCCCGACCACGACTCCGAGGTGGTGCGCCGGCTCGAGGCGGCCGGGCTGGTGCTCTTCGGCCTCACCAACTCGCCGGAGCTGGGCATCCTGGCCCACACCGAGCCCCGCCTGCACGGCCCCTGCCGCAACCCCTGGAGCCTGGCCCACACCGCCGGCGGCTCCTCGGGCGGCTCCGGCGCCGCGGTGGCGGCCCGCATCGTCCCGGCCGCCCACGGCAACGACGGCGGCGGGTCGATCCGCATCCCGGCCTCGCACGGCGGCCTGGTTGGGCTGAAGCCCTCGCGCGGCCGGATCAGCCTGGCCCCCGACCTCGGCGAGTCCTGGCTGGGGCTGGTGGCCGAGGGGGTGCTGACCCGCACGGTGCGCGACACGGCCGCCCTGCTCGACGTCCTGGCGGGCGCGGTGGCCGGCGATCCGGCCGGGCCGCCGCCGCCCGCCCGGCCCTTCCTCGCCGAGGTGGGCGCGCCGCCCGGCCGGCTGCGGGTGGCCTTCACCGTCGAGTCCTTCTTCGGCCACGGCACCTCGGCGGAGGCGCGCGCCGCCGTGGAGGACGCGGCCCGCCTGCTGGCCTCGCTGGGGCACGAGGTGGTGGAGGCCCGGCCGCGCTTCGACCGGGAGCGGCTGGTGCTGGCCTACCTGCACGTGGTGGCGGCCTGCGTGGCCAGCGAGGTGGACGAGCTGGCGCGCCGCACCGGCCGCACCGCCGGCTGGGACACCCTGGAGACCGAGACCCTGGGCCTGGCCGCCGGCGGCCGCGCCCTGCCGGCCAGCACGCTGGTGGACGACCTCGACGCCATGCGGGTGATGGCGCGCGACTTCGCCGCCTTCTCGGACCGCCACGATCTCCTGCTCACCCCCACCGTGGCCGCGCCGCCGGTGCAGGTGGGCTCGCTGCAGCCGAAGCCCTGGGAGCGGGCGGCGCTGCGGGTGGCGGTGGCCTCCGGGCTGCGCCCGCTGCTGGACCAGCTCTTCAAGCAGGTGGGCGACCGCTCCTTCGAGGCCACCGGCTTCACCATGCCCTTCAACCAGACCGGGCAGCCGGCCATCTCGCTGCCGCTCCACTGGACCGCCGAGGGGCTGCCGCTCGGCGTGCAGCTGGCGGCCGGGTATGGCGCCGAGGCCACCCTGCTCCGGGTGGCGGCGCAGCTGGAGGAGGCCAGGCCGTGGGCGGGGCGGCGGCCGCCGGGGATCTAGCGCGGTCTGGGTCGGGTTGGTTGCTCACCCTCTCCCCCAGCTTGCTGGGGGAGAGGGCCGGGGTGAGGGGGCCGCCCGCGGTCAGGACCGAGCCCCCATCGGAGCCGTGCCGGCCCGCGGCCCGGGTGGCAGGCTCAGGCGCATGCCCACCTCCGCCTTCCCCGGCCTGGCCGACTACTCGCTCCTGGGCCGCTCCGGCCTGCGCGTCTCACCCCTCTGCCTGGGCACCATGACCTTCGGCACCGAGTGGGGCTGGGGCGCCGACGAGGCCACCGCACGCTCGCTCTTCCGGCGCTACGTGGAGGCCGGCGGCAACTTCATCGACACCGCCGACCTCTACGTCAACGGCCGCTCCGAGGAGCTGCTCGGCACCTTCATGAAGGACGCCGGCAACCGCCACCGGCTGGTGGTGGCCTCCAAGTTCACCTTCAACGCCCACCCGGGCGATCCCAACGCCGGCGGCAACGGGCGCAAGAACATCCTCCGGGCGCTGGAGGGGAGCCTGCGGCGGCTCGGCACCGACTACCTGGACCTCTACTGGCTGCACGCCTGGGACGGCCTCACCCCGGCCGAGGAGGTGATGGCCACCTTCGACGCGCTGGTCCGCTCCGGCACGGTGCGCCACGTGGGGCTCTCCGACGTGCCGGCCTGGTACCTGGCCCGGGCCCAGACGCTGGCCGAGTGGCGCGGCTGGGAGCCGGTGGCGGCGCTGCAGCTCGAGTACTCGCTGGTGGAGCGGACCATCGAGCGCGAGTTCGTGCCGGCGGCGCTGGAGCTGGGCGCCGGGATCTGCGGCTGGTCACCGCTGGGCGGCGGCTTCCTCACCGGCAAGTACCAGCGCGCCGAGGGGACCGACGGCAGCGGCGCCGGCCGCCTGCAGCAGACCAAGGGCTCCGGCAACCCGGTCTTCGTGAAGTTCACCGAGCGCAACTGGCGGGTGCTGGAGGTGCTGCGGGCGGTGGCCGCCGAGGTGGGGCGCTCGCCGGCCCAGGTGGCCCTGAGCTGGATCACCCGGCGGCCCGGGGTCAGCTCCACCATCGTGGGGGCCACCACGCTCGGGCAGCTCGAGGACAACCTGGGGGCGCTCTCGCTGGCGCTGCCGGCCGAGGCGGCGCGCCGCCTGGAGGAGGCCAGCCGCCCGGACCCCGGCTTCCCCTACGCCTTCTTCACCGACGCCATGCGGGGCGCCGTCACCGGCGGCACCTCGGTGCGGGCCGAGCCGCCCTGGTTCAGGGCGCGGTGACCTGGCAGGCCTGGCGCTCCAGCCGCGCCTCCCGGCCCGCCGCCACCACCGCCGGGACGGAGGGCGCCCCCGCCGGGCTGGGCCGCACCAGCGCCACCTGGGCGGACAGGGTCCCGACCTGCCGCCAGACCAGCGCCAGGCGCGCCTCCGGCCGGTCCGCCGCGGCGCTCCACTGGACCACCACCCGCCGGGCCGTCAGCTCCGCGCCGGCCGCGTCGAGCAGCCGCACCACCGCCACCGCGGCGCCCTCGGTGAAGGTGTCGGGCTGCCAGACCATGGCGCGCAGGGTGGCCGTGCCGTCGGTGCAGGGCGCCTCCCGCAGGTGCGGCGCCAGGTCCACCGCGTCCAGCTCGATCCGCACTGTGGCGCCGCCAGCCGCCCCGCAGCCGCTGGCCGCGGGCGCGCCGTCGACGGTCCAGGTGAAGGTCACGTCGGCCTCGGTGATGGGCATGCGGCAGCACATGCCGTCGACGAGGCACCCCGTGCCGAGCAGGGCGGTGGCGAGGGCGAGTGCTCGGACTGCCATGGCGGAGGCCTCGCGGCAGGAGGGCTGCGGGCGAGAGCCTACTGCGGATCGGGGAGGGCCGGACGTGCGGTCGGGGTCGGGGTCGGGGTCGGGGTCGCGGTCGGGGTCGGGGTCGCGGTCGGGGTCGCGGTCGGGGTCGGGGTCGCGGCCGGGGTCGCGGTCGGGGTCGCGGTCGGGGTCGCGGTCGGGGTCGGGGTCGCGGTCGGGGTCGCGGTCGGGGTCGGGGTCGCGGCCGGGGTCGGGGTCGGGGTCGCGGCCGGGGTCGGGGTCGGGGTCGGGGTCGCGGTCGGGGCCCCCGCCCCTTCCGGCATCAGCCCTGGCTCGCCGCGCCACCTACGCTCTGCCGAGCCCTTCACCGGAGGTCTCCGTGTCCCTCGTCACGCTCGCCCGCAGCCGCCCAGTCCCCCCGGCGCTCCTCGCTGCCCTGGCCCTCGCCACCTCCGCCCTCCCGGCCCGCGCCGCCGAGCCCGCGCCACCGGCCGCCGCGCCGGCGCCGGCGCCGCCTGCCCCCCCCAAGGAGGCCCCCTTCGAGATGGAGACCTACCAGCTCGTCCTCCTGGTCCGTGCGCCCACCTGGAAGAAGCTGCCCGCCGAGGAGTCCGCGGCGCTGCAGGCCGCCCACCTGGGCCACCTGACGAAGATGGGCGAGGCCGGCCACGCGGTGGTCTGCGGGCCGTTCGCCGACCAGCAGGACCCCGGGCTGCGCGGCGCCTGCATCTACGCGGTGCGGGACGTGGCCGAGGCCCGCGCGCTGGCCGAGGCGGACCCGGTGGTGAAGGCCGGCCAGCTCCGCATCGAGGCGGTCACCTGGTGGGTCGGCGCGGGCTACATGACCTTCCCCAGGCGCCCGCCGCAGCCGACCCGCTAGGCCGCCGGACCGGGGCGGGAGGGGCCGCCTCAGCGCCTCCGCGCCGGGCCGGGCCGCTCCGGGCCCGCCGGCTGGCCAGGCGGAGGCGGCGGGCCTGGCTCCGCCCCCTCCGGCGGCAGGACCCTGACGGCCCGCAGCGACGCCACGGTCTCGCGGATCCGCTCAAGCGCCCCCTGCGAGTCCAGCAGCGCCTCCTGCACGTCGGGGGCGCCGCCCCGACCGGCGGCGAGCTCCTCCCGCACGAAGGCCAGGTTGGAGCGGAGCGAGCCGAGCGGGCTGTTCACGTCGTGGGCCACGGCCGCGGAGAGCTGGCCCACCGCGGCCCACTGGTCGGCGCGCTGCCGCTCCTGCTCCAGCTCCACCTGGCGCTGGGCCAGGCGCGCCCGCTCGGCCAGGAGCACCTCGACGCGCCGCAGGTGGCCCACCGAGGCGTGGATGGCGGCGGCGGTGACGGCCGTCACGATCAGGCCGTAGAGGATCAGGCGCGGGAGGGCCTGGCCCTCGTGCACCTGCAGCGCGGTCCCGAGCGCCAGCACCACCAGGCCCTGCAGCGCGGCGCCCAGGGTGTCGTCCGGGGAGAAGAGCACCGAGAGGACCGGGATCATGGAGGCGACCAGGAAGTAGAGGCTGTGTGAGCCGCTGCCGGTGGCGGCCAGGGCGAACAGCGCCAGCAGCGGCGCCCCGGCGGTGAAGGCGCTGACGACGTACGTGACGAGCGGCGGGCCGCGCTCGATGACCAGGGCCGCCCCGAGGTAGAGCGCCACCCAGCCCCCCCACACCGCGGCGCGGACGGGCTCGCCGCCGGAGAGGGCCACGTCGGCGGCGCCGGTGACGCCGATGGCCAGCGCGCCGGAGCGGAGCGCCCGGCGGCGGCCGGCGCGGTCCAGCGCGGGGGCCTGACGAACCGGCATGCCCCTACTCTCAGCAGACCCTGGCCCGCGAGGCAAGCCCGGGAGACCCCGACGAGCCCCACCCTCCCCGGGGCCTGTTCACGGCCCGTCCCGGGTGCTGGAGTGGCCCCTCCACCCCCAAGGAGCCGCCATGCTCGACCACGTCACGCTGCGCGTCCACGACCTCGCCACCTCCAGGGCGTTCTACGCCGCCCTGCTGGCCCCGCTCGGCTACGCGGTCATCGCGGACTATCCGGAGGCCATCGGCATGGGCGCCGACGGCAAGCCCGACCTCTGGCTCTCCCCCGACCGCGCCGCCGCCCCGCAGCACCTGGCCTTCTCCGCGCCCACCCGCGCCGCGGTGGACGCCTTCCACGCGGCCGGCCTGGCCGTCGGGGGCAAGGACAACGGGGCCCCCGGCCTGCGGGTGCACTACCACCCCAACTACTACGGCGCGTTCATCGACGACCCCACCGGCCACCACCTGGAGGCGGTCATCCACACGCCGCCGGGCGTGCTCGCCAGGCCGAAGGCCAGGAAGGCGGCGCCGCGCCAGGCCCCGGCGCGGAAGCCGGCTGGAAAGCCCGCGGCGAAGCGGGCGTCGTCGAAGAAGGCCCCCTCCAGGAAGCCGGCCAAGAAGCCGGCCCGGAGGTAGCGGCGCTCGCCCGCCGGGCCGGGGCCAGGGTCTCTCCGACCACCCTCGGATCCTCCCGTCTCCACGGGTGAAATTCCGCTTCCCGCCAGGGGTCCTCGGACCCCTGTCTCGGGTCAGACCTGCCTGCTAAGGAAGGCTCCCCTCCCCACGCCTCCTCCGGACGGTCATGGCCGACTTCACGCACCTCCACCTGCACACGCTCTACTCCCTCCTCGACGGGGCCATCCGCATCAAGGACCTGCTCAAGACCGTCACGGCGCGCGGCATGACGTCGGTGGCCGTCACCGACCACGGCAACCTCTTCGGCGCCGTCGACTTCTACAAGAAGGCCAAGGAGGCCGGGGTGAAGCCCATCCTGGGCATGGAGGCCTACGTCGCGGGCGAGAAGGGGCGCGCCGACCGCACCGAGCGCATCGGCCGCCACCTCATCCTGCTCGCCAAGGACGCCGAGGGCTGGGCCAACCTGCGGGTGCTCTCGTCGAAGGCCTTCACCGAGGGCTTCTACTACGACCCACGCATCGACAAGGGGCTGCTGCGCCAGCACTCGAAGGGGCTCATCGGCCTCTCCGCCTGCCTGGGCGGCGAGGTGCCCCGGCTCTGCCGGCAGGGCGACATGGACGGCGCCCGCCGCGCCGCCCGCGAGTACCGCGACATCTTCGACCCCGGCGCCTTCTACCTGGAGGTGCAGTCCAACGGGATGAAGGACCAGCTCGAGGTGAACCAGCGGCTGGCCGAGCTGGCCGAGGGGGAGGGCATCCCGCTGGTGGCCACCGCCGACGCGCACTACGTGGACCGCAAGGACGCGCGGGCCCACGAGGTGCTGATGTGCATCGCCTCCAACAAGACGCTCAACGACGACAAGCGCATCAAGCACGACACCGACGGGCTCTTCATCACCAGCCCCGACGACATGGTGCAGGCGCTGCCGCAGTTCCGCGAGGCCATCGACAACACCATGCGCATCGCCGAGCAGTGCAACGTGGAGCTCCAGCTCGGCAAGAGCTTCCTGCCGCGCTTCCAGCTGCCCGACGGCGTCAGCGAGGACGAGTACATCGACGAGCTGGCCAAGAAGGGGCTGGACCGGCGCTTCGCCGAGATCCACCAGCGCTACCCGCACGAGCGCGACGCCTACCGGGCGCGCCTCGAGCTGGAGCTGGGGGTCATCAAGAAGATGGGCTTCCCCGGCTACTTCCTCATCGTGGCCGACTTCATCAACTGGGCCAAGGCGCACGGCGTGCCGGTGGGCCCCGGCCGCGGCTCCGGCGCCGGCTCCATCGTGGCCTGGGCCCTGCGCATCACCGACCTCGACCCGCTGCGCTGGAACCTGCTCTTCGAGCGCTTCCTCAACCCGGAGCGGGTCTCGATGCCCGACTTCGACATCGACTTCTGCCAGGACCGGCGCGACGAGGTCATCACCTACGTGCGCGGCAAGTACGGCAAGGACAACGTCGGGCAGATCATCACCTTCGGCTCGCTCAAGGCCCGCTCGGTGATCCGCGACGTGGTGCGGGTCATGGGCCTGCCCTTCGCCGAGGGCGACCGCATCGCCAAGCTGGTGCCCGACCCGGTGCAGGGCAAGACCCCCACCCTGCGGGAGCTGGTCTTCGGCGTGCCGGGCAAGGACGGCCTGGCGGCCCAGCCACCCGAGCCGCGCCTGGCCGAGATGTGGGAGAAGCCGCAGCCGCTGCACAGCTGGACCAGCTCGGCCGGGGTGCAGGAGAAGGTCACCACCAAGGACCTGCTCGACATCGCCATGAGCCTGGAGGGGCTGAACCGGCAGGCCGGGCTGCACGCCGCCGGCGTGGTCATCGCCGACAAGCCGCTCTGGGAGTACGTGCCGGCCTACCAGGACGACAAGTCGGACATGCTGGTGTCCCAGTTCGCCAAGGACGAGGTGGAGGCGGCCGGCCTGGTGAAGTTCGACTTCCTGGGGCTGAAGACCCTCACCGTCATCGACGACGCGCTCCGGCTGGTCAAGGCCAACCACCCCGAGCTCTCGGCCCTGCAGGCCTGCGACATCCCCATCGACGACCCCAAGGTCTACGAGCTGATCAGCCGCGGCGACACCGCCGGCGTCTTCCAGATGGAGTCCTCGGGCTTCACCGAGATGGTCACCAAGATGAAGCCCTCGCAGTTCGAGGACGTCATCGCGGCCGGCGCCCTCTACCGCCCCGGCCCCCTCGACCAGAAGCTCGAGGACGGGCGCACCATGGTGGACGTCTACATCGACCGGAAGCACGGCCGCGACCGGGTCAGCTACGACCACCCCAAGCTGCAGCCCATCCTGGAGAGCACCTACGGCGTCATCGTCTACCAGGAGCAGGTGATGCAGATCTCCCAGGCGCTGGGCGGCTACAGCCTGGGCCAGGCCGACCTGCTGCGCCGCGCCATGGGCAAGAAGAAGGCCGACGTGATGGCCAAGGAGCGCGCCCGGTTCATGGAGGGCGCCACCGCCCAGGGCGTCGAGCCGAAGGTGGCCGGCGGCGTCTTCGACCTGATGGAGAAGTTCGCCGCCTACGGCTTCAACAAGAGCCACTCGGCCGCCTACGGCCTGCTCACCGTGCAGACCGCCTGGCTCAAGGCCCACTACCCGGTGGAGTTCATGGCGGCGCTCATCTCGAGCGAGGCCTCCAACACCGACAAGGTGGTGGCCCACATCGGCGAGGCGCGGACCAGCCGCATCGAGGTGCTGCCGCCGGACGTCAACGAGTCCAACGCCGAGTTCCGCGCCCTGCCGGGCAAGAAGGGCGAGAAGCAGAAGGGGCACATCCGCTTCGGGCTGGGCGCGGTCAAGGGCGTGGGCGACTCGGCGGTGGAGGCCATCCTGGCGGCGCGCGCCGAGGGCGGGCCCTTCACCTCGCTCTACGACTTCGCCGGGCGGGTCGACAGCCGCCGCATCAACAAGAAGGTGGTGGAGGCGCTGGTGAAGTGCGGCGCCTTCGACTTCGAGCGGGTGCCGCGCTGGCAGCTGCACGCCGGCATCGAGCAGGCCTTCTCGGCCGGCGCCTCGGCGCAGGCGGACCGGCAGAGCGGGCAGGCCTCGCTGTTCGGGGCCCTGCCGGCCGCGGCGGTGGTGCCGCGCTACCCGCGGCCGGGCGACCCGCTCGGCGAGGGGCGCGTCGAGGAGTGGCCGGAGCGGGTCCGCCTGGCCTTCGAGAAGGAGGCGCTGGGCTTCTACATCACCGGCCACCCGCTGGCGGGCCACGAGAAGGAGGTGCGCCGCTACGCCTCCTCGACCTGCGCCTCGGTGGCCGGCAAGCGCGAGAAGGACAAGGTCACCGTGGTGGGCGTGGTGGCGGGGCTGCGGGAGCGCATGAACAAGGAGAAGGGCACCCGCTTCGGCTTCATCACGCTGGAGGACCTGTCCGGCACGGTGGAGGTGGCCTGCTGGGCCGGGCGCCCCGGCCAGGGCAACAAGCCGGCGCAGCGCGGCTGGGCCGACTGGGAGGTCTTCCTCAAGAGCGACGAGCCGCTGCTCATCCACGGTGAGGTGAAGGTCAACTCGCGCGACGAGGACAACCCGCGGGCCGAGCTCACCGCCATCGAGGTGGAGCCGCTCTCGCGCGTCCGCACCCAGAAGACCAGCGAGGTGCTGCTGCGCATCGACGCCGACCGGCTCGACGCCGCGCTGGCCACGGCCGTGAAAGGTTTGTTTGCCAAGTACCCGGGCACCTGTGCGGTGACCGTGCGGGCCACCATCCCGCGGGAGTCCGAGACCACCATCTCGGTGGCGCAGCGGGTGGCCACCAGCGACGCGCTCATCGAGGCGGCCCGCCGCCTCGGGTTCGAGGTGGAGCTGCGCTAGGAGCCGGGTTCCCCCGGCCGGCGTGGACCGGAGGCGCTAACCCCGCCGAACCCCCCGAAATCGATTTTTCAGTTGCTGCGCTAAAGATGCGCGCACAAAATGCCGAATCCTCCTGGGTAGTTACCCAATTGGAGTGATCTCTTACTCACACCTCTGTACGCTGGCTCCTGGTTCCCACCCCGGGACCCTACTGAACAGGGGACAGCCATGATGCGCGCCAACGTTCGCGTACCCGCTCCGAGGGGGGCCGCCGCTCACGCCGAGCTGGGCGGAGAGCTGCGCTGCGACCGCCAGGCCGAGGAGATGCTCAAGGTCTTCTTCCCCGAGGTCTCCGACGGGACGGTGCTCCCGCCCGAGCTGAAGGGGCTCACCGACGGCGCCCAGGTCGGCCCGCCCGGCGTGCGCCGCACGCTGGTGATGGAGGGGCACGGCGAGCGGCTCCGCATCGAGGTGACCGCCGTCGGCAAGGGGCGGACCCAGCTGCACCTGTGGCGCGAGCCGGCCGCCGAGGCGCCCGAGCCGCTGGCCGGCGAGGTGGTGCTGCCCATCCCGTCCGACGGCCTGACCCAGCGCGAGCGCGAGGTGGCCCTGCTGGTGGCCGACGGCCTGCGCTCCCGCGAGGTGGCCGACCGGCTCGGCATCGCCTCGCAGACCGTCAAGAGCCACCTGAAGACCATCTTCGACAAGCTGGGCGTGCGCAACCGCGTGGAGCTGGCGCGCCGCCTGGTGCAGCACTGAACTCCAGGGGGCGCCTCGCCCCCTCCCCGCTGGGCAAAGCCCACCGGGGCCCCACCCCCCGAGAAGAAGCCGCTCCGCGGGCCCGGGCTACGCCCGGGTCGTGAGGGGGGCTCGCCGCCTCGCGCGCGCCGCTCCCCGGCGGCGCGCGAGGCGGCGGGCCCTTCTCGGCCCGTCCAGGGCCCGCCCCGCCCTGGACGACGGGGCCCCGGCGGGGCGCCCTACCCCAGCCGCTTCAGGATCTCGTCGGCCATCTGGCGGGTCGAGAGCTTCCCGCCCAGGTCGACGGTGCGGCAGCCCTCGGTGATGGCGCGGTCCACCGCCGCCTCGATGGCGGCCGCCTCGGCCGGCAGGCCGAGCGAGTGGCGCAGCAGCAGGGCGGCCGAGAGGATGGTGCCCACCGGGTTGGCGATGCCCTTGCCGGCGATGTCCGGGGCCGAGCCGTGGATGGGCTCGTAGAGGCCGGGGCCGCCGTCGCCGATGGAGGCCGAGGGCAACATGCCCATGGAGCCGGCCAGCACCGAGGCCTCGTCGGTGAGGATGTCGCCGAACATGTTCTCGGTGACCACCACGTCCAGCCAGGCCGGCCCGGTGATGAGCCGCATGGCGGCGGTGTCCACCAGCATGTGGTCGAGAGCCACCGCGGGGTGCTGCTGCCCGATGGCGGTGGCCACCTGCCGCCACAGCCGCGACGACTCCAGCACGTTGGCCTTGTCCACGCTGGTGACCTTCTTCTTGCGGTCGGCCGCCAGCCGGAAGGCCAGCTCCACCACCCGGCGGATCTCGAAGTCGGCGTACTCCAGGGTGTCCACCGCCCGCTCCACGCCGCCGCTGCTGGAGCGCCCCTTGGGCTGGCCGAAGTACAGGCCGCCGGTCAGCTCGCGGATCACCAGGATGTCCACCCCGGCCAGCCGGTCCGCCTTGATGGGCGAGGCCTCGAGGAGCGCCGGGTGGACCTTGACCGGCCGGAGGTTGGCGAAGACGCCCAGCCCCTTGCGCAGCGCCAGCAGCCCCTGCTCCGGGCGGACCTTGGCGGTGGGGTCGTCCCACTTCGGGCCGCCCACCGCGCCCAGCAGCACCGCGCTGGAGGCCTGGCAGTCCTTCAGCACCTCGGGCGTCAGCGCCACGCCGTGGGCGTCGATGGAGCAGCCGCCCATGAGCCGCTCGGCGAAGGTGAAGGCGTGGCCGCCCTGGCGAGCCACGGCCTGGAGCGCCCGCACCGCCTCGGCGGTGACCTCGGGGCCGATGCCGTCTCCCGGCAGCACGACGATGTGGGCCTGCATGGTGGACTCCTGGGCGGCCGGTGGCCGGGTGACGGGTGGGTGGTGCCCGGCCCGAGGGCCGGCGGTGGAGCGGGGCGGCGGTGCGGACCGCCGGGGCGTGGCCCTCAGCGGGCCAGGGTCAGGCCGTACTCGACGGCGTCCGAGAGGGCCCGCCAGCTGGCCTCGATGATGTTGGCCGAGGCCCCCACGGTGCTCCAGCGCTTGGTGCCGCGCTGGGTGTCGAGCAGCACCCGGGTGACGGCGCCGGTGCCGGTGCCCGGATCGAGGATGCGGACCTTGTAGTCGGTGAGCTGGATGTCCTCGATCTCGGGGTAGCGCCCCTTGAGCGCCTTGCGCAGCGCGTGGTCCAGCGCGTCCACCGGGCCGTCGCCCTCGGCGGCGGTGTGCAGCAGCTCGCCGTCCACCCGCACCTTGACCATGGCCTCGGCGAACAGGCCGCGGCCGGCCCGGTGCTCCACCGTGACCAGGAAGTCCACCAGCTCGTAGGGCGGCCGGTAGCCGGGCTGCTGGCGCTTCAGCATGAGCGCCACGGTGGCCTCGGCCGCCTCGAAGGAGAAGCCCTTCGACTCCAGCAGCTTGATCTCGTCGAGGATGCCGGCCAGGTCGCCGCCGGCCACGCCGTACTCCTCGGCCTTCGACTGGAGGTTGCCGCGGCCGGAGAGCTCCGAGACCACCACCCGCATCTCGTTGCCCACCAGGTCCGGGTCGATGTGCTGGTAGGAGGCGGCGGTGCGGCGCATGGCGGCCACGTGGATGCCGCCCTTGTGGGCGAAGGCCGACTGGCCGACGTACGGCTGGTGGGTGTCCTGGGCGAGGTTGGCCACCTCGGCGACGAAGCGCGACACCTCGCCGATGGTCCTGAGGCGGCCCTCCGGCAGGCAGGGCTTGCCGAGCTTCAGCTCCAGCGCCGGGATGACCGAGCAGAGGTTGGCGTTGCCGCAGCGCTCGCCGTAGCCGTTGATGGTCCCCTGGATCTGGATGGCCCCCTCGGCGAGGGCGGCCAGCGAGTTGGCGACCGCCGTCTCGCTGTCGTTGTGGCAGTGGACGCCGAGCGGGTGGCCGAGGGCGGCCTTCACCTCGCGGACCGCCTCGGCGATCTGCCAGGGCATCGAGCCGCCGTTGGTGTCGCAGAGGACGAGCGTCTCGGCGCCGCCGCGGACGGCGGCCCGCAGCGTCTCGAGGGCGTAGGCCTGGTCGGCCCGCCAGCCGTCGAAGAAGTGCTCGGCGTCGTAGATGACCCGGCGCCCGGCCGCCTTC
The DNA here is from genome assembly GCA_016718565.1 of Anaeromyxobacter sp. Taxonomy (NCBI): domain Bacteria; kingdom Pseudomonadati; phylum Myxococcota; class Myxococcia; order Myxococcales; family Anaeromyxobacteraceae; genus Anaeromyxobacter; species Anaeromyxobacter sp. The sequence continues at coordinate 1,128,993 of JADKCZ010000001.1, read as the reverse complement.
AGGTGGGCCAGGCTCTGCTCGATGATCCGCAGGTTCTCCTCGGCGGTGGTGCGCAGCACCTCGGTGACGTGGAGCGACCAGGTCTTGCCCACCACCGTGCAGACCGGCGCGCCCGAGTCGAGGAGCGCCTTGATGTTGGCGTCCCCCTCCGGCGTGCCGCCCACCCGGCAGGTGGCCCCGAAGGCGGCGATCTTCGCGGTGGCCCAGGTCAGCTCGCGGGCCCGGGCGAAGAACTCGGCGTCCTTGGGGTTGGACCCGGGCCAGCCGCCCTCGATGAAGGCCACCCCCAGCTCGTCGAGCCGCCGGGCGATCTTGAGCTTGTCGTCGACGGAGAGGCTGATCCCCTCCATCTGCGTCCCGTCGCGGAGCGTGGTGTCGTAGATCTGGATCACGCCGCCCCTCCGGGGACGCCCCGCTCGTGCGCCGCGATGCGCGCCTCGTGCTTGAGGATGTAGCCGAGCTCGTCGACGCCCTCCAGCAGGCAGGTGCGCGAGAAGGCGTCGATGGGGAACCGCACGGCGCGCCCGCCCGGCAGCGTGACGGTCTGGGCGGCCAGGTCGATGGCCACGGTGGCGGCCGGGTCCTTCGCCAGCGCCGCCAGCAGCTCGGCGTGGGTGGCGGCGTCGACCGTCACCGGGATCAGCCCGTTCTTGAGGGCGTTGTTCTTGAAGATGTCGGCGAAGGAGGTGGAGACGACGACCCGGAAGCCGAAGCCGGTGAGGGCCCAGGGGGCGTGCTCGCGCGAGGAGCCGCAGCCGAAGTTGTCGCCGGCCACCAGCACCTGGGCCCCGGCGGCCCCCGGCTGGTTGAGGACGAAGTCGGGCTTGGGCGAGCCGTCGGCCAGGTAGCGCCAGTCGGCGAAGAGGCTCTTCCCCAGGCCGAGCTTGTCGGTGGTCTTGAGGAAGCGGGCCGGGATGATCTGGTCGGTGTCGATGTCGTTGACCGGCAGGACGACGGCGCGGGCGGTCAGCGTGGTGAAGGTGGCCATGGCGTCCTCGCGGTCAGGGGAGCAGCGTGCGCGGGTCGGTGACCCGGCCGGTCACGGCGGCGGCGGCGGCGGTGAGCGGCGAGGCCAGGAAGGTGCGCCCGCCCTTGCCCTGCCGCCCCTCGAAGTTGCGGTTGGAGGTGGCCACGCAGTACTCGCCGGGCTGCAGCTGGTCGCCGTTCATGGCGATGCACATCGAGCAGCCCGGGTTGCGCCACTCGGCGCCGGCCTCGGTGAAGACCTGGTCGAGCCCCTCGGCCTCGGCCTGCTGCTTCACCGCCCAGGAGCCGGGCACGATGAGGGTGCGGACCCCGGCCACCTTGCGCCCCTTCATGACGGAGGCGGCGGCCCGCAGGTCCGAGATGCGGCCGTTGGTGCAGGAGCCGACGAAGACCACGTCGACCTTCTGGCCCAGGAGCGGGGCGTTGGCGGTCAGCCCCATGTACCTGAGCGCCTTCTCCAGGGCGGCGCGGGAGGCGGCGTCCGGGGCCTTGGCCGGGTCCGGGATGCGGTCCCCGATCGCCATCCCCATGCCCGGGTTGGTGCCCCAGGTGATCATGGGGGTGAGGGCCGAGGCGTCCAGGGTCACCGTCTTGTCGAAGGTGGCGCCCGGGTCGGTGGGCAGCGCCCGCCAGCGGGCCAGGGCCTGGTCCCAGGCCGCGCCCGTGGGGGCGTGCTCGCGGCCCGCCAGGTACTGGAAGGTGACGTCGTCCGGGGCGATCAGGCCGGCGCGGGCCCCGCCCTCGATCGACATGTTGCAGACCGTCATCCGCTCCTCCATCGAGAGGGCGCGGATGGCCTCGCCGGTGTACTCGAAGACGTGGCCGGTGCCGCCGCCCACGCCGATCCTGGCCAGCAGCCCCAGGATGAGATCCTTGGCCGTGACGCCGCGCCCGAGCGTGCCCACCACCTTCACCTCGAAGGTCTTGGCCTTGTTCTGCAGGAGGCACTGGGAGGCGAGGACGTGCTCCACCTCGCTGGTGCCGATGCCGAAGGCCAGCGCCCCGAAGGCGCCGTGGGTGGCGGTGTGGCTGTCGCCGCAGACGATGGTCATGCCCGGCAGCGTCAGCCCCTGCTCCGGGCCGATGATGTGGACCACCCCCTGCTTCGGGCTGCCCCTGATCTGGACGCTGACGCCGAACTCCGTGGCGTTGGCCTCGAGCATCTCGAGCTGCTTGCGCGCCTCCTCGTCCACCACCGGCCCCTTGGTGGGCACCGAGTGGTCGGCGGTGGCGAAGGTCAGGTCGGCGCGCCGGACCTTGAGGCCGCGGGCCCGCAGGCCGGTGAAGGCCTGCGGCGAGGTCACCTCGTGCACCAGGTGGCGGTCGACGTAGAGGATGGCGGGCGCGCCCGGCTCCTCGGCGACGACGTGGGCGTCCCAGATCTTCTGGAAGAGTGTGCGTGGTCCGGTCATGGCTCTCGCTGCTGCGGCTGTAGGGAAAGGGAGGGGAGTATACACAAACGGGCCAGGTGGTCGCAGGCCCACCTCCCCCGGGTCGGGGCCGGGCCGCGGCCGGTCCGGCGCCTTGCCTGGCCGCTCCGCCGCAGGGTAGCGTCCGGCCCTTCCATGGTGACCCTCCCCGCCGTCCAGGCCGCCCTCGGCCGGATCCGCGACCAGATCTACCTGTCGCCCTGCGCCCGCTCGGAGACCCTGTCGCGCCTGACGGGGACCAGCGCCTTCCTCAAGCTGGAGAACCTCCAGATGACGGGCGCCTACAAGGAGCGCGGCGCCCTCAACCGGCTGCTCACCCTGACGCCGGCCGAGCGGGCCCGCGGCCTGATCGCCGCCAGCGCCGGCAACCACGCCCAGGCGGTCGCCTACCACGGCGGCCGGCTCAAGGTGGCGGTGACCATCGTCATGCCCGAGACCACCCCCATCATGAAGGTGGCCAACACCCGGGCCCACGGGGCGCGGGTGGTCCTCTTCGGCGCCAACTACGACGAGGCCTACGCCGAGGCGCGCCGCCTGGAGCACGCCGAGGGGCTGACCTTCGTGCACCCCTTCGACGACCCGGAGATCATCGCCGGCCAGGGCACCATCGGCCTCGAGATCCTGGAGCAGGTGCCGGAGGTGGAGGCGGTGGTGGTGCCGGTGGGCGGCGGCGGCCTGATCTCGGGCGTGGCCGCGGCCATCAAGGCCAGCCGCCCCGGGGTGCGGGTGGTGGGCGTGGAGGCCGAGGTCCTCCCCTGCTTGAAGGCCGCGCTGGCCCAGGGCGGGCCGGTGACGCTGGACCCCGCCACCACGCTGGCCGACGGCATCGCCGTCAAGCGCGCCGGCGACCTGACCTTCGAGCACGTGCGGGCCCACGTCGACGAGCTGGTCACCGTCTCCGAGGAGGAGATCGCCTCGGCCATCCTCTACTGCCTGGAGAAGGAGAAGACGGTGACCGAGGGGGCCGGCGCGGTGGGCGTGGCGGCGCTGATGCACCGCAAGGTCCGCGGCCTGGACGGCCGGCGGGTGGTCACGGTGGTCTCGGGCGGCAACATCGACGTCAACCTGATCGCCCGCATCATCGAGCGCGGCCTGGTCAAGGACGGCCGCCTGGTGCGCGTCAGCATCGCGCTGATGGACAAGCCCGGGCAGCTGGCCGTCACCTCCGGCATCATCGCGGGCTGCCGCGCCAACGTCATCGAGGTCCACCACACCCGCGCCTTCGCCTCCCGGGTCGGCGGCACCACCCTGCAGCTCACCCTGGAGACCCGCGGACCCGAGCACGTCGAGGAGATCCTGGCGGCGCTGCGGCAGGTGGGCTACGCGGTGGAGCAGATCGGAGCCTGACCGTGGCCGGGGAGGAGGTCGAGGCCCGTTGCCTGGAGGCGCTGGACCGCGGCGATCAGGCCGGGGCCGCCACCGTGGTGGTGCGCGGCTACGGCCCGCAGCTGCTCGGCTACCTGTGCTCCGTGCTGCGCAGCGAGGCCGACGCCGGCGAGGTCTTCTCCATGTTCTCGGAGGACCTGTGGCGCGGCCTGGCCGGCTTCCGGCGCGAGTGCCCGCTGCGCGTCTGGTGCTACCGCCTGGCCTGGCACGCCGCCGCCCGCTTCCTGCGCGACCCCTACCGCGGCCGCGGCCGCCGCCTCGAGACCAACGAGCTGTCGCACCTGGTGGCGGAGCTGCGCTCCAGCGTCTTCCTGGGGCGCGACCAGGCCCGGCAGGCCACGCTGGACCGGCTGCGCCAGGGCCTCTCCCCCGACGAGCGGGCCCTGCTGGTGCTGCGGCTCGACCGCGGCCTCTCCTGGGCCGAGGTGGCGCTGGTGCTGGCCGAGGAGCGCGGCGCCCCGGTGGACGAGGCGGCCCTGCGCAAGCGGTTCGAGCGGCTCAAGGACAAGCTGGCGGAGCGGGCGCGCCAGGAGGGGCTGCTGGAGTGACCGCCCCGACCCGCGACGAGCCCGCCAGCTCCATCTCGGCGCTCCTCTCCGAGCTGGCCGAGTCGCCGGATCGCTCCCCCGAGGCGCTCCTGCCCGAGCTGCGCCCGGGCGACGTGGTGGCCGGCCGCTTCGAGCTCCGCCGCGAGCTGGGGCGGGGCGGCTTCGGGCTGGTCTTCGAGGCGCTCGATCGGGACCTGGGGCGGCTGGTGGCCTTCAAGGCCATCCGGCCGGTGCGGACGCGGGCCCTGGAGATGCTGGCCGCGCCGCTCAAGGCGGAGGCCGAGGCGGCCGCCCGGCTCAACCACCCCAACGTGGTGACCCTGCACGACTCCGGGGTCCACGAGGGCACCCCCTACCTGATCATGGAGCTCTTGCGCGGCGAGACGCTGGCGGCGCGGCTGCGGCGCGGCCCGCTGCCGCCGGCCGAGGCGCTGCGGGTGGCGCTGGAGGTGGCCCGCGGCCTCGACGCCGCCCACGCCGCCGGGGTGCTGCACCGCGACCTCAAGCCCGGCAACGTCTTCCTCACCGAGGTGGGCGCGGTGAAGCTGGTGGACTTCGGCCTGGCCTCCATCATGGGGCGCGCCTCGCTGGCGGCCGGCACGCCGGCCTACATGGCGCCGGAGCAGCAGCGCGGCGAGCCCGAGGACGCCCGCGCCGACGTCTTCGGCGCCGCGGCGGTGCTCCACGAGTCGCTCACCGGGGCCCTCCCCTACCCGGTGGCCGGCGGCCGCTCGGCGGCGGCCGAGCCCGGCCCGCCCCCGCCCCTGCCGCTGGCCGACCCGCCGCCCGAGCTGGTGGCGCTGCTGCTGGGCGCCCTGTCGCGCGACCCGGCCGGCCGGCCGCAGGACGCGGCGGCCTGGCTGGCCGGGCTGGAGCGGGTGGAGCGGGCCTACGCGGTGCGCGCCCAGGCCGAGGGGCGGGCGGTGCGGCGGCGCCGGCTGCGGCGGCTGCTGTGGGCGGCCGGGGCGGCCTCCCTGGTGGTGGCCGGGCTGGTGGCCTCGGCCCAGGTGCGGGCCCGCGCCGCCGCCGAGCTGGCCCTGCGGCAGAGCCGGCTGCTGGCCGCCGCCGACGCCGCCGCCGACCCGCTGCTGGCGGCGCTGCTGCTGGCCGAGCTGCCCGACGACCCGCCGCCGCGGGCGGTGGAGGTGGCCCAGCGGGTGCTCCACCTGGCCATCCCGAGCGCGGCGCTGGAGGGGGCCCGTGGCGGCTTCGCGCTGGCCCTCTCGCCGGACGGGGCGCTGGCGGCGGCCGGGATGCGCGACGGCACCACCACGGTGTTCCGCACCGACGGCAGGGGGGCCCCGCTGGTGCTGCGCCACCCGGGCACCCGGGTGAACGACCTGGCCTTCACGCCGGACGGGGCGCGGCTGGTGGCGGCCGGCCACGAGGGGGCGCTGCACCTCCACCGGCTGGCGGCGACCCCGGACAACGGCGCCCCGGCGGCCACCCCATCCTCCCTGCCGCTCGGCCAGGTGCCGCTGGTGCGGCTGCGCCTCTCGCCGGACGGGGGGCGCGCCGCGGTGGCCTCCCAGGACGGGAGGGTCCGGCTGGTGGACCTGGCGGCCCTCTCGGTGATCGCCACCGCGGTCCACGACGCCCCGGTGCTCGACCTGGCCTTCTCCCCCGACGGCCGCTCCCTCTACACCGCCGACGGCGAGGGGGTGGTGCGGCGCTTCGACGGGCGCACCGCCGCGGCGCTGGAGCGGCTGGCCACCGCCACGCCGGCCCTGGCCCTGGTGGTGGCCCCGGGCGGCCAGCGGCTGGCGGTGGCCGGCGAGGACGGCCAGATCCGCCTCCTCGGACCGCGGCTGGTCCCGCTCGCCACCCTGGGCGCCGCCGGGGCGCCGGTGACCGGCCTGGCCTGGTCGCCCGACGGCGCCCGGCTGGCCAGCGCCGCCGCCGACGGCACGCTGACGGTGCAGGCCACCTCCGGCGCGGGCGAGCCGGCCCGCCGCCGGGCCCACCGGGCCCCCTTCGCGCTGGCCTGGTCGGCGGCCGGGGAGCGGCTCCTCACCTTCTCGAGCGACGGCCGGGCCCTGCTGTGGCGCGCCGACGGCGAGGCCGCGCCGGTGGCGCTGGAGGGGCCGTCGCTGGCCGGCGCCGCCTTCACCCCGGACGGCGCGCGGGTGGTGGGCCGCTCCCGCGAGGGGACGCTGCGTGTCTGGCCGGTGGCCGCGCCCGGCGGGCCCGACGTGCTGATCGGCCACCACGGCCACCTCGACACCGTGGAGTGGAGCCGCGACGGCACCCGGCTCCTCACCTCGGGCCACGACGGCACCGCCCGGCTGTGGGATCGGGCCACCGGCCGCGAGCTGCTGGTCATCACCGACCCGGCCGGCATGATCCACTCGGCCGGGCTCGACCCCGGCGAGCGGCTGGTGCTGACGGCCTCCGAGGACGGGGTGGCGCGGGTGTGGCGCTGCGACGACGGCGCGCTGGTGCGCGAGCTGCCGCCGGCCGGCGCCCCGCTGCTCTTCGCCGCCTGGAGCCCGGACGGCGGGCGCATCGCCACCGCCGCGCTCGACGGGGTGGTGCGGGTGCACGGCCCGGGCGGCGGCGCGCCGCTGCGCCTCACCGGGCACGAGGCCGGGGTGACGCACGTGGCCTTCTCGCCCGACGGACGGACCGTGGCCTCGGCCTCCCAGTTCGACGCCACGGTGCGGCTCTGGCCCGCCGCGGGCGGCCCGGCCCGCACCCTGCGCGCCGACCGGGCCGTCTACCGGGCCGGCCTCTCGCCGGCCGGCGACGTCCTGGCGGTGGCCGAGGTGGACGGCCCGCTGCGCCTCTTCCGGACCGCCGACCTCACCGAGCTGCCGCCGCTGCAGGCCTGGCCGGAGCGGCTCTGGGCGCCGGCCTGGAGCGCCGACGGCGCGCGCCTGGCGCTGGCCAGCGCCGACGGCTCGGTCCGGGTGGTCTCGGCCGACGGCCGCGGCGAGCCGGTGGTGCTGCGCGGCCACCAGGGGCTGGTCTCCCACCTGGCCTTCCGGCCGGACGGGCGCGAGCTGGCCTCGGCCTCGTCCGACGGCACCGCCCGCATCACCGCGGTGGACTGGCCGCTGCTGCGCGAGCGGCTGGCCGCCGCCACCGGCGCCTGCCTCACCACCGCCCAGCGCATGCACCTCCTGGACGAGGCGGAGGCCGAGGCCCGGCGACGCCACGACGCCTGCGAGCGGCGCCACGGCCGCGAGCCCCCGGCCACGCCGGCCGCCCCGGCGGGCACGGGCGGCTCCCGGGCCTCGCTCGAGCCGGAGCGGGACCGGAGGGGCACGTGAGCGCGGCCGGGCTGCTGGCCGCCCTGCTCCTGGCGGCCCCCACCGCGCCGGCCCCGGCGGCGCCGCCGCCGCGCGCCCCGCCGGCCGACGGGGCGCGCGCCGAGATCGTGGTCCGCTTCCCGCCCTGGCAGTTCACCGGCGACTTCACCCTGGGCGCCGGCCCGCTGGCCGACCGCGGCGTGGCCCGCGACCGCGGCTCGCTGGTGGGGCCGGACAAGTCGGTGGAGCGGGTGCTGGAGGGGGCGCTCGGCACCCTGACCCTCACCCTGCAGGTGGAGACGGTGGGCGCCGCCTTCCCGCCCATCTTCGGCCGCTGGTGGGTCAGCGGCGCCACCGGCGGCTACGCCGGGCTCACCGGCGGCGGGACCTTCACCGCCACCGACGGCGGCCGCCAGGGCGGCAGCCCGTTCGAGATCCAGACGCTGCTGGGGCGGGTGGCGCGGCGCTGAGCGGCCGCCGTCAGGCCGGCCCGGCCGGCGGCAGCCCGGGCAGCACCTCGTCGAGCGCGCCCAGGAAGGCGTCCAGCTGCGCCTCGTCGTGGCCGGCGGTGAGCGCCACCCGGAGGCGGCTGGTGCCGCGCGGCACGGTGGGCGGCCGGATGGCGCGCACGAAGAAGCCCCGCGCCCGCAGCCCCTGGGCCGCCGCCAGGGCCCGGGCCTCGCTGCCCAGCACCACCGGGAAGATGGGCGAGGCCACCCGCGCCACGTCGAAGCCGCGGGCCGTGAGCCCGGCCTTGAGGTGGGCCATCAGCGCGTGGAGCCGGGCCCGCCGCGCCGGCTCGTCGCGCACCACCTGGAGCGCCGCCAGGGCCGCCCCGCAGGCGGCCGGCGGCAGCGCGGTGGTGAAGACGAAGGACCGCGCCCGCGAGATGAGGAGCTGGCGCAGCCGCGCCGAGCCGGCCACGTAAGCGCCGAAGGCGCCCAGCCCCTTGCCGAGCGTGCCCATCTCCACGTCCACCCGGTCCTTGACCCCGAGCTGCTCGGCCAGCCCGGCGCCGGTGGGCCCCAGGACCCCCACCGCGTGGGCCTCGTCCACGTAGAGCATGGCGCCGTGGCGGTCGCACAGGTCGGCGATGGCCCCGAGCGGCGCGGCGTCGCCGTCCATGGAGAAGACCGCGTCGGTGACCACCAGCTTGCGGCGGGCCGTGGAGGCGGCCAGCAGGTCGCCGAGCTCGGTCACGTCCAGGTGGCGGTAGCGGACCAGCCCGGCCCGGGAGAGCAGCGCCCCGTCCACGATGGAGGCGTGGTTGAGCACGTCGGAGAAGATGGCGTCGCCGCGCCCCACCAGCGCGGCCGGCACCCCGACGTTGGCGTGGTAGCCGGAGTTGAAGAGCAGGGCCGCCTCGGCCCGGTGCAGCGAGGCCAGCGCCGCCTCCAGCCGCCCGTGGATGGCGAGATCCCCGGCCACCAGGCGCGACGCGCCGGCCCCGGCCCCCTCGGCCAGCGCCGCCGCGGCCGCGGCCTGGGTGAGGCGCGGGTCGCTGGCCAGCCCCAGGTAGTCGTTGGAGCAGAGGTTGACCAGGACCCGCCCGCCCACCCGGACCAGCGGGCCCTGGGCCGAGGAGAGCGGCTCGAGCGAGCGGCGCAGCCCCTTCTGCTCCAGGTCGGCGAGCTCGCGGTCGATCCAGTCGAGGGCGGTGCGGGTCATCGGGCCGAGGTGGGTCGGGGGCAGGTGGCCCGCAGTTCCTCCTCTCCCCTCAGGGGAGAGGCCGGGGTGAGGGGCGTCCGCGGGGCTCGCTCGGCTCAGCGCACCACCGGCAGCGACCGCGCCTTCGAGGTCGTGGCCTTCTCGTTCCAGTGGATCTCGTGCTCCGCCTCGCCGGTGAAGGCCCACCTCCCGGTGGAGGGCGGGCGCAGCGAGAGCCCCTGGTCCTTCACCATGCCGTTCACCTGGTCCGGGGTGCCGCCGGCGCTGGTGAGGTAGTTGCCCACCATGGTCCCGTCGGCGCCGGCCTCGAAGATGCGGTGCTGCAGCTCGCCCAGGTTCACCTCGCGGCCGCCCATGACGAAGATGTGGGCGGTGGGCATCATCAGCCGGAAGACCGCCACCGCCGCCAGGCACTCGCCCGGGGTGATGGCCTTCACGTCGGCCATGGGGGTGCCGGGGCGCGGGTTGAGGAAGTTGACCGGCACGCAGTCGATGCCCAGGTCCCGGATGGTCTCGGCGAACTCGACCCGCTGCTCGGGGGACTCACCCATGCCGAGGATGCCGCCGGAGCAGACCTTGTAGCCGAGGTCGCGCGCCGAGCGGATGGTGTCGAGCTGCTCGTCGTAGGTGTGGGTGGTGCAGACCTGGTCGAAGAAGCTGCGGGCCGTCTCCAGGTTGTGGTGGTAGTGCATCAGCCCGGCGTCCTTGAGCCGCGCCAGCTCCGGCGCCTGCATCAGGCCGAGCGAGGCGCAGGGCTCCACGCCCGACTCCTGGCGGATGAGCTTGACCGCCTCCTCGATGGTGCGCAGCTCCTGCTCCTTGGCCACCCGGGTGCCCGAGGTGACGATGGAGAACTCGCGGGCGCCGGCCCGCTCGGCCACCTTGGCCTGCTCGGCGATGTCTCGGGCGCTCATGAGCGGGTACTCGGGCGCCTCGGCCCCCTCGAAGTGGGCCGACTGCGAGCAGAAGCCGCAGTCCTCCGGGCAGTGGCCGCTCTTGGCGTTGACGATGCCGCACAGGGCCACCTCGGCGCCGTGCACCGCCTGGCGGACCCGGGCGGCGCGGGCGATGAGCGCCTCGAGCGCCTGCCCCTCGGAGTGGTGGATGAGCCGGCGGGCCTCCTCGCCGGAGATGGGCTCGACACCTGCTGGGAGCGTGGCCTTCATAGGGGCGGCGAGGATGTCAGGCGCCGCCGCACTCGTCAACCTGCCGACCCGAGCAGGTTGACGAGTGGAAACGGACGCTTGGGCGAGGGGCCCCGACCCCGGGCGGCCCCCTCACCCCGGCCCTCTCCCCCACGGTGTGGGGGAGAGGGTGAGCAGACCGCCGCGAGCCCCCGACCGCGACCCCGACCGCGACCCCGACCGCGACCCCGACTGCAACCCCGCCCTCACCTCCCCCGACGCCGCCGCCTGGCCCCGCCGAGGAGCGCCAGCCCGACCAGCACCAGGGCCGGCAGCCCGGCGCCACCGCCGCTGGCGCAGCCCCCACCGCCGCCGCCGGGCGGCGCGTTGAAGGTGACGCTGGCCGGCGTCACCGCCACGCCGCCCACCGTGGCGCTCACGGTGGCGGTGCCCGCCTGCGTGGCGGTGAGCCACGAGAGGTGGGTGCCGGCCGCGTCGGTGTCGCCGGTGGGCGCGCCCAGGGTGCCGAGCGTGGTGGTGAGCGCCACGGCCCGGCCGCGGGCCGGGTCGCCGCAGGTGTTGACCGCCGCCACCGTCACCTCCACCTGGGTGGTCCCGTCGGCCACGCCGGGGGTCCCGGCGGCCGAGACGCCGGAGGCCGCGCCGTCCACCGGCGCGCAGCTCACGCCGATCGAGGCGCCCGGCGGCGTGAGCGTCACGCCGTTGACCGTGACCTCGAGGGTGCTGGTCGGGGCGGCGCACCCGGCGGCGGTGAGCGTGGTGGTGTAGGTGCCGTCGAGGGCGTCGGCCGCCGGGCCGCCGGTGAAGCCGGGCAGCGCCAGCAGCACCGAGTGGCCGGGCCCCATGGCGACGCCGGCGTCGTCGCGGGGCGTCACGGTGACCTGCACGCGGTCCTTGGCGGCGTTGTCGCAGACCACCAGCTCGGCGCGGTCGAAGGCCACGGTGGTCTCGGCCGACGAGGGGGCCAGGCAGGTCACCACCAGGTCGATGGGCGTGAGGTCGAGGGCCCCGATGCGGGCGGTCACCTGGGTGGCGGGGGTGGCGGGGCAGGGCTGGATGGCCACCGTGGCGCCGTACACGCCGTCGCCCAGGACGCGGGTGGGGGTGATGGTCCCGGGCCCGTTCAGGCCGATGGTCACGGTGGGCCCGGGCTCGGCCGGGTTGCCGCAGGCGGTGCGCGGCATGACCGTGAGGTTGGCCCGCCCGGAGAAGGCGGTGAGCGCCGCGGTGTCGCTCACGAAGATGCTGGCGGCCGCGTCCACCGGCCCGAGGAGCCAGGTCAGCGGGAGCGAGGCGCTGGTGAGGCCGGCCGCCGAGACGGTGACGGCGGCGGTCTCCGGGGTCTGGTCGCAGACGGTCACCGCCGCGGTGCCCCCGGCGCCCAGCGCGCCGGTGCCCGACTGGCCCGGCAGGCCGGCGAAGGTCGGCGTGGTGGCGGTGATGCTGGCGCTGCCGCCGACCGCCACGGTGACGCCGGTCAGGCCCTGGGCCACCGGGTTGCCGAACTGGTCCTGCAGGCCCGCCGTCAGCACGTAGCAGCCGCAGTCGAGGACCGGCCCGGCGCCCTGCCGCACCAGCGTCAGGCTGGTGCCGGCGCCGGCCACGGCGGTCACCGTGAAGGAGGCCGGCGAGCCGGCCAGGCCGGCCACGCTGGCGGTGAAGAGGTACGGCCCGACGGCGGTGCCGACGGTGGGGGTGGCGGAGGCGTGGCCGCTGGCGTCGGTGGTGGCGGTGGCCGGGCTGATGCTGGCGCCGGCCGGGGCGGCGAAGGTGACGACCACGCCGGACCGGGCGTTGCCCAGGCTGTCCTTCACCAGCACGGTGGCCGGCGAGGTGCTGGCCGCGCCCGCCGGGGAGGTGGTGCCGGGTGAGGCCACCAGCTCCAGGGTGGCCGGGGCGGCCGCCAGGACGTTGGTGGTGGCGGTGGCCACCAGCGCCAGCACCTGGGCCGTGACCGAGCGGCTGCCCAGCGTCCTCAGGACCACCGGGAAGCTGCCGGTGCCGGCCGAGAGCGCCGCGCCGACCGGCAGCACCGCCGCCGGATCGGTGGAGGTGAAGATCACGGCGCCGGAGGCGCCGGTGGCCAGGTTGCCGAAGGCGTCGAGGGCGGTGACCACCAGGGTGCTGCTGGTGCCGGCCGCCAGCTCACCCGGCAGGCCGGCCAGGGTGAGGCTGGCGGCGGGGCCGGGCGCGGCGGTGGCGTCGAAGGCCACCGGCGAGCCGGAGAGCCCGGCCGAGGCGGCCGTGAAGGACTGCGCGCCGGCCAGCTGGCCCAGGGTGGCGGTGGTGCCGGCGGTGCCGTCGGCCGCGGTCACCGCGGTGGCCGGGGAGACCGTGCCGGTGGCGGGGGCGGCGAAGGTGACCGACACCCCGGCCTTCGGGTTGCCGAAGAGGTCGGTGGCGCGGACCACCAGGGCCGCCGCCAGGGCCGTGCCGACCTGGCCGGTCTGGCCGCGGCCGGTGGCGTAGGCCAGGGCGCTGGCCGGGCCGGCCACCACGTCCAGCGCGATGGTGTCGGCCACGCCGGGCTGGGCGGCCAGCGCGGCGGTGACGGTGCGGCTCCCGGCGCCGACCAGGGTGACCGCGAAGGTGCCGGTGCCGAGCGCCAGCGCGGGCGAGGCGGGCAGGATGGCCCCGGGGTCGCTGGAGGCGAAGGTGAGCGGCCCGCTGAAGCTGGTGGCCGGGTTGGAGAAGGCGTCGAAGGCCTCCACCGTGACGCTGAAGGCGGTGCCGGCCGGCGTGGTGACGGTGGCGCTGGTGAGCGCCAGCCTGGTGGGGAAGCCCACCGCGGCGGTGGCGGCGAAGGACACCGGCGAGCCGGCCAGGCCGGCCGCGCTGGCCGTGAAGCTGGTGAGCCCAGGGGCGGTGGGCAGCGTGCCCACGGCCGAGGCGGCGCCGTCGGCGCCGCTGACGGCGGCGGTGGGCGTGACGCTGCCGGTGGCGGGCGCCGTGAAGGCCACCGTGGTGCCGGCCACCGGGTTGCCGAAGGCGTCGGCCACCCGGACCACGAAGGGCCCGGCCAGCGCCACGCCGACGGCGCCGGTCTGGCCGCCGCCCGAGACGGCGGCCAGCGCGGCCGCCGGCCCGGCCAGCACCGTGGTGGCGGCGCCGCCGGTCACGGCGGCGGCGCCGGTCACGGTGGCGGTCAGGGTGCGCGGCCCGGCGGTGCGGAAGGTGACCGCGAAGGCCCCCACGCCGGCCGAGAGGGCGCCCGGCGCGGGCAGCGTCGCCGCCGGGTCGGTGGAGGTGAGGGTGACGGTGCCGGCGAAGGTGGTGGCCAGGTTGCCGAAGGCGTCGCGCACCGTCACGGTGGCGCTGGTGGCCGCGCCGGCCGTGCTGGTGGGCGGCAGCCCGGTCACGGCCAGGGTGGCCGGGGCGCCGGGCGCGGCGGTGGCGGCGAAGGTGACCGGCGAGCCCGCCAGTCCGGCCGCGGTGGCGGTGAAGGCCTGCGCGCCCACCGCGCCGCCCAGGGTGCCGGTGGTGGCGGCCCGGCCGGCGGCGTCGGTGTCCACGCCGGCGGGCGCCACGGCGCCGCCCGGCGGGCCGGCGAAGGCCACGGTCACGCCGGCCACCGGGTTGCCGAAGGCGTCGACGGCGCGGACCACCAGCGGGGCGGCCAGCGCCAGCCCCACCACGCCGGCCTGCCCCCCGCCGGAGACCGCGGCCAGGGTGGAGGCGGCGGCCGCGGCCACCGTGGTGGAGGCGCCGCCGACCACGCCGGGGGCCCCGGTCACGGCGGCGCCGAGCGTCTGGGCGCCGGCGCTGCGGAAGGTGGCGCTGAAGGCGGCGGTGCCGGCGGTGAGGGCGCTCTGCGCCGGCAGGGTGGCGGCGCCGTCGCTGGAGGTGAAGCCCACCGTGCCGGCGAAGCCGGTGGCCACGTTGCCGAACGAGTCGCGCGCCGTCACGGTGAAGGCGGCGGCCACGCCGGCGGTGGTGGAGGCGGCCAGGCCGGTCACGTCCAGCACCGCCGCGGCGCCGGGGGCGGCGGTGGCGCTGAAGGTCACCGGGGAGCCGGCCAGGGTGCCCGAGAAGGCGGTGAAGGTCTGGGCGCCCACCGCGCCGCCCAGCGTGGCGGTGGCCGAGACCTGGCCGGCGGCGTCGGTGGAGACCAGCAGCTGGGTGATGGAGCCGCCGCCGGTGCCGACCGCGAAGGTGACGAAGTGGCCGAACACCGGGTTGCCGAAGGCGTCGGTGACGCGGGCCACCAGGGGGGCGCCCAGGGCCAGGCCCACGGTGCCGGACTGGCCGCCGCCGGAGACAGCGGCCAGGCTGGCGGCGGACGCCGCGACCACGGTGGTGGGCGCGCTGCCGGAGATGGTCGGGGCGCCGACCACGGTGGCGGTCAGGACCCGCGCGCCGGCGGTGCGGAAGGTGGCGCTGAAGGCGCCGGCGCCGGCGGTGAGCGGGCTGGCCGCCGGCAGGGTGGCGGCGGGGTCGCTGGAGGTGAAGGCCACGGTGCCGGCGAAGGAGGTGGCCGTGTTGCCGAACGAGTCGCGCGCCGTGACGGTGAAGGCGTCGGGCACGCCGGCGACGAGCGAGGTGACGAGGCCGCCCACCGCGAGCGCGGCGGCGGGGCCGGGCGCGGCGATGGCGCCGAAGAGCTGGGTGCCGCCGCTGGGCACCTCCGCGGTGGCGGCGAAGGCCTGCGCGCCGGCGACCGGGCCGAGCGTCCCGAGCGAGGCGGCGGTGCCGTCGGCGCCGGTGACCGGGGCGAGCGGGGTGACCGCGCCGCCGCCCTGGGCCGAGAAGACCACGGTGACGCCGGGCTTCGGGTTGCCGAAGGCGTCGTCCACCCGGACCACGAAGGGGAGCGCCAGCGGCAGCCCGACCGTGCCCCCCTGGCCGCCGCCCGACACGACGGTCATCGCGTCGGCGGGGCCGGCGGAGACCAGCGTGGCGGCGCTGGCCGTGGCGGCGGGCCTGGCGGTGAGGGTGGCGGTGAGGGAGCGCGAGCCGGCGGTGCGGAAGGTGGCGGCGAAGGTCCCGCTGCCCAGGGTGAGCTGGGCCGCGGCCGGCAGGGTGGCGGCCGGGTCGGTGGAGCTGATGGTGATGGTTCCGGCGGCGCCGCTGGCCAGGGTGGCCGGGTTCCCGAAGGCATCGAGGGCCTGGACCGTGAACCCCGTCGACGAGCCCGCCAGGACCCCTGGCGACAGGCCCGTGATGCTGAGGGAGGTGGCCTCCCCCGGGACGCCCGCGGTGGCCGTGAAGGTGACCGGCGCGGCCACCCCCGCGGCGGCCAGCGAGAAGACCTGCTCCCCGGCGGCCGGGCCGAGGGTGCCGACGGCGCTGAACTGGCCGGTGACGAGGTCGGTGAGCCCGCTGGCGGGCGAGGCCGAGCCGCCGGCCGGCGACGTGACCGTGACCGAGACGCCGCCCCTGGGGTTGCCGAAGGCGTCGGCCGCGCGCACCACGAAGGGCGCGCCGAGCGCCGCGCCGGTGCCGCCCACCTGCCCGCCGCCCGACACCGCCACCAGCGAGGCCACCGGGCCTGCCGTGACGGTGGTGGTGGCGCTGCCGGTGACGCCGGTGCGGACGGTGTCGGTGGCGGTGAAGACGAAGCTGCCCACCGTGCGCGGGGTGGCCAGGAAGGTGCCCACGCCGTTCACCAGGGTGGCGTCGCCCGGCAGCGAGGCCAGCGGGTCGCCGGAGGTGATGCGCACGATGCCGGTGTAGCCGGTGGTGGTGTTGCCGTTCACGTCGGCGGCGGTGACCGTGTAGGTCTGGGCCACCCCGGCGCCGGCGGTGGCGGGGCCGGAGACCGCGAAGCGGGTGGTGGGGCCGCCGGCCGGGTTGAACCGCCGGCCGACGACGGTGAAGAGGATCCCCTCGGCGCAGTTGACGGTGGCGCCGCAGGTGGTGCCGAGGTCGCCCGAGCCCGGCCCGCTGGTCGGCCCCTGGATGCGCACCAGGTTGGTGCCCCTGGGGCTGCCGGTGACCTGGACCTTGGCGCCCCCGTCGCCGATGAACCCGAGTGGCGGCACGAAGACCGGCAGGAAGCTGCCGACGGTGGTGTCGTTGGGGTTGGTGCTCAGGTTGGCGCCGAGCACGCCGGTGAACACGCCGTTCGGCGCCGCCGCCGGGAAGGTGATGTCGCAGGCCTTCTGGTTTGCCGGGCAGAGGTCACCATTTTCGTCGGTGGTGAGGGTGAACACGCCATACGGGTGGGTGATGGTGTAGGTGGTGAAGGCCGTCAGCGACTCGTTGGTGTCGAAGCGCAGGTGGGTCGTCACCGTGGCCGTCGCCACCGGCGGCGGCGTGAGCACGCCGACCAGCTCGGCGATGTAGACCAGGCCGCGGTTGTTGAGCCGACCGCCCACCAGCGTGGTCACCTCGGCGTTGGCCCAGGTGTAGTGAACCGTGGACGGGAAGTTGGTCGGATAGGCGACCGGCAGCGTCCGATCGAAGGGTCCGCCGAGGCCGGCGATGGGCCCGCCCGCGACGAAGCGGCACGGATCCGCCGGGGCGGTGGTGGTGGTGTCGAGGCAGGGCTCGAGCTGGATCCCGTTCGAGTCCTGGTACCAGAGCGGCAGCGGGTGGACCGGGCTGACCGGGCCGACCGCCGCCAGCGGGGGATTCCTGGGGGCCGGCTCGGCCCTGGCCGGACCGGGCGCGGCCACGGCCGTGGCGAGGACCAGCGCGGCGGCGGCGATGAGGTGAGGCCTGCAGGAGGTGGCGGACATGGAACCCCGTGGCGCCGGCGGTGGGTGGAGAGCCGGCAACCTGCGACAAGGTGTGGTCGAATGCCGCAGGTCCGTAGTCCCCTGATTGCCCTTCACGGAAGAGGCCTCCGGAAAAGATGAAACCAGAGTGGTGACGGGCGCTTGGGAGAATTCGACGGGGTGCTGGGCGGCCTGGCACCTGGCGCGGACGCTGGGTGTCATCCTCGATCAGGCCGACGCGTCGAAGGCGCCGGGGCCCGACCTGGGGTAGTTGGATTCCCCTGGCGGTCCGACGCCTTGAGCCCCTCCTGCCCCACCCGTGGCCCCCTGGCCGCCCCCGGAGCCCGCCTTGCCCACCGCCCCCGCCCACCGCCTCTGGTCCTGGCACCGCTGGCTCGGCCTGGCGCTCCTCGTCCCGCTGCTCTGGTGGACGCTGACCGCCCTGGTCTTCGCGCTGCGCCCGATGGAGGAGATCCACGGCAAGACCTGGAGCACCGGGCGGCAGGCCCCGCCCGCCGGCCTCACCGCCGCGGCCCTCCCGTCCCCGAGGAGCCTGGGCGGCGCCACCAGCCTGACCGCCCGCGTGGTGGAGGGGCGGGAGCTCCTGGTGGTGGAGCGCGGCCCCGACCGCGAGCCCGAGGTGCTGGACCTGGCCACCGGCGCCTCGCTCGGCGCCGCCATCCCGCTGGAGCTGGCGCTCGCCGCGGCCCGCCGCGACTTCGCCGGGGAGCTGGTGGTGGAGGGCGCCTGGCTCTACCCGCGCAGCGGCGACGGCCGGCGCGTCCTGGGCGACGGCCCGGCCTCGGCGGCGCGCCCGGACGAGTACCTCGGCCCGCGCCCGGCCTACGGGTTCGCGCTCCGCGGCTGGCCCGGCATGCACCTCTACGTGGACGGCCTGGACGGCGCGGTGCGGGCGCGGCGCACCTTCCTGTGGCGGGTCTACGACCTGGCCTTCCGGCTCCACGCGCTGGACTTCCTGCCCGACGGCGGCAAGCGGGCGGTGACCTGGCTGGTGGTGGCGGGGTGGCTGGGGCTGGGGGCCACCGGGCTGTGGCTGGCGGTGCGCTGGATGGTCCGCCAGTCGAGGCGCGGACCCGCGGCCGGCGCGCGGACCTGAGGGCCGGCGCCCGGGCGTCTCCGCACGCCCGGCGGTGGCAGCCGCCGGGCCCGGCGCGCCCAGCCGCGCCCCCGGCCCGTCAGATGCAGCGGCTATGGCACCATGACCGTGTCCCGCCCGCCCGCCAAGCCGAAGACCGTCTACGCCTGCGCCGAGTGCGGCCAGACGAGCCCCAAGTGGCTGGGCCAGTGCCCCGCCTGCCGCCGCTGGAACACCATGAACGAGGAGGTGGCGGTGGCCGAGGCCAGGGGCGCCTCGCCCCGCGGCTGGCTCACCACCGCCGGGGCCAAGCCCGTCCCGCTGCACGAGGTGGAGGCCCGCGAGGAGTCGCGCCTCAAGACCGGCATCGGCGAGCTGGACCGGGTGCTGGGCGGCGGCGTGGTGCCCGGCTCGCTGGTGCTGCTGGGCGGCGACCCCGGCATCGGCAAGTCCACGCTGATCCTGGCGGCGCTCGACCGGCTGGCCCGGGCGGCCGCCCCGCGGCCGGTGCTCTACGTCTCCGGCGAGGAGTCGGCGCGCCAGGTGAAGCTGCGGGCCGACCGGCTGGGCGCGCTGGCCCCCACCCTGCAGGTGCTGGCCGAGACCGACGCCACCAAGGTGCTGCACGCCGCCGAGGTGCTGCAGCCGGCGGCCATGGTCATCGACTCCATCCAGACCCAGTACCTGCCGGAGCTGAGCAGCGCCCCGGGCACGGTGACGCAGATCCGCGAGTCCACCGCGCGCCTGATGGCCTTCGCCAAGACCACCGAGACGCCGGTGTTCCTCATCGGCCACGTCACCAAGGACGGCGCCATCGCCGGCCCGCGGGTGCTCGAGCACATGGTGGACACGGTGCTCTACTTCGAGGGCGGCGGCGCCCACCCGTACCGCATCCTCAGGGCCCACAAGAACCGCTTCGGCTCGGCCTCCGAGATCGGCGTCTTCGAGATGAAGGCCGGCGGGCTCTCCGAGGTGCCCAACCCCTCGGCCCTCTTCCTGGCCGAGCGGCCGCTCGACGCCCCGGGCAGCGCGGTGACGGCGGTGCTCAACGGCACCCGCACCGTGCTGGTGGAGATCCAGGCGCTGGTGGCCCCCACCACCTTCGGCACGCCGCGCCGCACCGCGCTGGGGGTGGACTCCAACCGGGTGGCGCTGCTGGCGGCGGTGCTGGAGAAGAAGGTGGGGCTGGAGCTCCTCTCCTGCGACCTCTTCGTCAACGTGGCCGGCGGCCTGGAGGTGGACGATCCGGCGGCCGACCTGGCCACCATCGCGGCGCTGGCCTCCTCCTTCCGCAACCAGGCCATCGCCGGGCGCACCCTGCTGCTGGGCGAGGTCGGGCTGGCCGGCGAGGTGCGAGCGGTGTCGCAGCCGGAGCTCCGGCTGGCCGAGGCGGCCCGGCTGGGCTTCGGCCGGGCCCTGCTGCCCGCCGCCAACACCCGCCACGTGTTGGCCCCGGCCGGTCTGGAGCTGGTGGGCGTGGAGACCGTGGCCGAGGCCCTCGACCAGCTCGGCTGACCGCCCGGGTTTGTCTTCCGGCGCCCGAGCGGTTACCACTCCGGTCCCGGCCATGGCGGCCGGCCGACCACCTCCTGGGGCTCCGATGTCCGACGAAGTCCACCTCGACGCCAACGTCCCGGGCAACCCGGCCTACCACTTCACCATCGTGCCGGCCGGCTCGCCGGCCGCCGCCGGCTGGGCCGAGCGCGCCCCGCTGGTGCGCGGCGCCGGGCTCTCCACCCAGTGCGTCCACGCCGGCGTCCAGCCCGACCCCGCCTACGGCGCGGTCATGCCGCCCATCTACCAGACCTCCACCTTCGCCTTCCGCGACGTCTGCACCAACGCCGGCTACGACTACACCCGCAGCGGCAACCCCACCCGGGCCGCGCTGGAGGACGCCATCACCATGCTGGAGGGCGGCCAGGGGGCCACCTGCACCAGCACCGGCATGAGCGCCGTGCTGGTGGCGCTCAACCTGCTGCCCCACGGCAGCCACCTGCTCTGCACCGTCGACTGCTACGGCGGCACCTTCCGCACCCTGGAGCACGCCAAGCTGGCCTACGGGCTGGAGGTGACCTACCTGGACCTGGCCGATCTGGCGGCGGTCCGGGCCGCCCTGCGACCGAACACCCGCATGGTCTGGATCGAGACCCCCTCCAACCCGCTGCTCCGGCTCACCGACGTGCGGGCGGTGTCGGCGCTGGCCCGCGCCGCCGGCGCCCTCACGGTGGTGGACAACACCTTCCTCTCGCCGGCCCTGCAGCGCCCCTTCGAGCTGGGCGCCGACCTGGTGGTCCACTCCACCACCAAGTACCTGAACGGCCACAGCGACGTGGTGGGCGGGGCGGTGGTGGCGGCCCCCGGGCAGGTGGCGCTGGCGCAGCGGCTCCAGAGCATGAACAACCTGCTCGGCACCGCGCAGGGGCCGCACGACTGCTTCCTGGTGCTGCGCGGCCTGAAGACCCTGGTGCTGCGCATGAAGGCCCACGAGGCGGGCGCGGCGGCGGTGGCGGCCTTCCTGGCGCGCCACCCGGCGGTGGCCAGGGTCCACTACCCGGGCCTGCCCGGCCACCCGCAGCACGCGCTGGCGAAGGCCCAGCAGCGGGGCTTCGGCGGCATGCTGAGCTTCGAGCTCCAGGACGGCCGCAAGGACCGGGTGGACCACGTCCTCAGGACGCTGCGCTGGTTCACGCTGGCGGAGAGCCTGGGCGGCGTGGAGAGCCTGGTGGCCCACCCGGCCTCCATGACCCACGCCTCGATGACCCCGGAGGCGCGGCGCCGCGCCGGCATCACCGACGCGGTCATCCGGCTCTCGGTGGGCATCGAGGACCCGGCCGACCTGCTGGCGGACCTGGAGCGGGCGCTGGCCTCGCTGCCGGCCTGAGCGGCCGGGCGCGCCGGCCCCGCGCCAGAGGCCCAGGCCAGGCGCACCCTCCTCGCCGCCGCCCCAGGTCGCGGGGCGCGCGGCACCGGCTATGCTGCGCGGCTCACCGGCCACCGCCCGTTCCGACGGGGGCCTGGCTGGCTGGCAGGCCTCACACCTCGCAGGAGCCCCCATGACCCCGGCACGGCGCACCCTCCTCCGCTCCAACCTCCCGCTGGCGCTGGCGCTCACGCTGCTGGGCGCCTGCGGCGGCTCGGCTGGTCCGGCGGGCTCCGACGGGCCGAACGGCTCCACCGGGCCGACCGGCCCGGCCGGTCCCACCGGTCCCACCGGTCCCACCGGTCCCACCGGCCCGGGCGGCCCCGCGGGCCCCACCGGACCTGCCGGCGAGAACGCCTGGCTGGTCGGCCCCGGGCTGCAGGTGACGCTCTCCGACGTCGCCGTGGCGGCCGACGGCACCACCAGCGTCACCGTGGCGCTCGCGGATGCGGCCGGCCGGCCGCTCGACCGGACCGGCCTCCGCTCGCTGGGGCCGGTGGACCTGGCCTTCGTCTCCGCGGCGCTCGGCAGCCCCGGGGCCAGCGGCGAGACGGCCGCCTACACGCCCTACACCACCCGGCTCGACGCCGGGCCGGCCGGCGCCTTCCTGCAGCCGGCGGCCGAGACCTCGGGCGCGTTCGCCCAGCTCGGCGAGGGGCGCTCCCGCTACACCCTCTCGGCGCGCGGCGACCCGGCCCGCGCCGGTGCCACCCACGTCCTCCTGGCCACGGCCGGCCGCAGCTTCGACGGGCGGCGCGTCACCGCCTCCGCCGCGCTCCACTTCCGCCCGGACGGGGCGCCGCCGGCGGTTCGGCCGGGGGTCGTCGGCGACGCCGCCTGCGCCGCCTGCCACGGCACGCTGCGGGTCCACGGCGGCGCCTGGACCACCACCGAGGCCTGCGCCGTCTGTCACGGCGCCGAGTCCCGCGACGGCGACACCGGCGAGTCGCTGGAGCTCCGGGTCATGGTCCACAAGCTCCACCGGGGCCGGGACCTCCCCAGCGTGGCGGCGGGCGGGTCCTACCGCTTCGAGGACGATCTCGGCGTGACCCGCGACTACGCCCCGGTGGCCTTCCCCCAGGCCATCGGCCGCTGCACCAGCTGCCACCTGGGCGCCGGGACCTGGGCCTCCGCCCCCACCCGCGCCGCCTGCGGCTCCTGCCACGACCTGACCTCCTTCGTGCTGCCCGTCACCGCGCCCGGCCAGGTGCTGCACGGCGGCGGAGCGCTCCCGGACGACTCCAGCTGCCGGGTCTGCCACGGCGCGACCAGCGGCCTGAGCCCGGTGGTGGCGCGCCACCGGCCCGCCGTCGACACCGCCCCGCTGGTGGAGGTCACCATCCTCTCGGTGACCGGCGCCGGCCCTGGCCAGGCGCCCACCGTGACCTTCTCGGTGGCGGTGGACGGCCTGCCGCGAGACCTCCTCGCGAGCCCGCTGACGCGGCTGGCGCTCACCCTGGCCGGCCCCACCACCGACTACGCCACCGTCCTGCAGGCCACGGTGCAGGGGACCGGGGCGTCGGGCACGCTCAGCGCCACCCCGACGCCGGGCACCTACGCCTACGCGGCGCCGTTCGCGGCGACCATCCCGGCCTTCGCCACCGGCACCTACGCCGCCGTCCTGGAGGCCGCCCTGCAGCCCTCCCCGCTCGACCCCCGCGCGGCCGCCACCACCACCCCGGTCTTCTTCGCGGTGACCGACGCCGCCGCGCAGCCCCGGCGCGCGGTGGTCACCTCGGCCGCCTGTGCGGCCTGTCACCACCGGCTCGAGGCCCACGGCGGCGGCCGCAACACGGTGGAGTACTGCGCCTTCTGCCACAACCCGCTGGCCACCAACGCCCAGCGGGTGGCCCGCTTCGAGGGCGCGTCGGTGGTGGCGGCCTCGCTGGACCTGAAGGTCATGATCCACGCCATCCACCGCGGCCCCGCCCACGCCAGGCCCTACGTGCTGGGCGGCCTCCCGGCGCCCACCGCCGCCAACCCGGCCGGCACGCCCCTGGACCTCACCGGCCTCCGCTCCCCGGCCGAGAGCGTCCGCTGCGCCACCTGCCACCTGGGCGGCAGCTTCACCCTCCCGCTGGCCGGCTCGGTGCGCCCCTCCACCGAGGTGACCCTGGCCTGCAGCGAGGACCAGGCCGCCGACACCAACGCCTTCTGCGACTCGCCCTTCTTCACGGTGGCTGCCACCCGGACCATCCCGCCCACCCAGGCCGCCTGCGGGGGCTGCCACGACGCGGCCTCCACCGCCATCCACGCCGAGGTGATGACCAACGCCGCCGGCCAGGAGAGCTGCACCACCTGCCACGGGCCCGGCTCCGCCGAGGACGTGGCGCGGGTCCACGCCACGGCGCCCTGAGCGCTACGCCGCCGCCACCGCGGCCCGCCAGCGGGCCAGCATGGCCTCGCGATCGGTGGGCTTCATGCGCGGGGTGAAGCGTCGGTCCACCTGGAAGACGCGCCGCAGCTCGGCGCGCCCCGGCCAGACCCCGGCCGCCAGGCCGGCCAGGAAGGCGGCGCCGAGCGCGGTGGTCTCGATCATCCTGGGCCGCACCACCGGCACGCCCAGCAGGTCGGCCTGGACCTGCATCAGCAGGTCGTTCTGGCAGGCCCCGCCGTCCACCTTGAAGGACGGCATGGCCTGCCCCGACTCGACCCGCATGGCCTCGGCCAGGTCGAAGACCGAGAGGGCGATCCCCTCCAGCGTGGCGCGCGCCAGGTGGGCCCGGGTGGTGCCGCGGGTCAGGCCGCGGATGACGCCGCGCGCCTCGGGCCGCCAGTGGGGCGCGCCCAGCCCGGCCAGCGCCGGCGTGAAGGTGACCCCCCCGGAGTCCTTCACGCTGCGCGCCAGCGGCTCGATCTCGGCGGCGCTGCGGATCAGCCCGAGCCCGTCGCGCAGCCACTGCACCGCCGCGCCGGCGATGAAGGAGGAGCCCTCCAGCGCGTAGGCCACCTCGCCGCCCACCTCCCAGGCCACCGTGGCCAGCAGGCCGCGCGAGGAGTGGACCGGGGCCGCCCCGACGTGCTGCAGCAGGAAGGCGCCCGTGCCGTAGGTGCACTTGGCCTCGCCGCGCTCGAAGCAGGCCTGGCCGAAGAGGGCCGCCTGCTGGTCGCCCGCCAGGCCACACACCGGCAGGCCGTCCGGCAGGAACCCCAGGCCGCGGGTGGCGCCGTAGACCTCCGAGGAGGAGCGGATCTCCGGCAGCGCGGCGCGCGGCGCGCCGAGGAGCGAGCAGAGGCCGTCGTCCCAGCGCCGGGTGGCGAGATCCATGAGCAGGGTGCGGCTGGCGTTGGACACGTCGGTGACGTGGACCGCCCCGCCGGTGAGCCGGAAGGTGAGGAAGCTGTCGATGGTGCCGAAGCACAGGTCGCCGGCCTCGGCCGCCGCCCGCGCCCCCTTGACGTGGTCGAGCAGCCAGCCGAGCTTGGTGCCGGAGAAGTAGGGGTCGAGCACCAGGCCGGTCTTCTGCCGGATCCAGGCCTCCCGGCCGGCCGCCTTGAGCGCGGCGCAGGCGTCGGCGGTGCGCCGGTCCTGCCAGACGATGGCCCGGTGCACCGGCCGCCCGGTGGTGCGGCGCCACAGCCCGGTGGTCTCGCGCTGGTTGGTGATGCCGATGGCGGCCACGTCGCGGCCGCGGGCGCCGGCCTGGCGGAGCGCCGCGGCGACGGTGGCGCGCACCGAGCGCCAGATGTCCTCGAGGTCGTGCTCCACCCAGCCTGGCCGCGGGAAGTGCTGCGGGAACTCCCGGTTGACCCGGGCCTTGACGCCCAGCTTCCGGTCGATGAGCAGCGCGGTGGTGCCGGTGGTCCCCTGGTCGATGGCGAGCACGTATCTGGACACCCTGGCCTCCTGGCGCGCCGTCGGGGGGCGCGCTCCGCCCAGCCTCGCTGCCCGGGCGGACCGGCCGCCCCCTGCCACACCCTACGATCGCACCTTGGCGCCGGGCCGGCGCGCCGCCCTGGGCGCCCCGGCCAGGGCCCGCGGCCGCCGCGCCGCCTGGGTCGGCGCGCCCGGCACCCTGAGCCCGTCCAGGAAGGCCAGCGCCTCGGCGGCGCAGCGCTCCCGCTCCACGTCCACCCCCACCAGGTGCCAGCTCTCCGGCAGCACCACCACCGGGGCCGGCCCGCTCCCCAGCCGGCGCGCCAGCCGGCGGGCGCCGGCCAGGGTGACGGTGTGGTCCTGCCCGCCGGCGATCACCAGCGCCGGCGCGGCCACGCCCGGGACCACCCGGTCCACGAAGGCCGCCAGCGCCTGCAGCTCCGCCACCGCCGCCAGCGGCACGCCGTCGAGGCAGGGGTTGCGCCGCCGCATGTCCGCGTCGGCCACGTCGGAGCCGGAGCCCTTGGGCACCACGGTGCGCCACAGCAGGCCGCTGCGCCCCAGCAGCCCGGCCAGCCGCCCGGGCGCCTTCAGCTCCAGCGCCGGCGCCAGCAGGACGAGGCCGTCCACCTGCTCCGGGTGCTCGTGGGCCAGGGCGCAGGCCACCAGCGCCCCCATGGAGCAGCCGGCCACGAAGGTGCGGCGCGCGCCGGCCAGGCGGTCGAGGTCGCGGCGCGCCTTGGCCACCCACTCGGTCCAGGGCACGCCCACCAGGTCGCCCGGCGCCCCGCCGTGGCCCGCCATCACCGGGGCCAGGCAGCGGTGGCCGGCCGCCGCCAGGGCCAGCGCCAGGTGGTGCATCTCGAAGGTGGAGCCGGTCAGGCCGTGCAGCAGCAGCACCGCGTCGGGGCCGCCCTCGAGCTCGAACTCGCGCCCCCGCGCCATGGCGTCGAGGACCTGCGCGGGTGGGGAGGCGGTGGTGGTCACGGGTCTCGCGGGGCGGCCCGACATGGTGCTACGACACGGACATGTCCGACAAGCCCTCCCCGCCGCCGCACACCGTCCAGCTCCAGATCGAGATCGACCCGGCCGTGGCCAACGGGGTGTTCGTCAACATGGCCATGGTGAACCACACCGACACCGAGTTCACCCTGGACCTGGTCTACATCCAGCCGCAGCAGCCGCGCGCCACCGTGCGGGCCCGCGCCATCACCACCCCCAAGCACATGAAGCGGCTCATGCTGGCCATCCAGGACAACCTGCGCCGCTACGAGGAGCGCTTCGGCGCCATCGACCTGGGCGACGCGCCGCACTTCCCGGGCGGCGTGGTCAACTGATGCCCCCGGCCGGCGCGGCGCCGGGCGCGCCAGGCCGCCAGCCCGGGGCGGTGCGCGTCGGCTGCCCCCTGTCCGGCGCCAGCTTCGACCTGCCGCCCGCCCCGCGGGTGGTGAGCCTGGTCTCCTCGGCCACCGAGGTGCTCGACGCGGTGGGGGCGCGCCACCTGCTGGTGGGGGTCACCCCGTACTGCGCCCGCTACGTGCCCGGCCTGGCCGCGCCGGTGGTGGCCGACTACCTGGTGGCGGAGCCCGAGGCGCTGCGCGCGGTGCGGCCCGACCTGGTGGTGGCCACCGACGGCGTGCAGCTGCCGCTGGCCCGCCGGCTGGCCGCGGCGGGCCTGCCGGTCTACGTGCTGCCGGTGCCCTCCTCGCGCTTCGGGCTGCTGGAGAACGCGGTGGTGCTCGGCGCGCTCACCGGCCGCCTGCCCGAGGCGCGCGCCCTGTGCGACCGGCTGGAGCGGGAGGCGGCCGCCCTGGTCGCGGCGGCCCCGGCGCCCAGGCCGCGGGTCTACGCCGAGCTCTGGTTCGGCCACCACGCCCGCCGGCCCGGCGGCCGCTCCTTCGTGCACGACCTCATCACCCTGGCGGGCGGCGAGCACGTCTTCGGAGGCCGCCCAGACGCCTACGCCCCGCTCGACCTCGAGGCGGCGGCGGCGGCGCGGCCGGAGGTGGTGGTGGTCTTCTCCGAGCCCGAGTTCCCGGTGGACGCCGCGGCCCTGGTGGCGGCGCGCGGCTGGACCGCCGCCTTCGCCCCGCGGGTGGTGGTCTCCACCACCGAGCGCGGCAAGAACCTCATCCAGGACGGCCCCTCGCTCCTGGAGACGGCGCGCTGGCTGGCGGCCGAGCTCCGCCCCCGGTAGCGGCGGGCGGGCGGCGCGCCGGCCCTCCTGGCATGGCCCTCCCAGGGGGCTGCGAAGGCGCCGCCGGGTCCTCGCGGAGCCGCCCGCGCCACCCACCCTTGGCGTGGTGCGGGGCTGCCTTCCGGGAGTCCGTTGTCCGCGGTCAAGGGTTTCGCCGCTGGAGCGGGCACACTCGCCCCTGCGACCCGCACCTGGCACCTCCGCGCCGGCGTGCCAGGGAAGCACGGGTGGCCGATGTCCCTGGCGGCTGGTGCCCAGCACGATCCCGCGGCGGCGCCCCGGCCCGCCGGCCGGCGGGGGCCGCCCGCCGCCTACCTGGTGGCCGCCGCCGCGACCCTGCTGGCGTTCGGGCTCCGGCTGGCGCTGGCCGACTACCTCGGGCCGCCGTACCTCCTCTTCTTCCCGGCGGTGGCCCTCTCGGCCATCCTGGGCGGCTTCCGGGCCGGGCTCACCTCCGCAGCGCTCGCCGGGATCCTCACGGCGGCCTTCATCCTGCCGGCTGGGTGGATGGGCGGCCCGCACGTCGCGCGCGAGGCCGGGGGCCTGGCCGCCTTCCTGGTGGTCTCGACCCTCCTCTCCGCCCTGGCGGGCCGGTACCGCCTGGGGCAGCGCACCATCCGCGCGCTCGAGGTGGAGCGGGCGCGGCGGGAGGGCGAGGCCCGCTTCGGCAACCTGGCCGACGCGGCGCCGGTGCTGATCTGGATGGCCGGCGTCGACGGGGGAGGCACCTGGTTCAACCGGACCTGGCTGGAGTTCACCGGCCGCCTCGCGGCGCAGGAGCTCGGCGACGGCTGGGCCGGGGGCGTCCACCCCGAGGACCGCCCGGGCTGCCTGGCGCTCTACCGCGACCACTTCGCCCGGCGGGCCCCGTTCACCATGGAGTACCGGCTGCGGCGCCACGACGGCGCGTACCGCTGGGTCTCCGCCACCGGGTCGCCGCGCCTCGACGAGCGCGGCGCTTTCGCCGGCTACCTCGGCGCCTGCCTCGACCTCACCGAGCGGCGGGAGGCCGAGGAGGCGCTGCGGCTCAACCAGGAGCGGCTCGACCTGGCGCTGCGCTCCGGCAGGCTGGGGCTCTGGGACCTCGACTTCGCCACCGACCAGGCCTGGCGCACGCTGCAGCACGACCGGATCTTCGGGTACGAGACGCTCCTGCCGACCTGGGGCGTGGGCGACGCGCTCCGGCACGTGGTCCCCGAGGACCGGCCGATCTTCGAGCGGGCCTTCGCCGAGGCCTTCGCCACCGACCACTTCCACTACGAGCTGCGCATCCACCCGGAGGGCCAGCCGCTCCGCTGGATCGCCGCGGACGGAGAGATCTCGCGGGACGCCGCCGGGCGGCCCAGCCGCATGCGCGGCACGGTGGTGGACGTCACCGAGCGCAAGGAGCTGGACGCGCGCGCCGCCCGCGCCGAGCGGCTCTCGGCGGTCTCCACCCTGGTGCGCGGCATGTCGCACGAGATCAACAGCCCGCTGGCCTGCGTGGTGTCGAACCTCGACGTGGCCCGCGAGCAGGTGGACTCGGTCTCGGCCCTGGCCGTGGAGGCCTGGCGCCACGACGGGCACGCCCCGCTGGCCGAGGTCCAGGAGGCGCTGGCGGACGCCGCGGCCAACGCCGACCGCATCAAGCTGATCGTGAAGGACATGACCACCTTCCTGCCGCAGCAGCACCGCGTCGAGCGGCGCGCCGACCCGGCCGCGGCGCTGCAGGTGGCGCTCGAGCTGGCCGAGGAGGAGCTCCGGCCCTGCGCCGCCGTGACCCTGGCGGTGGCGGCGCTGCCCGACCTGGCCGTGAGCCGCGAGGAGCTCATCCAGGTCTTCTTCAGCCTGCTCGCCAACGCCGGCCAGGCCACCGGGAGCGGGCCCAACCGGGTCCACGTGGCGGGCGCGCCCGGGCCGCCCGGGTGGGTCACCTTCACCATCGCCGACAGCGGGGTCGGCATGACGCCTTTCGTGCTGCAGCACGTCTTCGAGCCGTTCTTCACCACCCGGGGCGTCGGGCGCGGCAAGGGGCTCGGGCTCCCGCTGTGCCGCGGGGTGGTCGACTCGGTGGGCGGCCACCTCGCCTTCCAGAGCGAGGTGGACCAGGGGACCACCGTGACCGTCAGGCTGCCGGCCTGCCCGACCCCGCCGGCGTGAGCCGCGCCGCGGGGTGGGCGGGCGAGGCGAGGCGACCGGGACCCCGCCCGCGCGCGTCCGCCGGGCGGCCCCCGGTCCGCCGCCTGAACGCCCGTCTCCCTCCCGCCGCGCCTGATCACGGGCGCTTGGCGCCGGCACGCCGCCTGCTCTCCCCGCTCCCGTGCGCGCCGCGCACGCAGCACCAACCTGCAGGGAGCGACCATGAGCGACACCACCCCGCCGGCCGGCGGCAAGCGGCTGGCCGTCTACGCCATCAACGAGAAGGACGGCGACCGCGCCAGCTGGTGGCAGCGGATCGGCCAGGCCTTCACCAACCGCGACGGCAGCATCGCCATCTACCTCGACGCCCTGCCGCTCGGGACCAACAAGCTGCAGGTCCGCGAGCAGCGCGACGAGGCCCGCCCCGGCGCGCCCGGCCAGAACGGGGCCCAGCGCGGCGCCGGGGCCGAGGAGGTGCGCCCGTGAGCCGCCTCCTGCGCGCCCTGGTGGCGGCCGGGTGCCTGCTGGCCGCCCTGCCCGCGCTGGCCGCCAAGAAGCCCCTGGCGCCAGGCGACCGCATCGACCTGAACCGCGCCAGCGTCACCGAGCTGATGCGGCTGCCCGGCGTCGGGCAGAAGAAGGCGCAGGCCATCGTGGCCCACCGCGGCAAGCAGCCCTTCGCCCGGCCCGAGGACGTGGTGGCGGTGAAGGGGCTCGGGCCGTCGTGGTTCGCCAAGGTGAAGCCGCACCTGACCGCCGGCGGCGCCGCCCCGGCCGCGGCCGCGGCCTCCGCGAAGAAGTGAGCGTCGTCGAGGCCGCCCCGCCGGCGCGCAAGGTCCTGGAACCTCCCTCCTTTCCCAGGGCCGGGCGCGCCGCGCGGGGCGCCTCACCCCTCGCTCGCCTTGACTCGGCCCGTGGGCTCCGGTACCGAGGTCCCTGCAGCACCCGCTCGGAGGAACAGGGAAGTCCGGTCGAATGCCGGCGCGGTCCCGCCACTGTAGCCGGGGAGAAGTCGCCTCCAGGGTTGTCACCACTGCCGCGGCCAGCACACGCGGTGGGAAGGTGGGAGGCGGCGAGCGGCGACGGAGCACCCGTCGTGCGCGGCCCCGGGAGCCAGGAGACCTCCCTTCGAGCAGGCCACGGCCCGTGCCGTGGTCGTGGCGGTTGACGCGTCCGAAGGAGACGCGCGGCGTTGAGCTCGACCTTGGTCCCAAGGGGCGCGTGCGCCCTCGTGCTGTCGTTCGCCCTCGGCGCCTCCGCCGACGAGCCGCCCGTCCTCATGGACGAGCTGGTCGTCCGGCTGCCGCGCGCCGAGGCGGCCGGCGATCCCACCGCCTCGGCCACCGTGGTCGAGGCGCGGCGCTTCGCCGGCGAGGCCAAGGACGTGGCGGCCCTGGTGGCCACCGCGCCGGGCGTGGCGGTCAACGAGTACGGCGGGCTGGGGCAGCTCAGCACCGTGTCCATCCGTGGGTCGATGGCCAGCGGCGTGCTGGTGCTGCTCGACGGCCTGCCGCTCGACGGCGGCAGCGGGGCCGGCTCCGACCTCTCCGCCATCCCGCGCCACTGGGTCGATCGGCTGGAGGTGGTGCGGGGCGCCGAGGGGGCCCACTTCGGCGCCGGCGCGCTGGCCGGCGTGGTGAACGTGGTGACCCGGCGGCCCCGCGGCGGCGACTGGTCGGCCGAGGCGGGCGCTGGCTCCTTCGGGACCCTCTCCGCGGCCGGCGACGGCGGGGTGGCGGCCGGCGCCTGGACCCTGCTGGCCGCGGGCTCGTTCGACGGGACGCAGGGCGACTTCCCCTACCGCTTCGACGAGCGGCCCGAGATCTCCGGCGATCCGCTCCTGGCGCGCCGCCGCGAGAACAACGGGGCCTGGCGAGGCGGCCTGCTGCTCAAGGCCTCGCGGCCGGCCGGGGCCGGGCGCCTCGACCTCCTGGCCCAGCTCTCGGCCGGGCGCCGCGAGCTGGCCGGCAGCCCGTACCTGCTCACGCCGCGCGACTGGCAGGAGGACGGCCGGGCGCTGGTGTCGGCCCGCCTGGGCGGCCTGGCGCTCCGCCCCGGCCTGGCGAGCGCGCTCCGGCTCCACGGGCGGCTCGACCAGCTCACCGCCAGGCTGCAGGGCGCGCCCACCGCCTTCACCCAGCGCGGCGCCGGCGGCGGCGCCGAGGGCGAGCTGACGCTGGCGCACCCCGGCGGCCAGGCCCGCCTGGCGCTCTCGGCCGGCGCCGAGGCCCTGGCCTCGGAGGGGCCGGGCGGGGACCGGCGCCGCGCCTCGGCCGCGGCCTCGCTCTCCGACGACCTCGCGCTGGCGGGCGGGCGGCTGCGGCTGGCGCCGGCGCTGCGCGCCGAGGTGGTGGGGCCGTTCTCCGGCCTCTCAGCCAAGCTCGGCGCCAGCCTCTCCCTGGCCCCGGCGCTCCGGCTGCGCGCCAGCGCCGGCCGCTCCTTCCGCGCGCCCAGCTTCGCCGAGCTCTACCTGACGCAGGGGCTGGCCAGCCCGAACCCGGACCTCCGTGCGGAGCGCGGCCTGGCCGGAGACGCGGCGCTGGTCTTCGACGGGGCGCCCGGGCTGCTGAGCCTGGGCGGCTTCGTCCAGCTCTACCAGGACCTCATCCTCTACCAGCGCGCCTCCTTCGAGCAGTTCAAGCCCTTCAACGCCGGGAAGGCGGCGGTCTCTGGCCTGGAGGCCGAGGTGGCCACCACCCCGGCGCCGGCGCTGCTCGGCCTGACCGGCTCGGCCAGCTACACCCTGCTGGTCACCGAGAACCTGCGCGCCGGCGAGGAGGCGCTGGGCAAGTGGCTGACGCTCCGGGCGCGCCACCGGCTCTACGCCCGCGCCGCCATCGCCCCCGGGCCGCTCGACCTGCACGTCGAGCTGCACCACGTGGGGCGCCAGTTCAAGGACCCGGGCAACACCAGGGTCATCCCGGCCGCCACCGTGGTGAGCGCCGGCGGCTCCGTCCGCCTGGCGCGCAGCCCCGCGGTCCGCCTCCACCTCGAGATCGAGAACCTCGCCGACGACCGCGCCCTGCAGGACGGGCTCGGCAACCCCCTCCCTGGCCGGCTGGTGATGGTCACCCTCCGCGCCCAGGGCACCGCACCCGAAGGAGCCCCATGACCCACCGCCCGCTGGCCGCCGCACTCCTCCTGTCGCTCGGCCTGGCCGCCTGCAGCTCGGAGCTCACCTGCCCGGCTGGACGGGTGGACTGCGGCGGCGCCTGCACCGCGCTCGAGACCGACGCGGCCCACTGCGGCGCCTGCGGCGCCCCCTGCGCCACCGGCCAGTTCTGCAGCGCCGGGGCCTGCCTGGCCGGCGCGCCGGACGCGGCCGGCGTGCAGGTGGCCTGCGGCGCCACCGACGAGGTGATCCCGCGCACCGCCACCCTGGGCCCGGCCGGCCCGAGCCGGGGCGTCAGCCCGGGCCCCACCGCCCTGGCCACGCTCGGCGGGGTGGTCGTCTCGGCCTCCGGGTACCCGGCCGCCACGGTGGACTACCTGTCGGCCGACCTGCGCGTCACCGCCCCGGTCCACCGCGTGCCGCTGGCCGGGAGCGACCTGCAGGGCGTCGCCGTCCACCAGGGGGCGGTCTTCGTGGCCAACTCGGGCGTCGGCACGCTGGTGGTCCTCTCCCCCGGCGGCGCGGTGCTCGACGAGATCCCGGTGGGCGACACCCAGACCGGCCCCAACCCGCGCGGCCTGGCCTTCGTGGGCTCCTCCGCCTACGTGGCCCTGGGCGGCAGCAACGACCTCTCCGGGCAGGCGGTGGCGGTGGTGGACCTGGCCGGCCTGCCGGCCTGCCTGGCCGAGACGGCGCCGCCGGCCTGCGGCGCCGGCGGCGGCTGCGCCAGCGGCCGTCACTGCGTCGACGGCGCCTGCCGGCTGCCCTGCGGCGCGCTGGCCCGCACCATCGATCTCAAGGCCGTGCCGGGCGCCGCCGACGCCCCCGGCGCGCCGTTCCCGTCGCGGGCGCTGGCGGTCGGGAGCACGGTCTACGTCACGCTCGGCAACCTCAAGTTCGCCGACTTCGGCGGCGGCTTCGACGGCTGGTTCGAGCCGGCCGGCAGCGGCCGGCTGGCCGTCATCGACACCGCCGCCGGCGACGCGGTCAGCGTGCTCGACCTGGGGGCCTCCTGCGGCAACCCGGGCGGCCTGGCCGTGGCGGGCGAGCGGCTCTTCGTGGCCTGCGGCTCGCTCTCCTTCGCTGCGGCCTGGCCCCCGCGCCTGCAGCCGGTGTCGCTGGCCGGGGCCCCCGCCCTGGAGCCGGCGCTCGATCCGTCGCCGGTCGTGCCCAATGGCGTCGTCATCTGCGGCGGCGTGGGCTACGTTCCCGACATGGCCACCGGAGCGGTGCGGCGGTTCGACGTCGGGACCGGCGCCTTCGAGCCCCCGGTCGAGGTCTGCCCGCTCTCGGGCGGCCAGTTCCCCTTCGCCTACGTCTCGGACCTCGTCTGCGCCCCGTGATCGCCGCCCGGGCCTGCGCCGCTGCCCTGCTCCTGGCCGCCGCCGCCGCGGGGAGCGCCGCGACCGTGACCGCGACCTCGACCTCGACCCCGACCTCGACCCCGACCCCGACCTCGACCACGACCTCGACCCCGGGTTCCGCTCTCCCTCTCCCCTCCGGGGAGAGGGCCGGGGTGAGGGGCGCCCCCGCGACCGCGACCGCGACCCCGACCCCGACCCCGACCCCAACCTCGACCCCCGCCGCCCTGTCCTCCTCCGGCCGCGGGGCCTCGCAGGGCGGCGCCATCTGGATCGGGGCGCCGCCGCGCCGCCCGGCCCGCCGCATCATCACCCTGGCCCCCAGCCTCACCGACGTGCTGGTGGCGCTCGGCGCCACCGGCCGGGTGGTGGGCGTGACCCGCGTGGACCGCGCCCCCGAGGTGGCGGGGCTGCCACGGGTGGGCGGCTTCCTGGACCCCAACCCGGAGATCATCCTGGGCCTGCAGCCGGACCTGGTGCTGTGGGTCACCGACGGCGGCGCCCTGGCCGCCGTGCGCCGGCTGGCCGAGCTGGCCGACGGGGCCTTCCCCATCCTGGCCATCCCCATCATCACCGTGGCCGACGTCTCGGCGGCGGCCCGGCTGACCGGCGAGGCCATCGGCGACCCGGCCGGCGGCGCGGCGCTGGCGGACCGGCTGGACGCCGCGGTCGAGCGGCTGCGCGGCCGCGCCGCCGGGCTTCCGCGCAAGCGGGTGCTCTTCGTGGTGGGGCGCGATCCCCTGGTGGTGGCCGGCCCCGGCAGCTTCCCGGACGAGCTGCTGCGGCTGGCCGGCTGCGACAACGCGGTGGGCGGGGTCCGCCCCTGGCCGGTCTACCCGGTGGAGCTGGCGGTGGGCGTGAACCCGGACCTGGTGATCGACGCCGCGCTCGACGAGCCCCCCGAGGGGCTGGCGCGCCTGGCCGCGGTGCCGGCGGTCCGGGCCGGTCGGGTGGTGCGGCTCTCCAGCGACGCCCTGCTGCGCGCCGGCCCGAAGATGATCGCGGCGCTCGACGAGCTCTTCCTGGCGCTGCACCCGGAGGCCGGGAGGTGACCGGCCTCGGCCGCGGCCGGCTGCTGCTGGCGCTGGGCCTGGGCCTCTCGGCCATCGCCGGCGCGGTGGCCCTCTCGTGCCTGCTCGGCCCGCAGCCGGTGTCGCTGGCCGACGCCCTGGCCGGGGTGGAGCCCCACCGCGCCATCGTGCTCGGCCTGCGCCTGCCGCGCGCCCTGCTGGCGGCGCTGGTGGGCTTCGCCCTGGCGGCGGCCGGCACCGCGCTGCAGGCGCTGCTGCGCAACCCGCTGGCCGAGCCCTTCGTGCTGGGCGTCTCCGGCGGCGCGGCGCTGGGCGGGGCGCTGGTGCTGCTGGCGTCGGTGGGGCTGGCCGGCGTGGCCGGGCCGGCCGGCGCCCTGCTCGGCTCGGCGCCGCCGGTGGTGCTGGGCGCGGTGCTGGGGGCCATCCTCTCCACCCTGCTGGTCTTCGGCCTGGGGCGCATCGGCGGGCGGCTGGTGCCGGAGGCGGCGCTGCTGGTGGGCATCGTCTTCAACGCCTTCGTGGCCGGCGTCATCACGCTGCTCAAGATGCTGGTCCCGCCGGAGCAGGCCGCCCGGCTGCTCTACTGGCTGATGGGCGCCATCGGCTACGAGCCGCCCGGCACGCTGCTGGTCGGCGCGCTGGTCATCCTGGCCTCGGTGGGGACCCTCGGGCTGCTCTCGGCGCGCCTCAACCTGCTCACCCTGGGCGACGAGGAGGCGGCCACGCTGGGGGTGGACGTGCGCCGGGTGCGGACCCAGGTCTTCTTCGCCGCCTCGGCCGCCACCGGCGCGGCGGTGGCGCTGGCCGGCCTGGTGGGCTTCGTGGGGCTGATCGTGCCGCACCTGGTGCGGCGGGTGGTGGGCCCGGACCACCGCCTCCTCCTGCCCGCCTCGGCCCTCTTCGGCGCCGCCTTCCTCACGCTGGCCGACGCCCTGGCCCGCCTGGCCTTCCTGCCGCTCGGCACCGAGCCGCCGGTGGGCGCCGTCACCGCCTTCGTGGGCGGGCCCTTCTTCCTGTGGCTGCTGCGCCGCTCCACCCGCCGCGAGGCCGAGGCGCTGCCGTGAGCCCGGTCCACCTGCCCGGCCCGCCCTGGCCCGACCCCATCGTGGCGGTGGCGGACGCCCACTTCGCCTACGGCGCGCGCCCGGCCGTCGACGGCGTCACCTTCACCGCCCGCGAGGGCGAGTTCGTCGGCCTGCTCGGCCCCAACGGCGCCGGCAAGTCGACCCTGATCCGGCTGGTGGCGGGCCTGCTGGCCCCCTCGGCCGGCACGGTGCGGCTGGCCGGCCTCGACCCGCACGCCGCGCCGCGCCGCCTGGTGGCGCAGGTCTGCGCCCTGGTCCCGCAGGAGCCGCGCCTCGACTGGCCGTTCACCGTCCGCGAGGCGGTGATGATGGGGCGGGCGGCGCACCAGGGGCTGCTGGCCATCCCGGGCCGGTACGACACCGGCGCGGTGGAGGGGGCGCTGGCCGCCTGCGACCTGGGTCACCTGGCCGGTCGGCGGGTCGACGCGCTCTCCGGCGGCGAGCGGCGGCGGGTCTTCTTCGCCCGGGCGCTGGCGCAGGAGCCGCGGGTGCTGCTGCTCGACGAGCCGACCGCCTTCCTGGACCTGGCCCACCAGGTGGCCGCCATGCAGATGGCCCGGGTGGCGGCCCGCGGCGGCCTGTGCGTGGTGGCGGTGCTGCACGACCTCAACCAGGCCGCCGCCGCCTGCGACCGGCTGGTGGTGATGGGCGCCGGGAAGGTGGTGGCCGAGGGGCCGCCGGCCGAGGTGCTGACGGCCGAGCGGGTCCGGCAGGTCTGGGGCGTGCCGGTGTGGCGCGGGCAGAACGGCGCCACCGGCGCGCCGGTGGTGCTGCCCACCGGCGGGACCGGGACGCCGGGCCGCTGAGGCGCGGCGCCGCGCGGTATGCTGCCGGCCCCTCGAGGACGTCCGCCATGAAGCTCACCCTCGGCATCTCGCCCTGCCCCAACGACACCTTCATCTTCGACGCCCTGGTGAACGGGCCGGTGGCAGCCGAGGGGCTCGAGCTCGAGGTGGTCCACGAGGACGTGCAGACGCTCAACGAGTGGGCGCTCGAGGGGCGGCTCGACGTCACCAAGCTCTCCTACGGGGTCCTGCCCAGGGTGGCCCACCGCTACGCGCTGCTGGAGGCGGGCGGCGCGCTCGGCGAGGGGGTGGGGCCGCTCCTGGTGGCGCGCCCTGGCGCCGCCGCCTTCGATCCGGCCACCGCCCGCGTGGCCATCCCGGGGCGGGACACCACCGCCCACCTGCTCTTCTCCCTGGCCTACCCGGCGGCGGCCCACAAGGTCTTCCAGGTCTTCTCCTCCATCGAGGCGGCGGTCCTCTCCGGCGAGGTGGACGCCGGCGTCCTCATCCACGAGGGGCGCTTCACCTACGCGGCGCGCGGCCTGGCCAGGGTGCTGGACCTGGGGGAGCACTGGCAGCGCGTCACCGGCGCCCCCATCCCGCTGGGCGGCATCGTGGCGCGGCGCACCCTCGACCTCACGGTGCGCCGGCGGGTGGACGCGGCGGTGCGCCGCAGCCTGGAGCACGCCCGGGCCCGGGGCTCCGGCCTCTCCGCCTACGTGCGGGGCCACGCCCAGGAGCTGGACGAGGCGGTCATGCGGCAGCACGTGGACCTCTACGTCAACGGCTACTCGCTGGGGCTCGGCGAGGCGGGCCGGCGGGCCGTGGCGCGGCTGCTCACGGTCTGGGCGCAGGTCAACCCGGGCCAGCCCGCGCCGCCGGACGTCTTCTCCGAGCCCGCCGGCGCGCCCACGCCCTGAGCGGGCCCTGGGAGGCGGCGGTCAGGGCTCCAGGAACTGGAGCTTGAGCGTCAGGCCCAGCACCCGCGCGTTGGCGGCGTCGAGCGACTGCCGGTAGCCGAAGTCCAGCCCCACCCCGCCCCGCGTCACCAGCCCGGCGCCGGCGCACCACCAGGTGGTGTCGAGCGTGTCGTCCACCAGGTAGCCGGCGCGCAGCGGCACCAGCGCGCCGAGCAGCACCTCCAGGCCGGCCCCGTAGCGGTTGGTGGTGACGGCCTTGCCGGTCACCGGGTGGCGCACCCGGTCGAGGTCGGCGCGCCAGTCGAGGGTGAGCTTCACGGAGGTGTCGCTGCCGAGGGCCAGGCCGGCCGCCACGGCGCGCGGCGCCACCTGCGGGTGGCCGATGGGCAGCAGGTTGAAGCCGGCGGCGCCCACCGAGATGAGGTCGCTGACCGCCCAGAAGAGGCCGACGTCGGCGGTGACGGCCTGCGTCCGCACGCTGGTGGCAGGCCCCGAGGGTGGGGAGGTGGTGGTGGAGAGGTCGTAGTAGCGCAGCTGCGCGCCCAGGTAGAGCGAGTCGGCGATGGCGCCGGCCAGCCCGCCCACGAAGAGGTTGCCGCGCTGCGCCCCCTCCGTCGAGCGGACCCAGGCCAGCGAGGCGGCCGCCGGCGCCGAGATCGAGTCCACCACCGAGGCGCCCAGGTACTGGCCCGCCGAGTCGGCGCCGCGCCGGTCCACCAGGAAGAGCGACTCGATGGAGTAGCGGCGCTGCACCGCGGTGGCCGCCGGGTTGACGAACAGGCCGTCGTTGCCCGAGACCACGCCGGTGGCGCCGGCCAGCCCCAGGGTGCGCGGCCCGGCCAGGTCCGCGACCCCGCCGGGGGGCGGCGTGGCCGGACGGGCCGGGGCGGCGACGAGGAGGCCGAGGGCGAGGAGCAGGGGGCGGGCGCGCACGGGGCGACCATAGCGGCGCGCCGACGCCGGTGCAAAAGAGTGGTGGTATCGTGCGCCCCCATGGCGAAGCCCATCCGCAAGGCGGTCATCCCGGCAGCAGGCCTCGGCACCCGCTTCCTCCCGGCCACCAAGGCCGTCCCCAAGGAGCTGCTGCCCATCGTCGACACCCCGACCATCCAGTACATCGTCGAGGAGGCGGTGGCGGCGGGGGTGCGCGACGTCATCCTGATCTGCGCCCGCGGCAAGGACTCCATCGTCGACCACTTCGACCTGGCGGCCGAGCTGGAGGCCAACCTGGAGCGCACCGGGAAGCTGGAGCTGCGCAAGCAGATGCGCGCCATCGCCCGGATGGCCAACGTGGTGACGGTGCGGCAGCAGGAGCCGCTCGGGCTGGGGCACGCGGTGCTGTGCGCCAAGGCCCTGGTGGGCGACGAGCCCTTCGTGGTGATGCTGGGCGACGACATCATCGACGCCGCCGTGCCGGCCACCCGCCAGCTCACCGACTGCTACCAGCGCCACGGCAAGGGCACCATCGCGCTCATGGAGGTGCCGCCCGAGGAGACCAGCATGTACGGCATCGCCGCCGGCACGGCCCTCGACGCCCGCACCACCCGCATCGAGCGGCTGGTGGAGAAGCCCAGGAAGGACCCGCCCTCCAACCTGGCGGTCATCGGGCGCTACGTCCTGCCGCCGCGCATCTTCGAGCTGCTGGAGCAGGTGAAGCCCGGCGTGGGAGGCGAGATCCAGCTCACCGACGCCCTGGCCGTGCTGGCCCGGGAGGAGGGGCTGCTGGGCTACCGGTTCGAGGGCGATCGCTACGACGCCGGCGACCGCTTCGGCTACCTGAAGGCCAACATCGCCTTCGCGCTCAAGCGCCCGGAGATCGCGGCGCCGCTGCGCGAGTACCTGAAGGGGATCCTGTGAGGTCTGGCCGGGGCGCGCCGCTGGCGCTGGCGCTGCTCCTGGCCCCCGCCGCCGCGCCCGCCTACGTCCTGCCGCCGTCCGCGGTGGTGGCCAAGGTGGCCGAGCGGCGCGCCGCCTTGCAGGTGGGGGCGGTGGAGGTGACCGGCACGCTCGAGCTGAGCGGCCCGGCCCTGGCCCGGCTGGGGGCGCTGGCCCCGCCGGCCGGCAGCCTCAGCATGCCGGCCCGCGTCCTCTGGAAGACCCCGGGCAAGGTGCGGCTGGAGCTGCAGCCGGCCGACGCCGCCGAGCCCGAGCGCCCCTTCGCCGCGCTGCGCGACGACCGGCTGCGCGGCCAGGGCGGCCTGGAGGCCACCCCCGCCGCCGCCGCGCTGCTGCGGGCGCTGGCCGCCCTGGTGGCCTTCACGCCCGGGGCCGACGGCCGGTGGCTGGCCGAGGCGCTGGTGCGGCGGGGCGTCACGCTGGACGAGGCCGCGCTGGCGCGCTTCAACGGCCGCATCGCGCTGGTGCTGGGCGGCCGGGCGGCCAGCCCGAGGCCGCTGGTCTACGTGGACAAGGATGGCTACCTGCCGCTCAGGCTGCTCTCGCAGGAGGGCGGCGCCCGCCTCGACGTCCGGCTCATCGACTGGGGCTCGGCCACCGGCGGCGACTGGTTCCCCCGGGTGGCCGAGGTCTGGGACGGCCCGGCGCTGCTGCTCCGCTTCACCACCGCCAGGGCCGCCGCCAGACCCGGGCTGCCCGAGGCGCTCTTCTAGCGCCGGCCGAGCCGGACCGGCGCGTCGCCCGTGGGGCCGCAGCGCCCGCCGCCGCAGCCCGCCGCCGCCGCGTCCGGTGGCTCGAGCGGGTCCAGGCCGATCCACTCGCCCACCACCGCCGCCAGGAAGCCCACCTCGCGCCGCGCGCCCACCTGCAGGAGCGGCCGGCGGATCAGGCCCGGCTCGGCGAGCAGGAGCGCCAGCGCCTCGGCGGCCGCCAGCCGCTCCGGCGCCACCTCCCCCGACCTCACCCTGGGTGCGGTGCGGTTGAACCACTCGGGCACCGGGGCGCCGGCCAGGAAGGGCAGCAGCGCCTCCACGGTCCAGGGGTGGGTGAGGAGGTCGCGCACCTCGACCTGGTGGCCGGCGGCGCGCAGCAGCGCCAGCTGCCGCTCGTTCCCCCCGCAGCCGGGCTTCCCGTAGAAGATGACGTGGGCCATGTGGGGCGTCGCTTGCCAGGGGCGTGCCGGGGGGGCGTGACGGCCGTCGATCCCAGGCGCGTCGCGCCCTTGCCGCCCCGGTGCGCGCCCGCCGCGCCTCCGGCTGCCCGCGCCGCGGGCAGGGACCGGCCCGACCCGGCGGCCCGGAGTCCGCCCGGGGCCCGTCCGGCCCGCCTGCTAGACTCCGCCGGTGCTCGTCGAGGTCGCCGTCGCCGCCGCGGTCCGCGGCACCTTCACCTACCGCGTGCCGACGCACCTCGCCGCCGAGGTGGCGCTCGGCCAGCGCGTCGCCGTGCCGTTCGGCAAGAGCAAGCGGGCCACCGGCTACGTGGTGGGGTTCCCCACCGCGCCGCCGGCCGGGTTCGAGCTCCGCGACGTGGTGCAGGTCCTCGACGCCTTCCCGCCCTTCACGCCCCGCCTGGTGGAGCTGCTGCGCTGGGCCGAGGCCTACTACCTGGTGCCCCCCGGCGAGCTGCTGCGGGCCGCCCTGCCCCCCGGGCTCAACACCCGCGGCGGGGCCGAGACCCCGGGGCGCCGCCAGGTGGAGTTCGCCGCGCCCGCCCCCGGCGCCGCCGACGCGGTGGCGCTGCTGGCCCGCGCCAAGGCGCAGCGGGCGGTGCTGGAGTACCTGCTGGTGCGCGGCCGCATCCCGGTGGACGAGCTCAAGGCGGCCTTCCCGGCCGGCCGCGCCGCCCTGACGGCCCTGGCCCGGCGCGGGCTGGTGCTGCTCGACGCCGAGACGCCGGTGGCGGTCAGCGGCATCCTCGAGGCCGCCGACCGGGCCGTGACCCTCACGCCCGACCAGGCGCGCGCGCTCTCCGAGCTGACGGCCGCCTCGGGCGCCTTCACCACCTTCCTGCTGCACGGGGTGACCGGCTCCGGCAAGACCGAGGTCTACCTGCAGGCCATCGCGCGGGCCCGCGCCGCCGGCAAGGGGGCGCTGGTGCTGGTGCCGGAGATCGCGCTGACCCCGCAGCTGGCCGGCCGCTTCCGGGCCCGCTTCGGCGACGAGGTGGCGCTGCTGCACTCCGGCCTCTCCGACGCCGAGCGCCACGCCGAGTGGCTCCGGCTGCGCCGCGGCGAGGCGCGCATCTGCGTGGGGGTGCGCAGCGCCATCTTCGCCCCGGTGGAGGAGCTGGCGGTCATCGTGGTGGACGAGGAGCACGAGGGCAGCTTCAAGCAGGAGGACGGGCCGGCCTACCACGCCCGCGACCTGGCGGTGGTGCGCGGGCGGCTGGAGGACGCGGTGGTGGTGCTGGGCTCGGCCACCCCGTCGCTGGAGACGCTGGAGAACGCCCGGCGCGGCCGCTACCGCACCCTCTCCCTGCCGGTGCGGGTGGACGACCGCCCCATGCCGCGGGTCGAGCTGGTGAACCTGACCGGGGCGCGGCGCGGCGGCCGGGCGCCCGCGCCCGGCATGATCTCCCCGGCGCTGGCGGCGGCGCTCGACGAGACCCTGCTGGCCGGGCAGCAGTCGATCCTCTTCCTCAACCGGCGCGGCTACCAGTCGCTGGTGCTGTGCGAGGCCTGCGGCGCCGAGGCCCGCTGCCCCGACTGCGCCGTCTCGCAGACCCACCACGCGCGGCGCGGCCTGCTCCTGTGCCACTACTGCGGCCGCAGCGAGCCGATGACCGGCCTGTGCCCGGCCTGCGGCGGCCTGCGCTTCGGCATCGGCGTGGGCACCGAGCAGGTGGAGGAGGCGGTGCGGGCGCTGCTGCCCAGGGCGCGGGTGGCGCGGCTCGACCGCGACACGGTGACCACCGCCGACGAGACCGCCGGCGTGCTGGCCCGCTTCGCCAGGCGCGAGCTCGACGTGCTGGTGGGCACGCAGATGGTCACCAAGGGGCACGACTTCCCAGGGGTCACGCTGGTGGGGGTGGTGCTGGCCGACACGGCGCTGGCGCTGCCCGACTTCCGCGCCGGGGAGCGGACCTTCCAGCTGCTGGCGCAGGTGGCCGGGCGGGCCGGGCGCGGCGCCGACGCCGGCCGGGTCCTCATCCAGACCTTCAACCCGCGCTCACCGGCCATCGCCCGGGCGGTGGCGCACGACTACGCGGGGTTCGCCGAGGAGGAGCTGGCGCGGCGGCAGTCCCTGGGCTACCCGCCCTACGTGCGGCTGCTGGCGGTGCGGGTGGAGGGCTCGGACGAGGGGGCGCGGCGCACCGCCGAGGCGCTGGCCCACGCGGCCCGGCCGGCGCTGGCGCCCGGCTCGGCGCTCATCGGGCCGGCGCCGGCGGCCATCGAGCGGATCCGCGGCAAGAGCCGCTGGCACCTGCTGGTCCGCGCCCCCGACCACGCCGCGCTCATGCGGGTCCACCGGGCGCTGGCCCGCGTGGCCCACCGCCCGCCGGGCGGCGCGGCGGTCCGCTTCGACATGGACCCCTACTCGATGATGTAGGGCCGGCCGTCCGCGTACCGTCCGATATCGCGCCCCGACGTGTCGATGGTGCGTGCGCAAGCTTGCTGCACCCTGGTGCCCGATCCATCATCGCGGCCCGTGGCCCGGCTCCTCCTGGTGGACGACGACATCGCCGAGATCTCGGCCGTCAAGCGCGTGCTGGCGCGCGCCGGCCTGTCGCCGGTGCTCGCCACCAACGCCTCCGACGCGCAGGCCGCCATGGGGCAGCGGCTGCCCGACCTCCTGGTGGTGGGCGCCACCTGCGAGGGGGGCGAGGCGCTGGCCCTGGTGGCGCGCCTGGAGGACGACGAGGCCACCCGCGGGCTGCCGCTGCTGGTGCTGGGCACCGGGCCGGGCGTGCCGGCCCACGCGGTGACGCTGCCGCGCCCGGTCGATCCCGCCGCGCTCGCCGAGCAGGTGCAGGCGCTCCTGGCGGCGGGGCGGAGGGTGGTGGTCGAGGAGACCGCGGCCCCGACCTGGACCCCGGCCCCGACCGCGACATGGACCCCGGCCCCACCCGCTCCCTCCCCGCGCCTCCCCTTCGAGCGGCGCGGTCCGCCCATCGAGCTGCCGAAGCCGCTGGAGCGGCGCTCCAACCCCTCGGATCCGGCCAGGGCGCGCCAGGCCGCCGCCGAGGCGCTGCGCGCCCGGGCCGAGGAGCTGCGCCGCTCGCCGGAGGAGAGCCCGAGCCCTGCCGCGGCGGAGGCCGCCGCGGGGCTCGACGCCCTCTTCGAGCTGGAGCCGCCCGCCGGGGTGGATCCGGCGGCGAGGGTCGACGAGCCGTCGCCGGCGCCCGGGAGCGCTGCGGGCCGGCAGGCGGCGCCCGACGCCGATCTGCCGCCTGCTCCACCCGCCACCTGGGACGCCCCGGCCGGCGCCGCGGTGGAGGAGCCGCTGGCGGAGACCCCCTTCGACCTGCCGCCCGACCTGCCGCTCACCTCGGCCATGTTCGAGGAGCCGCAGCCGGACCTCGCGCCCGACGCGGCCGGACCCACGCCCATCGCGCCCGCCGGTCTGGCCCACCAGCCGCCGGCGCCGGACCAGGCGGCGCCGCGCCGCCTGCTGGAGGAGGCGGAGGATCGGGCCCGCGCCGAGGAGACCCTGGCGGCCGAGGCCGAGGCCCGCAGCGCCCGGCAGGTGGCCGCGGCGCAGGCGCAGCAGGAGGCGCAGGCCCGGGAGGACGCCGCGGCGCAGGCCGAGGCCGAGCGGCTGGCCGGGGAGGCCGCGGCGCGCCGCAGCCAGGCGGAGGAGCGGGCCCGCGTCGAGGCGGCCCGCGCCGAGGCCACCCGGCGCGCCGAGGAGGAGGCCAGCCGCGCCAGGCAGGCGGAGGCCGCGGCGCGCGACGAGGCCGAGGCCCGGCAGCTGCTCGAGGCGGAGCTGGCCCGGCTGCGCGCCCAGCTCGACGCCGACCGCGCCGCCCACCGGAGCGAGCTCGAGGACACCCGGGCCCGCGTCGCCGCCGAGGCCGAGGCGGTGGCGGAGCTCCGGGTCCACCAGGCCAGCCAGGCGGGGCGCGCCGCCGCCGAGGAGGCGGCCGCCGAGGCGGCGCGCGCCACCGAGCAGCAGGTGGAGGCGCGCGCCAGCGCCGCGCTGGAGGCGCTGCGGGCCCGAGCCGAGGCCGAGGCGGCCGGCCGGGCCGAGGCCGAGGCCGCGCTGGCCCGGCTCTCCGAGGAGGCCGACCGCCTGGCCGCCGAGCGGGCC
Organism: Anaeromyxobacter sp.; assembly: GCA_016718565.1. NCBI lineage: Bacteria > Pseudomonadati > Myxococcota > Myxococcia > Myxococcales > Anaeromyxobacteraceae > Anaeromyxobacter > Anaeromyxobacter sp. The sequence continues at coordinate 1,084,329 of JADKCZ010000001.1, read as the reverse complement.
GCGCTGGTGGAGGCGGCGTCCGCCGCCACCGCAGCCGCCGCCCTGGCCCCTCCGCGCGGGCCGCGAGACGAGCCCTCCCGCGACCCGTCGGCCGAGCCCGAGCCCGACGGGGCGCCCGATCCGCTGCCCGACGCGCGGCAGGAGGCGGCGCGGCGCCGCGCCCTCTCGCTCCGGCCGCGTCACGAGCAGCCCGCCCCGGCCCGTCCCGGGCCCGATCCCGAGGCGCCGCCGGCCGATCCGGCCCCGGCGCCCGACCTCACCCCCTCCCCGCCTCCGCCCGCACCCCCTCCGGCCGAGCTGCTCGGCGGCGCCCTCGACGACCTCACCGCCCCGCGCCTGCTGGCGCTGGCGGCCCGGGCCCGGCTCGACGGCCGCCTCGACGTGACCGGCCACTCGGTGCGCAGCCTCTGGTTCGAGGGTGGGCGGGTGGTGGGCGCCGCCTCCGGCGCCTCCGGCGAGCGGGTCGAGGAGGTGGCCCTCAGGCTCGGCCTGCTCACCCGCGAGCAGCACCGCCAGGTGGCGTCCTCGGCGGCCGCGTCCCCGAGCCGGCGGGCGGCGCTGCTGCTGGTGGAGCGCGGGTACCTGAAGCCGGCCGAGCTGACCGGCCTGGTGCGCCGCCGCACCGAGGAGGTGGTGTTCGGCATCTTCGGCGAGGCGGGCGCGCGCTTCGAGTGGTCGCCCGAGGTGGTGCCGGGCGACGAGCGCGTGGCGCCCGACCGGCCCACCCTGGCGCTGGCCGTGGAGGGGGTGCGCCGCCGCTGGCTGGCGCAGCGCGCCGACGCGGTGCTGGGCGGCCCGGCCTCGCTGCTCGCGCCCACCGCCGCCCCGCCCGCCACCGCCGAGCTCGGGCTGAGCGCCGAGGAGCGGCGGACGCTCGAGCTGGCCGACGGGCTGCGCACGGTGGACGAGCTCCTGGCCAGCAGCCCGCTCGACCCGCTGTCCGCCCGGCAGCTGCTGGCGGCGGCGGTGCTGGTGGGCGCGCTGGGAGTCCGGGTGGTGCAGGCCGGGCGGCCCTCGGCGCAGGTGGCCGAGGCCATCGACCTGGCCCGGGTGCGCGAGAAGCTCGAGCAGGTCCGGCGCGCCGACTACTTCACCATCCTGGGCATCGGCCGGGGCTGCACGCCCCACGAGGTGCGCGAGGCGGCCGACCGCCTGCTGGCCGAGCTCGGCCCCGAGCGGTTCCACGGGTCGAAGGAGGCCGGGCTCGAGGCGCGCCTCGCCGAGATCCGGCGCGTGGTGGGCGAGGCCCGCGAGGTGCTGGCCGACGACGCGCTCCGCGCCGAGTACCTGCGCGGGCTGCCGAGCTAGGGCCTTAGGCGCCTACTCGGGGATCTTCAGCTTCTGCCCGGGCTTGATGAGGTTGGGATCGCTGAGCTGGTCGCGTCCCGGGATCCCCCTACCCGGTGGGGTCGGCAGGCGACCAGCACCCGGCCCGTGTAGGCTCCTGGCCTGGAGCAGAGCCATGCCCGACCACAGCCCGTCCCGCCCGCCACGCCACGCCGCGCGCCCCCACGCCCTGGCGCCACTCCTGGGGCTGCTGGCCCTGACCGCCTGCGGCGCCTCCGACCCCGGCCTCCAGGCCCCCCTGCTGCTCCAGGCCAGCCCCGGCGCCGGCCGCCAGGTCTCGGTCACCTGGGCGCCGGTGGCCGACGCACGCCTCGACCACTACCTGCTCTACCAGCGCCGTGGCGCCGGTCCGCTCGAGCTGGCGGCCACCGTGGCGAAGCCCGGCACGGGGCGGGTCCTGCCGCGCCTCCAGCCCGGTGACACCTACGGCTTCGCGGTCGAGGCGGTGGACGCCGCCGGGCAGGCCTCGCCGCGCAGCGCCGAGGTGGCCGTCACCATGCCGGCCACGGCCCCCCAGACCGCCCTGCCGAAGGGCACCGACGGGGCGCCCAGCGGCGCCTACGAGTACCTACCGCCCGGCTACGGCGACGGCGTGCCCCGGCCGCTGCTGGTCTTCTGGCACGGCTTCGGGGAGAACGGCGACGGCCTGTTCCTGCTCGACCGGGTGCTGGCCAACGGGCCGCCGCGCCTGGTCCAGCAGGGCAACTGGCCGGCCTCGCGCCCCTTCGTGGTCCTCTCCCCGCAGAACGAGCTGGACTGCCCGACCGCGGCCAAGGTCCACGCCTTCTTCACCTGGGCCATGGCCCGCTACACGGTGGACCCGAAGCAGGTCTTCCTCACCGGCCTCTCCTGCGGCTCCATCGGCAGCTGGGACTACCTCGGCACCCACACCGACACCCTGGTGGCGGCGGCGCTGCTGCTGGCCGGCCGCCCCAATGGCGCCTGGACCCGGGCCGGCTGCGACCTCGGGAAGGTGGCCATCTGGGCCATCCACGGCACCGCGGACCCCATCGTCGAGATCGGCCCGGAGGAGGCGGTCATGGCGTCGCTGGCGGCCTGCCCGACGCCACCCCGCCGGGAGGTCCTGTTCACCCCGGTCCAGGGGGCCGGGCACGACGTCTGGAGCAGCGTCTACTCGGGCACCCTCGGCGCGGTGGGCGACCCCTACGCCTGGCTGCTGGCCCACGCCAAGCCCTGAGGGGCGAGCCACCCGGCGCCGGCGGCCTGGCGTGCGCGCGGCGGCCGTCCGCGCTAGATTCCCCTTCCCGAGCCCCACCTGGAAGGCCCTCATGGTCCGCGAAATCGTCATCTGGCCCGACCCCGTCCTCAAGGAGATCGCCAAGCCCGTCGAGCGGGTGGACGACTCCCTCCGCAAGCTGCTCGACGACATGGCCGAGACCATGTACGCGGCCGACGGCGTCGGCCTGGCCGCGCCCCAGGTGGCGGTGCTCAAGCGGGTGCTGGTCATCGACACCTCGCCGCGGCAGGAGGGGCAGAAGCTCCTGCACTTCGTGAACCCCGAGATCGTCAAGACCGAGGGCATCACCACCTACACCGAGGGCTGCCTCTCCATCCCCGGCGAGGCCGAGGACGTGGAGCGGGCCGACGTCGTCTGGGTGCGGGCGCTCGACTACCGCGGCAAGCCGTTCGAGCTCGAGTGCCACGGGCTGCTCTCCATCGCCGTGCAGCACGAGTACGACCACCTGCAGGGCACGCTCTTCGTGGACCACCTCTCCTCGCTGAAGCGCGAGCTGATCCGGCGCCGCATGAAGAAGCTGAAGCTGGAGCAGGCCGAGGAGCGCGCCGAGCAGAAGGCCGAGCAGGTCAAGGGCGCCAAGCGCCACGAGTCGGCGCTGTAGGCGGCCGCGGTCGCCTGGCTGGTCGGCGGGCCTGGCAGCGGGCGGGCCTGGACGGGAGTTCCGTCGCTCGGCCCACGGACGGGCGCCTCGTCCGCTGGCGCCCGCCCGGGAGTTCCGTCCCTCGGCCCACGGACGCGCACCGGCCCCGCGGCGCGCCGCCATGACGCACCGTGCCGTGACGCGCCCGTGACCAGCCGGATCCATGCTTTCCACATGGACCCGACCGCCAGCGCCCCGCCCAAGCCGCTCCTGCGCGGGGTCTCCCACGAGATCGCCGCCGCCTTCGCGGTGGCCGGGTGGGTGGCGCTGCTGCAGGCCGCCCCCGGCCCGCGCGCGCTGGCGGCGGCGGCCGTCTACGGGCTGGCCCTGACCGCCCAGTTCGCCGTCTCGGCCCTGTACCACCGCCCGCGCTGGGGCACCCGCGCCCGCCTGGTCATGCGCCGGCTCGACCACGCCGCCATCTTCATGCTCATCGCCGGCACCTACACCCCGTTCGGCCTGCTGCTGCCGGACGGCGCCGGCCGCGGCCTGCTGGTGGCGGTCTGGATCGGGGCCCTGGCCGGCATGGTCCTGTCGGTGGCCTGGCCGCTGGCGCCCAAGTGGCTCATGGCGGTGCTCACCGTGGGGCTGGGGTGGATGATCGTGCCGATGCTCCCCGCGCTCCACGGCGCCATCGGCGCCGGCGGGCTGTGGCTCCTGGGCGGCGGCGGCGTGGCCTACACGGTGGGGGCGGTGGTCTACGCCACCCGGCGGCCCGATCCCTTCCCGCGCGTCTTCGGCTACCACGAGGTCTTCCACGCCCTGGTCATCCTGGCCGCCGTGCTGCACTACGTGGCGGTCGCCGGCGTGGTCGGCGCGCTCGGGTAGCCGGGCCCTTTCCACGTTGCCCGCCCCCGCGCCGGCGTGCTCTCCTCGCGCGCCATGACCGCCAGCCAGCGCTTCGACGAGGCCTACTACCGCCGCCACTACACCGGCCGGCGGCGCGTCCACACGGCCAGGGAGATCGACCGGCTGGCGCGCGGCGTGACCGGGCTGGCCGGCTGGTTCGGCGTGGAGCTCGAGCGGGTGCTCGACGTGGGCGCCGGCCCGGGGCTGTGGCGCGACTGGTTCCGGCGCCACCGCCGGGGCGTGGCCTACCGCTCCACCGACGTCTCACCGTACGCCTGCGCCCGCTACGGCCACGAGCGGCGCGACATCTCGCGCTGGCGGGCCCGGCAGCGCTTCGACCTGATCGTCTGCCAGGGGGTGCTGCAGTACCTCGACGACGACGCGGCGGCGCGGGCCATCGAGAACCTGGGGGCCATGAGCCGCGGCCTGCTCTACCTGGAGGCCATCACGGCGCGCGACCTGGCCGAGGTGGTGGACCGGGAGGCCACCGACACCGCGGTGCACGGCCGCAGCGGCGCCTGGTACCGGCGCCGGCTGGCGCCGTGGTTCCAGCAGGTAGGCGGCGGGCTGTGGGCGTCCCGGCGGGCCGGCCTGCCCTTCTACGAGCTGGAGGCGCCGGCGGATCGCGGCGCCTGAGCGGCCGGCCCCTCACCTCGGGGTCCCTCCACCTCCCCCCCCCCCCCGGGGGGCCCCTACAGCCGCTCGTCGATGGCCCGGTTCGACATGGCGTCGGCCTGGGCGTTCTCCTCGCGCGGGATGTGGCGGATCTCGATGGCCGTGAAGGCCTTGAGCAGCCCCTTGGCCTCCTCGTGCAGCGGCTTGAGGTGCTCGGCCTTCACGGCGTACTCGCCGTTGAGCTGCCGCACCATCAGCTCGGAGTCGGCCAGCACGTCGAGCTCCTTGATGCCCATGGCCTTGGCGCGCTTCAGGCCGATGATCAGCCCCATGTACTCGGCCACGTTGTTGGTCTCGTCGCCCAGGAACTTGCCGACCTTGGCCACGATGTGGCCCTCGGGGCTGACGATGACCGCGCCGGCGCCGGCCGGGCCGGGGTTGCCGCGGGCCGCGCCGTCGGTGAAGAGGCGGGTGCGCACCGGCCGGGCGGCCACCTCGGCGGCGGCCACGGTGGCCTGCCGCTCCACCTCGGCGGCGGCGGCCCGCTCGCGCTTCTTGGCCTCCCGCTCGCTCTTGGAGAGGTCCATGGCCTCCTGCAGCTCCTCGGCGGCGCGGGCCGCGGCCTTCTCCACCTCGGTGCCCTTGCGCACCTTGAGGCCGCGCGTCACCGCGCCGGGCGCGGCGGCCCCGCCGGTCTCGCCCTCGGCCTCCTCGAGCCGGTCGGCGGCGGCCGAGAGCAGGGTGCCGAGGGTGTCGCGGGTGTGGCCCTTGTAGCGCGCCAGGGCCCGCGGCAGCTCCTCGTTGGCGGCGATGAAGCGGAGCAGGTCCGCCAGGACCGAGCGCGCCACGGCTAGGCGGGCGGCGGCGCCGGCGGGTTGACCGCCGAGGCCGAGTAGATGATGCGGTGGCAGTTGGGGCAGGCCTCGATGGTGTCGGCCCGCTGCAGCACGATGGAGAGCTGGGGCGGGATGTTGCGGTGGCAGCCCTGGCAGGTCGAGCCCACCACCGGCGCCACCGCCACCCCGGCCCGCTTGCGCTTGAGCCCCTCGTAGCGGCCCAGCAGCCCCGGGTCCACCCGGGTGGCGGCGTCGGCCCGGCGGGTCGCCAGCGCGGCCAGGCGGGCCTCGGCCTCGCCCTGCTTGCGCTGCAGCTCGGCCAGGGCCGCCTGCGCCACGTCCTCCGAGTCGGCCAGCGCCTCGCCGCGCGCCTCCAGCGCCGACCGGATCTCGCCGGCGGCGGCCAGGAGCACCTTGCCCTGCTCGGTCTGGCCGTCGTTGGTCTTCTTGGCGATGTCGATCTCGCGGGAGAGCGCGGCGTACTCGCGCGGGGTCTTGATGTCGCCCAGGCGCCCCTCCCACTTCTTCACCTTGTCGCGCTCCAGGGCCAGCAGCGCCTCGATCTGCCGCCGGTCCCGCTCGTTCTGGTCGAGGCGGGCCTTCTGCTCGTCGTAGGCCCGGCGTGCCTCCAGCACCTTGGCCTCCAGCGTGGCCCGCTGCCCGGGCACCGCGTCCAGCGCGGTGCGGACCTCGTTGCTCTCGAGGTCGATCTGCTGCAGCTCCTCCAGTGCCTTCAACTTCTCACGCAGCGACGACAATGAAGCCCTCCTTGGCCACTCGAGTGGGCCCACCAGGATTTGAACCTGGATGCGTTCGGTTATGAGCCGATTGCTCTGCCGTTGAGCTATGGGCCCGCTTCTCGCCCCGGCCGGCGCAGGCCCGGTGTACCACGTCCGGCGGGCCTCAGTTCTCCACGAAGCTCTTGAGCCGCTTGGAGCGGCTGGGGTGCCGCAGCTTGCGCAGCGCCTTGGCCTCGATCTGGCGGATGCGCTCGCGGGTCACCTCGAAGTCCTGCCCGACCTCCTCGAGGGTGTGGTCGCTCTTCTCGCCGATGCCGAAGCGCATGCGCAGGACCTTCTCCTCGCGCGGCGTCAGGGTGGCCAGCACCTTCCTGGTCTGCTCGGCCAGGTTCATGTTGATGACCGCGTCGGAGGGCGAGACCAGCGACTTGTCCTCGATGAAGTCGCCCAGGTGGCTGTCCTCCTCCTCGCCGATGGGGGTCTCCAGCGAGATGGGCTCCTTGGCGATCTTGAGGACCTTGCGGACCTTGTCGAGCGGCAGCTCCATCTTCTCCGCGATCTCCTCCGGCGTCGGCTCGCGGCCCAGCTCCTGGACCAGGTAGCGCGAGGTGCGGATGAGCTTGTTGATGGTCTCGATCATGTGCACCGGGATGCGGATGGTGCGCGCCTGGTCGGCGATGGCCCGGGTGATGGCCTGGCGGATCCACCAGGTGGCGTAGGTCGAGAACTTGTAGCCGCGCTTGTACTCGAACTTGTCGACGGCCTTCATCAGGCCGATGTTCCCCTCCTGGATCAGGTCGAGGAACTGCAGGCCGCGGTTGGTGTACTTCTTGGCGATGGAGACCACCAGGCGCAGGTTGGCCTCCACCAGCTCGGTCTTGGCCTTCTCGGCCTTGAGCTCGCCCTCCAGGATGGTGCGGTAGGTCCGGCGCAGCTCCTCGCGCGGCACCTTGGCCTCCTCCTCCACCCGCAGCAGCTTGCGCTGCGCCGTGCGCATGGCCCGGTCGACCTCCTCGAGGTCGTCGCCGCGCGCGCCCAGCCGCTTGCCCAGCTTCTTCCAGGCGGCCTCGTCGCCGCGCGCCTCGCGCAGCACCGCCTTGAGCTCGCGCACCTTGAAGCCGGTGCGCCGCTCGCAGTCGAGCTGCTCGCGCTCGGCCTCCTCGACCCGCTTGATGAAGCCCTTGAGCTTCACCACGATGCGGTCGATCTGCTTCTTGTTGATCTGGATGGCCTCGAGGTGCTCCAGCATCTGCCCCTCGATCTCCCGGATCTTGCCGCGCAGCTCCTTGCGCTTGGCGTCGGAGAGCTTCTTGTTCTCGTCCAGCGTCTCCTTGATCTGGGCCACCCGCTTCTCGGCCGAGGCGATCTTGCCGATGTGCTCCAGCACCTTCTCGACCTTGCGCTCCTCCTCCTTGGGCAGGGCCGGCTTCTCCGGCTCCCCGGCCACCACGGCCTCACCCTCGGCGGCGGCCTCGACCTCCTCGACCTCCTCCTCCTCCTCGGTCTCGGCCTGGGCCTCGTCGCCCTGGTCCTTGATGATCTCGCGGACCCGGATCTTGCCCTTGCGCAGCCGCTCGCCCAGCTCGTTGATCTCGGCGATGGCGATGGACGAGGAGAGCACCGCGGCCAGGATCTCCTTCTCGCCCTCCTCGATGCGCTTGGCGATCTCCACCTCGCCCTCGCGGGTCAGCAGGGAGACGGAGCCCATCTTCCGCAGGTACATGCGGACCGGGTCGTTGGACTTGCCGTAGCCGGCGTCCTCCTCCTCCTCCTTCTCCTCCTTCTCGTCCTTGGGGTCCGGCTCGGGCGGCTTCTCCGGCAGCTTCATCTTGGAGGCGTCGTCCACCACCTCGATGTCGTGCTCCCCGAACATCGACATGACGTCTTCGATCTGGTCGGAGGCGATGTCGGAGGGCAGGGCGTCGTTCACCTCGTCGTAGGTGAGGAAGCCCTTCTCCCGGCCGCGCTCCATCAGCGCCTTCACCTCGGACCGCTCGGTGATGTCGCTCATGTCGTCGACGGGGAACTTGTCGTCGTCGAGCTCGTCCTCGTCCTTGGCGGCGACCGGGGCGGCGCCCTCCTCGCCCTCCTCGGCCTCGTCGTCGTCCTCGGCGTCCGGGTCGACGGCCGGGGCGCCCTTGCGCAGCTTGACCGGCTTCGCCTCCGGGGCCGCCTCCCCCCGCTTGCCCTTGCGGAGGAGGGGCTTCTCCTCCTCGGCCTTCTCGGCCTTCTCCGCCTTCTCGGACCGGGCGCCCTTGTGCGGCCGCTCGGGGTGGGCCGCCTTGGCGGCCTTGGCCGGCGCCCTGGCGGGCGGGCGGGCCGCCTCGGGGCGCGCCTTGGCCCGCACCACGGGCGGCCTCGCCGTCTTGGGGGCCTTCTTCGCCTTCGGGGGCTTGACGGGCTTCTTCGGCATGTCGGTCCGACTCCTTCGGGGCGTTGCGTGCAGCGTCGTTTCCTAACAGGGGGCGGGGGTGTGAGCCCAGCCAATGCTGCGGCGGTGCGATGTTCGGTCTACCCGCCTGCGTCCAGGGCGCGCAGGCGGCGCTCCAGGTCCGAGCGGCGCCGGGCCGCCACCTGGGCCTTCACCAGCAGGTCGTCGGGCACCGGCGAGCCCTCGCGGGCGATGAGGGCGTGCAGCCGGCCCTGCTCGGCCACCTGCAGCTCGATGGCGGCGCGGACGCAGGCGCGGCGGAGCTGGCCCGCGGCGGCGGCGGCCTCGGGGCGGCCCGGGCCCGCCAGGGCGCGCAGGCGGTTCAGGGTGGCCTCGTCGGCGGTGGCGGCCAGGCGGGCCAGGGCGGCGTCCAGGCCCATCGGCTCGCGCACCAGGTCGCGGGCCAGATCGGCCAGCGGGCCGGCCGGCAGGAGGCCAGGCAGCCCCTCCTCCTCGGCCACCGGGGCCAGGTCGGGGAAGGCGGCCAGCAGCCCCAGGGCGTCGGCGGCCGACCCCGGCAGGACCACCCGGACCCGCCCCGGCCCCTGCGCCGGGGGGCCGCCCCGGCTGGGGCGGTAGGCCTGGCGCTGCGGCTCGGCGGGCCGGTCGCGGTACTCCGGCGGGGCCTCGTCGTCGTCGAGATCGGGCGGGGCCTCGTCGCGGCGCGGCGGCGGGCGGGCGCCCTTCAGCTCCTCGCGCAGGGCCGCCACGTCCAGCTCCAGCCGCCTGGCGATGGTGTCCTCGAACATGGAGCGGGCCAGCCCCTCCGGCACCAGCTTGACCAGCGGGGCCAGCTCGGCCACCGCCTGCAGCTTGGCCTCCAGGGCCGCGCCGGCCGGCCGATCGCCGCAGTGGCGCTCCACCGCCCGGTCCACCAGGAACTGGGAGAGCGGCACCGCCTGGGCCAGCAGGGCCTCCACGCCGGCGCGCCCGTGGAGCCGGGCGTAGTCGTCGGGGTCCACCTTGCCCGCCTCGGCCGGCAGGGTGGCCACCTTGCCGGACAGGCCGGAGGGGAAGAGGGCGGCGGCGGCCTTGGCGGGCGCGGCCAGGCCGGCCGGGTCGCCGTCGAACAGCACGGTGACCTCGCGGCAGTCGCAGCGCTTGAGGAGGTCCACGTGCTCCGGCGTGAGCGCCGTGCCGCAGACCGCCACGGCGTTCTTCACGCCGGCCTGGTGCAGCCCGATCACGTCGAAGTACCCCTCCACCAGCACCGCCGAGCGGGTGCGCCGGATGCCCTCGCGGGCCAGATCGATGCCGTAGAGCACGCGGCTCTTCTTGTAGAGCAGGGTCTCCGGGGTGTTGAGGTACTTGGCACCCTTCTCCTCGCCCAGCGCCCGGCCGCCGAACCCGATCACCTGCCCGTCCAGGGAGGTGATGGGGAACATGAGCCGCTGGCGGAACCGGTCGTAGGTCCGCCCGTCGTCCTTCTCCACCAGCAGTCCGGCCTTCCGGAGCGCCGCGTCACCGATGCCCTTCTCCTTCAGCCGCCCCCCGAGGTCGTCCCACCCCGGCGCGGCCACCCCCAGGCGGAAGGCCTTCACCTGCTCCTCCGCCACCCCGCGCGACACCAGGTAGGCGCGCGCCGCCTCCCCGTACCGGCTGCCCAGCCGGGCCGCCCAGTAGCGGGCCGCGGCGTCGTTGGCCGCCTGCAGCTCGGTGCGCTCCTGCCGCCGCCGCTGCGCCTCGGCGGTCTCGTGGGCGTCCGACTCCGGGATCTCGATGCCCACCTCGGCGGCCAGCTCGCGCACCACCTCGGGGAACTCCTTGCCCTGCAGCTTCTGCAGGAAGGTGAAGACGTCGCCGTACTCCCCGCACCCGTAGCACTTGTAGTGCTTGTCCTCGACGTAGACGTGGAAGCTCGGGGTGCGCTCCCCGTGGAACGGGCAGCAGCCCTTCCAGGTCCGGCCGGCCCGCTTCAGCTCGACGTGCCGGCCGATCACCGCCACCACGTCGACCCGGGCCCTGATCTCCTCCTTGATCTCGTCGGGGATCAGGGACCCCTCCAAAGGACCTGACGGGCCTGGTGACGCGGGCCGCTTTCCGGCGGGCGCGGCGCCGTGGGCCCTACTTCGCGGAGAGGCGCGCCTTCACCAGCTCCGAGACCAGCTTGCCGTCCGCCTTGCCCTGCACCTCGGGCAGCAGGGCCTTCATGACCGCCCCCATGTCCTTGGGACCCGTGGCGCCCGTGCTGGCCACCGCCGCGTCCACCTTGGCCCGGACCTCGGCCTCGGTGAGCTGGGCGGGCAGCCAGCCCTGGAGGATGGCGATCTCCGCCTCCTCCTTCTCCACCAGGTCCTGCCGGTTGCCGGCCCGGTACTGCTCGACCGAGTCCTTGTGCCGCTTGATCTCCGAGGAGATCACCTGCAGCACGCCGCCGTCGTCCAGCGGCTTCATGATCTCGATCTCGCGGTACTTGACGGCGCTCTTGAGCATCCGGACCACGGAGAGCTTCACCGTGTCCTTGTCGCGCATGGCCGTCTTGAGGTCGGCGTCGAGCTGGTCCTTGAGGGCCATGAGGGTCCCGAGGGCGGAGCGCGACCTAGTAGGTCTTGCGGTTCTTCTTGAGCGCGCGCTTCTTGGCGGCCAGGGCCTTCTTCTTCCGCTTCACGCTGGGCTTCTCGTAGTGCTCGCGCTTGCGGATCTCCGAGAGGATGCCCGCCTTCTCGCACTGCTTCTTGAAGCGCTTCATGGCGTTCTCGAAGGACTCGCCTTCCTTGACACGCACTCCGGTCATTCTTGTCCTCTTGGCCTCTCAGGCCTGGTTCGGCTCGCCGCTGCGGGAAAGCCTGGGTCGTCGGGTCGCCACGAAAACGCAAAGCCGGACGCCTTGTGGGCACCCGGCTTCTCCGCTCTATGGAACGGGCCTCTTAGGAATTTTTCGTTACCTTGTCAAGGGGTTCCGCCGGGTGGGCGGGGGGCGTGGCGCTTCTCCAGCACCTCGTAGACCTCGGTCGGCGTGACCCCCGCGGAGGCCAGCACCACGAACAGGTGGTAGACGAGATCGGCCGCCTCCAGCGCCAGGTGCTCGCGGGTGTCCAGGCCGGCCAGCAGCCCCTGCTGGGCCTCGGCCACCTCGTAGGCCTCCTCGATCACCTTGCGGCGGGCCTTGCCCGGCTTGGCCAGCAGCTGGCGGGTGTAGCTCTGCTCCGCCGCCGGGTCGGCCCGGCGGGCCTCGATGGTGCTCCAGAGCTGGGCGAGGAAGCGCTCGTCGGCCATCTAGATCTCCTGGGAGGTGAAGAAGCAGCTGCGCGCCCCGGTGTGGCAGGCGGGGCCCGTCTGGGCCAGGGTGTAGAGCACGGCGTCTCCGTCGCAGTCCACCGCCACCCGGGAGACCACCTGCAGGTGGCCGGAGGTGTCGCCCTTGCGCCAGAGCGCCTGGCGGCTGCGCGACCAGTAGGTGCCGCGCCCGGTGGCCAGGGTCTCCTGCAGGGCCGCCCGGTTGGCCCAGGCCAGCATGAGCACCGTGCCGTCCGCCTCCTGGGCGATCACCGGCACCAGGCCGCGGTCGTCGAACTTCACCAGGTCCAGCACCGAGGTGGCGGGCACCGGGTCGGCCCGGAGGTCGCCGCCGGCGGCCGGGTCGGGTCGCTTCGCGCTCATGGCCTCACCTCGATGCCGCGGGCCCGGAGGAAGGCCTTGGCCTCGCCCACGGTGTGCTTGCCGTCGTGGAAGATGGAGGCCGCCAGGGCCGCGTCGGCGAAGCGGAGCCCCTCGGCCAGGTGCTCCAGCGACCCGACCCCGCCCGAGGCGATGACCGGGATGGTGACCGACCCGCAGACCCGCTCCAGCAGCTCGAGGTCGTAGCCGGCCTGGGTCCCGTCGCGGTCCATCGAGGTGAGCAGGAGCTCGCCGGCCCCGCGCGCCGCCACCTCGCGGCACCAGGCCAGCCCCTCCAGGCCGGTGGCCCGGGAGCCGCCGGCCACGTGGACCTCCCACTCCTGCGGCCGCCCCTCCGCCCTGGGGCGCCGCTTCACGTCCACCGCCACCACCAGCGCCTGGGCCCCGGCGATGGCCGAGAGCCGGTCCACCAGCCCGGGGTCCTTCACCGCCGAGGAGTTGACGCTCACCTTGTCGGCCCCGGCGTGCAGCAGGGCCACGAAGTCCTGCTCGCTGCGGACGCCCCCGCCCACCGTGAGCGGGGCGAAGACCCGGGCCGCGGTGCGGGTCACCAGGTCGAGCAGGGTGCCGCGGTTCTCCAGGGTGGCGGCGATGTCGAGGTAGGTGACCTCGTCGGCCCCCTGCGCGTCGTAGCGGGCCGCCGCCTCCACCGGGTCGCCGGCGTCGCGCAGGTTCTGGAAGTTGACGCCCTTGACGACGCGGCCGTTCTTCACGTCGAGGCAGGGGATGATGCGCTTGGCCGGCATGGGGGGGCTCCGTTGGCGGCGGCCGCGTCAGGCGGGGCGGGGGCCGGCGGCGGCGCCGGCGGGGGTGCGGGCCAGCGCCACCGCGGCGGCCAGGGTGAAGCGCCCCTCGTAGAGCGCCTTGCCCACGATGAGACCGGCCACCCCGGCGGCCAGGCAGGCCGTCACGTCGTCCAGGCTGGCCACGCCGCCCGAGGCCACCACCGGCAGCCCGGCCTCGGCCTGCAGCGCGGCCGCGCCGGCGGCGTCCACCCCGGTGAACATGCCGTCGCGGGCCACGTCGGTGTACTCCACCAGCGTCACCCCGGCCTCCTTGACCCGGCGCGCCACCTCGGCCGCCTTGAGCCCGGAGCCCTCCAGCCAGCCGGCCACCTTCACCTCGCCGTTGCGGGCGTCGATGCCGCAGACCACCTGGCCGGGGAAGCGCTGGCAGGCCTGGCGCACCAGGTCGAGCCGCTCCACCGCGGCGGTGCCGAGGACGGCGTAGCGCACCCCCAGGGCCAGCACGCGCTCCACGTCGGCCAGCGACCGCAGCCCGCCGCCCAGCTCGATCTCCAGCCCCTGCACCGCGCAGATGTCCCGCACCGTGTCCAGGTTGATCGGCCGGCCGGCCCTGGCGCCGTCCAGGTCCACCACGTGCAGCCGGGTGGCGCCGGCGGCCAGGAACTCGGCGGCCTGCTCGGCCGGGTGGCGCGAGTAGACCTTCCTGGTGGCGAAGTCGCCCTTCTCCAGGCGCACCACCTCGCCGCCCATCAGATCGATCGCCGGGATGACCAGCACCTAGACCTCCACGAAGCGGCGCAGGAAGGCCAGCCCGACCTGCTGGCTCTTCTCCGGGTGGAACTGCACCGCGAACAGGTTGCCGCGCGCCAGGCCGGCGCAGTACGGCACGCCGTGCTCGGCCAGCAGCTGCACGCCGGGGGCCTCGGCCGGCGCGGCGTAGCTGTGGGCGAAGTAGACGTACTGCCCGTCGAGCGGGGCGAAGAGCGGGTGGAGCGGGCCGGCGGCGCGCACCGGCGACCAGCCGATGTGCGGCAGCTTCACGCCCGAGGGCAGCCGGCGGATGGTGCCGGGGATGAGCCCCAGCCCGCGGGCGCCGCCGGCCTCCTCGCCGGCCTCGAAGAGGATCTGCAGCCCCACGCAGATGCCCAGGACCGGCGCGCCGCGGTCGATGGCCTCCCGCAGCGCCGCCTCCACGCCGCTCCTGCGCATGGCGTCGGCGCAGGCCGGCATGGCCCCCTGGCCCGGCACCACCACCCGGTCGGCGCGCCGCACCACCGCCGGGTCGTGCGTCACCACCACCTCGGCGCCCACCTCGCGCAGGGCGTTCTCCACCGAGCGCAGGTTGCCGGCGCCGTAGTCCACCAGCGCCACGGTGCCGGGCGGCCTGGGGCCTCGGGTCACAGCACCCCCTTGGTGGACGGCAGCGCCGTCCCCTCGCGCACCAGCGCGGCCCGCAGGGCGCGGGCCACCGCCTTGAAGGTGGCCTCCACCACGTGGTGCAGGTTGCGCCCGTAGCGCACGTTGACGTGCACGCAGATGCGGGCGTGGTTCACCAGCGCCTGGAAGAAGTCCTGCGTCAGGTCCACGTCGTAGGCGCCGATGAACTTCTTGCCGCTCACCAGCGGGGCGTTGAAGGTGAGGTGCGGCCGGCCGGAGAGGTCCACCACCGCCTCCACCAGCGCCTCGTCGAGCGGCACCACGGCGTGGCCGTAGCGGGCCAGGCCGACCTTGTCGCCCAGGGCCACCCGCAGCGCCTCGCCGAAGGCGATGCCCACGTCCTCCACGGTGTGGTGGGCGTCCACCTCCAGGTCGCCCACCGCCCGCACCTCGAGGCCCAGGCCGCCGTGCCGGGCGATCTGCGAGAGCATGTGGTCGAAGAAGGGCAGCCCGGTCTGGATGGCGGCCACCCCGCCCCCCAGGGTCAGGGCCAGCGTGATGTCGGTCTCCTTGGTCCGGCGGGAGATCCGGCCCCGGCCGGGCTTCTGGGTGGGCTTGCCTGCCTTCTTCGCCGTCTTCATCGCGCTCCCCTCGACCTCGACCTCGACCCCGACCCCGACCCCGACCTCGACCCCGACCCCGACCTCGACCCCGACCTCGACCTCGACCCCGACCCCGACCCCGACCTCGACGTCGACCCCGACCTCGACCCCGACCCCGGCCCCGCCTGTTCGACCCTGAGCCGCACCGCCCGCCAGTGCCCCTCCAGCCCCTCGGCGCCGGCCAGCGCCTGCACGGCCGGCGCCACCGCGGCCAGCGCCCGCGGGGTGAGCTCGAGCACGCTCATGCGGCGGCGGAAGGTGGCCACCGAGAGCGGCGAGGCGAAGCGGGCGGTGCCGGCCGTGGGCAGGACGTGGCTGGGGCCGGCCAGGTAGTCGCCCACCGCCTCCGGCGTGGAGGCGCCCACGAAGATGGCGCCGGCGCGGGAGAGGCGCGGCACCAGCCGGCGCGGCGAGTCGACGTGCAGCGCCAGGTGCTCCGGGGCCCACTGGTCGGCCAGCCGCACCGCCTCGGCCATGCCGTGCGTCACCACCAGCGCCCCGCGCTCCTCGATGGAGCGGGCCGCGATCTCGCGGCGCGGCAGCGTCTCGAGCTGGCGGGCCACCTCGGCCTCCACCTTCCTGGCCAGCCGGGCCGAGCAGGTCACCAGCACCGCCACCGCCCGCACGTCGTGCTCGGCCTGGGCCAGGAGGTCGCTGGCCACCAGGGCGGCGTCGGCGCGGGCGTCGGCCAGCACCAGGATCTCGCTGGGGCCGGCGATCATGTCGATGTCCACCTGCCCGAAGACCAGCCGCTTGGCCGCCGCCACGTAGGCGTTGCCCGGCCCGCAGATCTTGTCCACCGCCGGCACCGTGGCGGTGCCGTAGGCCAGCGCCGCCACCGCCTGCGCCCCGCCCACCTTCACCAGCGACGACACCCTGGAGACGTGGCAGGCGGCCAGCGTCCAGGCGTCCACCTCGCCCGAGCCCTTCAGCGCCGGGGTGGTGACCACCACCTCCTTCACCCCGCCCACCTTGGCCGGGATGGCGGTCATGAGCACCGAGGACGGGTAGCGGGCGGTGCCGCCCGGCACGTACAGGCCGACCCGCTCGAGCGGGCGGACCACCTGCGCCAGCCGGGCGCCCAGCCGGTCGGTGTAGGCCGGCACCTCGGCGTCGCGCTCCCGCTCGTGGAAGGCCCGCACCCGGTCGGCGGCCAGCCTGAGCGCGGCGCGGCCGGCGGCGGGCAGCGCCCTCCAGGCGGCCGCGAAGTCCCTCGGCCCGAGCAGCAGGGCGGCGGCCGAGGTGGGCCTCCAGCCGTCCCAGCGGACGGTGTACTCCAGCAGGGCGGCGTCGCCGCGGGCGCGGACGTCGGCCACCACCCGGGCGGCGGCCTGGCGGACCGGCGCCTCGTCCTCGTCGGAGCCGCGCGCGCAGAGGGCGGCCCAGGCCGCGGGGAAGTCGGGGGCGGTGGTGGTGAGGGTCTTCACGGGAGCCTCGCGGAGAGCCCGGTTTCATACTCCAGCCGGGGCAGGTGCGCCAACGTCGCGGCGGCCCGGCCGGCCTCACCGCGCCGCCGGCGCCTCCAGCGCCCGGCGCTCCGCGTCGAACACCAGGGCGTCCTGCTCCCGCCCGGCCCGGCGCAGGTCGTCGGCCGCCTGACGCGCCTGGGCCACCGCCTCGGCGCCCTGGCCCGCGGCGGCCAGCGCCCGCACCAGCCGGAGGCGCGCCTCGGCCAGGAGCGGCTGCAGCGCCATCGCCCGCGAGAGCGGCGCCACGGCCCCGGCCGCGTCGCCCAGGTCGGCCCGCGTCTTCCCCAGCCCGTGCCAGGCCTCGGCCGACTCCGGGTGGGCCGCCGTGGCGGCCAGGTAGGCCTGCGCCGCCGCCTCCACCGCCGCCTTCGACTCGGCGCCGCGCCCGAGCTTGCCGAGGGCCACGCCGCGCAGGTAGTGGGCCGCCGCCACCTCGAAGGGCTCGCCCCCCGGCGCCGCCGGCGCCAGCGCCGCCACCGCCGCCTCCAGCCGCCCCGCCCCCGCGAGCAGCCGCCCCAGGTCGAGCGCCGCGCCGCGGCCGGTGGGCGCCGCCGGGTCGAGGGCCACGGCCCGCCGCAGGGCGGCCTCCGCCTCCTCGGCGCGTCCGGCCGCCGCCAGCGCCTGCCCCAGCGTCCGCTCGGCCGCGGCGTGGCCCGGCCGCACCGCCAGGAGCGCCCGGCACTCCTCCGCCGCCTCGCCCGCCTTCCGCAGCCGCAGGAGCGACTCGGCCAGGCGGAAGCGGGCCTCGGTGAGCCTGGGCAGGCGCTCGAGCGCCGCCCGGTAGGAGGCCACCGCCCGCCCGTCGTCGCGGCCACCCCGCCGCGCCAGGAAGACGTCGTGGTCGTCGAGCAGCACCCCGCGGGCGAGGTGGAGCCAGGGGTCGTGTGGCCGCACCACCAGCGCCGCCCGGTAGCCGGCCTCGGTCACCTCGAAGGGCTCGGCGGCGCCGAGGTCGCGCACCCGGGCCACCTCGGCCAGGTGCTCGGCGTGGTCGAGCTGGCCGGTGAAGGGGGCGCGGGAGAGCCGGTCGAGCACCTCCTTCGCCACCCGGTACCGGTCGAACCCGGTGAGCGCCAGGCGGGCCGAGACCGTGCCCTCGTCGAGCGAGACGGGGGGCGCGCCGGTGGGCCCGGCCGCCACCGCCCGGAGCGCCGCCGGCACCGCCGCCAGGGCGGCTGGCAGGAGCGCCTTCGCCAGGAGCCAGGCGCCGTGCGGGGCGAGGTGCACGTGCTCCCAGAGCACCTCGCCGCCGGCCAGCCCGGCCGGGCTGCCGGCCCCCACCGCCGCCGCGCCGTCCACCAGGGTCACGCCCGGCCCGGCCTCGGCGGCCACCTCGCGCAGGATGGTCTCCTCCCGGCCGTCGGCCCGGAAGCGCAGCGTGTCGAGGTCCCGGGCCCGCTCCAGCCGGGTGCGGGCCTCGGCCGCGTCGCCCCGCGCCAGCGCCAGCCGGCCCAGCCGGTACTGCAGGGCCGCGTGGCCGGGGTCGAGCGCCTCGGCCTCGAGCCAGCGCGGCCGGGCCTGCTCGGCGCGCCCCGCCGCCGCCGCCGCGTCGCCCAGCGCCACCGCGGCGTCGAAGGCCGCGAGCTCGGCCGGCGTGAGGCCGGCCCGGTGGGCCGAGCCGAAGGGGGCGCAGCCCACCAGCCGCGTCGGCACGGTGGTGACCACCACCCGCGCCCCCGCGCCGCGCGCCGTGGCCAGCACGTCGGCCAGGTTCTGGCGGAAGGCCCGGTAGACGCCCTCCAGCGCCGGCGAGTCGGCCGGCACCTGCCGCTCCAGGAAGAGCTCCATCCCCCTCCAGGCCGCCGGCTGGCCCTGGCCCTCGCGGCGCAGTGCCCGGGCCGCCACCTGCCCGAGCCGGGTGGCGCCGAGGGCCACCGAGGCGCGGATGGCGGCCAGGCCCGGCTGGCCCGTGGTCAGCACCGTGCCGGGGCCGAACGGGCCCACCACCTCGTTGTTGCCGGCGTAGACCACCACCAGGTCGGGCGAGAGGGCCACCACGTCCTTGGCGATGACCCGCAGGACGTGGGAGTTGATGGCCACCACCCCGGCGTTCACCACCTCCACCTGCAGCCCGGGCAGCTCGGCCGAGAGCAGCACCTCCAGGTGGCGGGCGAACCCGTAGGGCGGCGCCGGGTCGCCCTGCGCCGCCGACTCGCCCAGCACCACCACGCGGAAGGTGCGCGGCCCCTTCTCCAGCGTCACGGCGAACGGGGTGGCGCTGCGGGCCAGCCCGGCCGGGAAGAAGCGGCGGGCGAAGTCGGGGTTGTCGCAGGCGCCGGCGCGCCCCTCCACCTGGCAGGGCACGGTGAAGCCGGCCGGGAAGCCCACCCCGAGGAGCCGCAGCCCCCCCTCCAGCAGGCCGAAGAGCAGCGCCGGGACCAGCAGGCTGGTGAGGAGCCGGAAGGCCCAGAGCCGCGCGCCCGAGGGGGCCGGCGCGGCCCCGGCCGGCGCGGGCTCGCCCGCGGGCTTGCTGACGCGGCGCGCGCTCACCGGTCCCGAGCCTCAGAACAGCGCGTAGATGAAGGGGGCCAGCGCGCTCCCCTGCGTCAGCACGATGAGCGCCCCGAAGAGCAGCAGGAAGAGGACGATGGGCAGCACCCACCACTTCTTCTGCTGGCGCAGGAACCCCAGGTAATCGGCCACGATGCGCAGCTTGGACACGCCCCACCTCTAGTACATCTTGGTGAAGTCGTCGCGCCGATCCGGCGGGCGGGGGATCCAGTAGGTGCGGGCGCCGCGATCCGGGCGGAGCTCCAGGAAGCGCCGGCCGGACAGCCGCGCCACCAGGCCGAGCGGCGTCACCACCAGCAGGAAGAGCGCCGTCAGCACCAGGCGCGACACCACCCAGCCGAGCGCCAGCGCCAGCGCCATCCAGCCCCGGTGCAGCAGCCGCAGCCGGGCCGGGGCCAGGAGCCCGGCGGCCATGAGCAGCAGGCCGGCGCCGGCGGGGAGCCAGGCCGCCCAGGCGCCGCCGCGCCAGGCGAGCCAGCCCGCCAGGAGCAGGAGCGCGCCGCCCACCGTGAGGGCGAAGGCGCGCAGCGCCCGCGGCGAGGGGTCGAGCCGGGCCAGGCCGGCGGCCACGTCGGCGGGCAGGCTCACGGGCGCACCCAGGTCCGGAGGGGATCAGTCGAGCGCACGGGTGGCCCTCCCGGCCGCGTCGTCGGTGAGCGGCGGCTGCCCCTCACGCACCAGCAGGTGGTCGCCCAGCACCAGGGCGTCCATCCCGGTGCGCATGAAGCAGCGCCAGGCGTCGAGCGGCGACTCCACCGGCGGCTCGCCGCGCACGTTGAAGGAGGTGTTCACCAGCACCGGGCAGCCGGTGCGCTCGCCGAAGCGGGTCAGCAGGGCGTGGAAGCGCGGGTGGTCGCGGCGGTCCACCGTCTGGACCCGCGCCGAGTGGTCGAGGTGGGTCACCGCCGGGATCTCCGAGCGGACCACGTTGAGCTGGTCGATGCCGAAGCGGCCCGCCTCCTCGGCGGTCATGGCGCGCTGGCGGGAGCGCTTCACCTGGGCGGTCAGCAGCATGTAGGGGCTCTCGCCAGGGAGCTCGAACCACTCGGCGGCCCGCTCCAGCGGCACCGCCGGGGCGAACGGCCGGAAGCTCTCGCGGAACTTGATGGCCAGGTTCATGCGCCGCTGCATCTGGGGCGAGCGGGCGTCCCCCAGGATGGAGCGGTTCCCCAGCGCCCGCGGGCCGAACTCCATGCGCCCCTGGAACCAGCCCACCACCTGGCCGGCCTCGAGCAGCGCCGAGACCTCGTCGAGCAGGGTGGCCTCCTCGAGCCGGCGGTGGGGCAGGCCGCGCGCCGAGAGGAAGGCCGCCACCTCGGCCTCGTCGTACGCTGGCCCCAGGCAGGCCCCCGAGAGGAGGTCGCGCCCGCCCTTGGGCGCCGCCTCCTGGCCGAAGTGGTGGTGCCAGGCCAGCAGCGCCGCGCCCATGGCCCCGCCGGCGTCGCCCGCGGCCGGCTGGATCCAGAGCCGGTCGAAGACCCCGGCCCGCAGGAGCTTGCCGTTGGCCACGCAGTTGAGCGCCACCCCGCCGGCCAGGCAGAGGTCGCGCTCGCCGGTCTCGGCGCGCACGTGGCGGGCGCAGCGCAGCACCACCTCCTCGGTGACCTCCTGGATGGAGCGGGCCAGGTCCATCTCGCGCTGGGTGAGGGGCGCCTCCGGCGCGCGCGGCGGCCCGCCGAAGAGGGCGTCGAAGCGCCGGTTGGTCATGCGCAGCCCGGCCACGAAGTCGAAGTAGGACAGGTCGAGCCGGAGCGAGCCGTCCGGCTTCAGGTCGATGAGCTCGTCGAGGATGGCGCGCACGAAGCGCGGCTGGCCGTAGGGGGCCAGCCCCATGAGCTTGTACTCGCCGGAGTTGACCCGGAACCCGGCCTGGTAGGTGAAGGCCGAGTAGAGCAGGCCGAGCGAGTGCGGGAAGCGCTGCTCGGCCGCCAGGGTGAGCCGGTTGCCCCGCCCCGCGCCGTAGGAGGCGGTGGCCCACTCGCCCACGCCGTCCAGGGTGAGGAAGGCGGCCGCCTCGAAGGGCGACGGGAAGAAGGCCGAGGCGGCGTGGGACTGGTGGTGCTCGGGGAAGAGCACCGGCCCCTCGTACCCCAGCTCGCGCTTCACCAGGTCCGGGATCCAGAGCTTCTGGTCGAGCCAGACCGGGATGGCCGCCAGGAAGGCCGGCAGGCCGCGTGGCGCCATCGCCAGGTGGGTCTCCAGGATCCGGTCGAGCTTGGTGAAGGGCTTGTCGTAGAAGGCCACGGCGGCGAGATCCCTGGCGGCGATGCCGCCCTGGCGCAGGCAGGCCTCGGCGGCGCGGCGCGGGAAGCCGGGGTCGTGCTTCACGCGGCTGAAGCGCTCCTCCTGGGCCGCGGCCACGATGCGGCCGTCGCTCACCAGGCAGGCCGCCGAGTCGTGGTAGTAGGCCGAGATCCCGAGGACGTGCACGCGCGCCTTGGTCTCTCTCAGTTGCAGGCGGTGAGCCGGAGCCCGCCGCCCACCATCCGGTCCGTGGTGCCCACGAAGCCCACGTCGAGGGTCTCGAGGGTGAGGGCGCCCCCGGCGTCCACGCTCCAGGTCACGCTGCCCGAGGCCGCGTCCACCCGGGCGTCGAGCGCGCCGCCGGTGCGCCGCTCCAGCCGCCCCAGCGCCTCGCCCTCCGCGGGGAAGGACTTGGTCGGCACCACCGTGGCGCTGGTGGCGCCGCTGGCGGGCGGCTCGATGGCGAGCGAGAAGAAGGTGGTGGTGGCCACCGGCGCCGCGAAGATGTCGGTGCAGGTGGCCGGGCTGCTGGTGAGCCAGAAGGTGAGCAGGCCAGCCTCCTTGACCACGCCGGTGGACCCCACCCGGAAGGTGAGGGCCCCCACCGTGAAGGTGGGGCCGGCCAGGGCCGGGTCCTTGGGCCCCGGGCCGCAGGCGGCGAGGAGCAGGAGGGTGAGCGCCGCCCGCCTCACCGGAGCTCCGTGAACCAGACCCGGACCTTGTGGCGGGTGGGGTCGCCCGCGAGCGGCCCCAGGTCGTCGAAGCTCGCGACCGTGCCCTGGAAGGTGTAGGGCGTGGCGCTCGCCGCCAGCTCGGCCACCCGGGCGGCCGGGAAGGCGAAGTGGAGCGGCGCCGGCGTGCCGGCCAGGTAGTGGCCCAGCAGGAACATCACCAGGGCGTGCTCGGTGGAGTGGAAGCCGTTCTTCCAGTCGTTGCACTTGGCGGTGCTGGTGGTCGCGGCGCCGCCCCAGGTGCCGAAGGCGTTCACCGAGGGGAACACCTCGCGGGCCGACCGGCCCCGGTCCACGTAGTCGGCGCGGAAGTTGGTGGAGGTCCGGGCCACCACCGGCAGCCAGGTGGGGTCGTGCAGCGCCAGGGTGGCCGCCAGCTGATCCGCCTCCGCGTAGGCCCACCAGTCGGAGCCGTTGGCCGTCTCGGCGTCGATGGACACGGGGGCGCGCCGCCAGCGCCCGAAGGTGGCGTCGTGGGCCCGGGTCAGCGCCGGCGCCGCGTGCCCCGCCAGGAACCCGGCCTGCGGCCGGTCCGCCAGCCGCTTGTCGATCTGCAGCACCGCCCAGTAGGCCTTGAGGAGGTGGCCGAAGTCGGTGTGCTTGCTGCCGTAGACGCCGATGGAGCCGGTGGCGCCCCAGAAGATGCCGTCGCGGAAGAAGGCGCGGACCAGCAGCGCCTGCAGCGCCCGCAGGTCGGCGCGCGCCTGCTCGCGCCGCGCCGGGTCGGTCAGCGCCGGCTGCACCAGCAGCTCGAAGGCCGTCACCGGGTCGAGCTGCGCCACCAGCTGCCAGCTCGCCAGGCTGCCGCCGTCCATGGCCCGCTCCTCGGCGAGATCGGCGGTGCGGCCGTCGCGGATGCGGCCGTTCGCGGCGTCCCAGTAGGTGGCCGGGTCGAAGAGCAGGTCGCGGGTGGCCAGCACCGCCGCCTCGGCGGCCGGGTCGCGGGTGACGAAGAAGTAGGCCGCCGGCCCCATCACCGCGTAGGACATGTCCTGCGCGTACTTCGGCCCGTCGCCGGCCGGCGCGCCGGCCGCGTCGAGGTCGGCGTGCCAGCCGCCGCGCGCCGGGTCGAGGGCGTGCGCGAGCAGCCAGGTGGTGCCGGCGCGGGAGAGGTCCAGCAGCGCCTCGTCGCCGGTGAGCAGGTAGCCAACCGCGTAGGCGTAGGTCTGCCGCCCCAGCATGCGCGGCTTGCGGCTGGTGGCGCCCTGCAGGCTGCCGTCCATGCCCCGGTAGGTCGGGAAGTTGCCGACCGGCGTGCCCTGGGCCTCGGGCATGCGCCAGTAGGGCAGGAGGTCCTCCTCGAGGTGCGTCACCCAGGTGGCTGGCTCGAGGCCGGCCGGGACCGCCGCCGCGGGCGGCGGGAGGAAGAGGTAGGGATCGGGTGCGGCCGCCTTCTCGCCGCAGGCGGCCAGGAGGAGCGCCGCCAGCAGCGCGGCGACGGGGGCGAGGCGGCTCGGGCGGCTGGTGCTGCGGGCGGGGTGCATGGCGCCGGAGCATAGCGCCGGACGGGGCGGCTGGCCCGACCGGCCGGCGGCCGGCCTGCCGGGCCCGCCCCGGATCGGCCGGCCCTGCCGGGGCTCACTGCCGCTTCGTCACCACCACCACCACCTGGTCGGTGCCGGCGCCGCTGCCGGTGGAGCGGCTGAAGGCGTAGCTCCCGGCCGGCGAGGTGAGCCGCTGGTGCGCCCCGGCCCCCACCGCCAGGTGGCGCCTGCGGAACTCGCCGAGCTTCTTCCAGTGGGCCAGCACGGCCGCGTCGGTGGTGTCCCAGTTCATGTCGCTGCGGGTGCCCTGCACCGCCTCGGAGGCGGCCGGCCCGAGCCGGCGGGCGCTCTCGTCGCCGTAGAAGAGCTGCACCCCGCCCGGCGCCAGCAGCAGCGCCGTGCCCGCCTCGCGCTGCTTGGCCGCGTCGTTCTGCAGGATGTCGCCGAAGAAGAGCCGGGTGTCGTGCGACGAGAGGTAGGAGAGCGCCTGCAGCGACGGATCGGCCAGGGCGGTGGCGTAGCTCGCGTAGATCGCCTCCAGCTCGGCCGCGCCGTCCACCAGGTTGCCCCTGGCCAGGAAGAGGTCGCGCACCGCCGGCTGGAAGGTGAAGTTGATGAGCGAATCGAAGCCGCCCGAGGTGAAGTAGCCGTCGCGCACCAGGCCGTGGCCGGGCACCTCGCCGGTCATCCAGAAGGGCGCGTCGTCCAGCTTCTTGCCCGGGTTGAGCGCCTTCCACTCGGCCAGCGCCGCGGTGGCGGCGTCCTTCAGCGCCTTCCAGGCCGGCAGCTCGACGTGCTTGGCGGTGTCGCAGCGGAAGCCGTCGATGCCGTACTGGCGCACCCAGTCGGCGTGCCAGGCCACCAGGTACTGCCGCGCCGTGGCGCCGGGCAGGTCCACCGCGCCGGTGCCGTCACCCAGGGTGGCCTTGCGCACCAGGAAGGGCGGCAGCCCGGCCGCCTGCGTCCCCTCGGTGATGAAGTCGGGCAGGAAGGCCAGCTGGCTGGTCAGGTCGTCGGTGCCGGGGACCTGGTGGAAGGGGAAGCCGGCCCGGATCCACGCGGTGCCCCACCACTGCTGCCACTGCGGCGAGGTGTAGTTCACCAGGTCGTTCCAGGCCGTGAGGGTCTGCCCGGCGCCCGGGCTCCAGGCGGCGAAGGCCGCGCCGGTGCCGTCCTTCCAGACCGCCGGCAGGTAGGTGGTGAGGTCGGCGCCGGTGGCGTAGCCGGGGTGGTTCATGACCACGTCGAGGATCACCCGCATGCCGCGCTGGTGGGCCCCGTCCACGAAGGCCTTGAGCTCGTCGGCGGTCCCCATGTTCCGGTCGAGCCGCGTGAAGTCGAGCGCCCAGTACCCGTGGTAGGCGTGGTGCTTGAAGTCGCCGAGCGTGCCGCCCGAGACCCAGCCGTGGACCTGCTCCACCGGCGAGGAGATCCAGATGGCGGTGGCGCCGAGGTCGCGGATGTAGTCGAGCTTGGCGGTGAGGCCGGCCAGGTCCCCGCCGTGCCAGGTGCCCACCTCGCTCCCGCCGTCCTTCTGCCGACCGTAGCTGGCGTCGTTGCTGGGGTCGCCGTTCTGGAAGCGGTCGGTCAGGACGAAGTAGACGGTGGCGTTGCGCCAGTCGAAGGCGCTGGCGGCGGCGCCGTCCCGCTCCAGCAGGAGCACGCCGGCGGCGGCGTCGGTGGGCAGGGTGATCGAGCCGGCCGCGTCCACCGTGGCGCTGGCGCCGGAGTAGGCGTCGCGCACCACCGTGCCGGCGGGGAAGGTGGCCCCCACGGCCAGCGTCAGCGGCTGGCCGGGCGCCCAGCCGCCGCCCGACGAGCCGCCGCAGGCGGCCGCGGCGACCAGCAGCGCAGCCAGCGCCAGGGCGGAGGCGGCGTGGATGGCGGACGGCCGGGGGCGCGGTGGGCGGCGGATGGTGGGGTCGGTCATGGCGGCGTGCCTCCTCGGGCCCCCCGAGCCTAATCCGAGGGTCCGCCCCGGGCGAGGCCTGAACTTGGCCACGCCGCAGCCCTATGCTGGTCCCGGCGCGAGGCCCCATCCGGGACCGCCGCCCGGAGGCGCCGCCATGCCCACCATCGCCCGTCACCCTCGGTCACACCGGCGCGCCGCCCGCCCCACCGGCCTGGCCCTCCTGGCGGCGCTCCTCGGCCTGGCCGCGGCCGGCTGCAGCTCGGGCGGCGGCAGCCCGCCGCCGGCCTGCAGCTACACCTACTCGGCCTGGAGCGAGTGCGGCCCGGCCGGCGCGCAGGTGCGCACCGTGACCGCGGCCACGCCCGAGGGCTGCGCCGGCACGCCCCTCACCAGCCAGGCCTGCACCTTCGCGCCGCTGCTGCACGTGCCCTCGCCCGACTGGCGCGACCAGGTCATCTACTTCGTCATGACCGACCGCTTCGCCAACGGCGACCGCACCAACGACGACCAGGGGCAGGGCGAGTACGACCCCTCCACGGTGGCCAGGTACTCGGGCGGCGACCTGCAGGGGCTCATCGACCGGCTCGACTACGTGCAGGGGCTGGGCGCCACCGCGGTCTGGATCACGCCGCCGGTGGCCAACCAGTGGTGGGATCCCCTGCAGGTCTACGGCGGCTACCACGGCTACTGGGCGCGGCACCTGAAGCGGGTGGACGAGCACCTGGGCACGCTGGCCACCTACCAGGCGCTCTCCGACGCGCTCCACCGGCGCGGCATGTACCTGGTGCAGGACGTGGTGGCCAACCACATGGGCAACTTCCACACCTGGGCGCCCTACCCGGCCGCCTGCGCCCCGTCCTCCTCGCTGGGCGGCTGCGCCACCGGGCCGGCCATCGCCGGCTGCGACGTGACCCAGGGCTTCGTGAGGAACACCGCCGCGGTGCCCACCAGCCGGCCGGAGCAGGCCCCCTTCGACCAGGACGACGCCACCGATCCGGTGCAGCGGGCCGCCGGCATCTACCACTGGACGCCGGCCATCGCCGACTACCTGAACGCCTGCCAGGAGCGGGCCTACCAGCTCTCCGATCTCGACGACCTGGCCACCGAGAACCCGCTGGTGCGGGCCGCGCTCAAGGACTCCTACGGCTACTGGGTGAAGGAGGTGGGGGTGGACGCCTTCCGGGTGGACACCGTGCGCTTCGTCGAGCACGAGTTCTGGAACGACTTCTTCCACTCCACCTCCGCCACCGAGCCGGGCATCCTGGCCCAGGCGGCCACCACCGGCCGCACCGGCTTCCTGGCCTTCGGCGAGGTCTTCGAGGTCTCCGAGCCCGGGGTGGGCACCGCCGACGTGACGGTGACCAGCTACCTGGGCACCCCGGCCGCCCCGGAGCTGCCGGCCGTGCTGCAGTTCCCGCTCTTCGCCGAGCTGGGCCGGGTCTTCGGCGCGCCGGCCGCGCCCACCACCGATCTCACCTACCGGGTCCGGCGCTTCATGGACCTGGCGCTCTACCCGGACCCCTTCACCACCCCCACCTTCGTGGACAACCACGACGTGCCGCGCTTCCTCGCCAACGGCACGCCGGCCGGCCTGGCCCAGGCCCTCACCTTCCTCTTCACCTCGCCCGGCATCCCGGTCGTCTACTACGGCACCGAGCAGGAGTACGCCGAGCCGCGCGCCGCCATGTTCCAGGGCGGCTACGGCACCACCGGCGACCGCTACGACACCACCTCGGCGGGCTACCGCCGGCTGGCCGCGCTGGCCGCCCTGCGCCGGGCCCACCCGGTCTTCTCGCGCGGCGCCATGACCGTGCTGGCCGACAGCCCCGCCGGCGCCGGCCCCTTCGCCTACCGGCGCACCCTGGGCGCCGAGACCGCGCTGGTGCTCATGAACACCTCGGAGAGCCGCATGCTGGTGAGCGGGCTGGCCACCGGCCTGCCGGCCGGCGCGGTGCTGGAGGTGCTGCACGCCGAGGGGAGCCCGACCACCCCCACGGTGGGCGAGGGCGGCCTGCTCACCACCGTGCTGCCGGCCCGCGCCGTGCTGGTGCTGCGCGCCACCGGCGCGGTGGTGGCCCCGCCGCCGCCGCCGGTCACCATCACCGTGACCACCCCGGTGGAGGGCCAGGTCTTCAGCGGCGACGTGACCCTCACCGGCACGGTCAGCCCGCCCACCACCCGCATCCGCCTGGTGATCGACGGGTACGTCGACCGCATCGCCACCCCCACCGTGGCCGCCGACGGCAGCTTCAGCATCGTCCTGCCGGTCTCCACCTACGCGGTGGGCGTGGTGCAGCACACCCTGGCCTTCTACGCGCTCGCCGAGCGGGTGGCCACGCCCACGGTGCGCTTCACCAGCGACGTGGTCTTCGACCCGGTGGTCACCGAGGTGGCCGATCCGGCCGGCGACGACACCGGGCCCAGCGGGACCTACCGCTACCCGGGCGACGCCACCTTCGCCACCGGCCGCTACGGCGACGTCACCGGCCTCACCATCCAGGCGGCCACCACCACCCTGAAGCTGGTCTTCCACATGGCCGACCTGAGCACCGTCTGGAACCCTGGCAACGGCTTCGACCACGTCTCCTTCAACGTCTTCTTCGAGGTGCCGGGCTTCGGCGGCGCCACCGTGCTGCCGCTCATGGACGCGGCGGCCCCGGCCGGCTTCACCTGGAAGTTCAACCAGACCACCTACGGCTTCGCCAACGTGATGAACACCAGCAGCGGCGCCAGCGCCACCGAGCCCGGCGCGCTGGGCCGGGCCCCCAAGGTGGCGGTCGACCTGGCCGCCGGGACCATCACCTTCACCTACAACCGCGCCGATTACGGCCTGGCCACCTGGTCGGGCGTGCGGGTCTACGCCACCACCTGGGACATCGACGGGCTGGGCGGGCTCAGGCGGGCGCTCACGCTGGCCGGCGGCCCGTGGGAGTTCGGCGGCGCGGCCGGCGGGCCGCTCATCATGGACTCGGTGGGGCCGGTGGCCATCCCCTGAAGCGGCCGTGCGGAACTCCCCCTCACGGCCGCTGAGCCGATGGGGCACGGGAGAGGCGACCCGGCCCCGCCCGAGCTGAAGGCTCGGACGGGGCCGCGGTCCTCAACGAGGCGGGGCCACCCGCTCCGCTACCGCGTGTTGCAGGGCAGCCCGGCGCCCTGCCCCGCCGCCTGCGGCGCCACGAAGACCGCCGCGGTGCGCCCCGGCACGGTGAAGACCTGGCCGGCGGCCGAGGCCCCCACCCCGGCGGTGCGCACCACCGGATCGGCCGAGGCGGCCTGCACCGGGTGGAGGACGAAGCCGGCCGCGCCGGGCACCTCCAGGTCGTGGGCCACCTTGTCGGCGTTCACGATCACCACCAGCGCGTCGGCCCCCGGATCGAGGTCGGCCAGCGCGGGCGCGCAGGAGGCGTGGGTGCCGTCGGCCACGGTCATGACGATGACCCCCGGCACGTGGCCGGCGCCGAAGTTGAGGAAGTCCACCCGCTGCAGCACCTCGGCCTTGGTCCGCAGCCGGAAGAGCGGCGAGCTCGAGCGCACCCGCAGCAGCTCCTCGAAGTGGGCGGCCGCGGCGGCGATGTGGCTGGCGGCCGGGGCGATGGAGGCGTCGGCGAAGATCGGAAGGATGGTGGGCCAGTTGGTCTGGTCCTTGCCGGCGTTGGGCAGGCCGGACCTCCAGCCGTTGGACGCGCCGGTCCAGTCGATGCGGTTGGGCCAGTCGCCCGAGTCGTAGCTGTCGCGCTCCATCGACTTGGAGCGGAGCAGGTCGTCGCCCATGTGGAAGAAGGGGATGCCCTGCCCGAGCCCGACCACCGCCAGCGCCACGTTGCCGGCGCGCACCCGGTCGGCCATGGGCAGGCCGGTGGGCAGCCGGTACTGCATCAGGTCGAAGAGCACCTGGTTGTCGTGCGCCGAGACGTAGTTGATGGCCTCCTGTGGGTCCTGGGTGTAGGCGGTGCGGGCGCCGTTGTAGCCGATGGCGTTGGCCTCCACCGCGCTGCCGGAGCCGGTGCGGCGCAGCCGGAAGTTGGCCAGGTTGCCGGCCATGGCGGCCTTGATCCAGTCGGCGTACTCGGCCAGCTTGGCGGCGTCGTCGGCGGCGCTGGCGGTGGCGGGGGCCAGCTCGTTGGGGTCGGTGACCAGGCCGTTGGCGAAGCCCTGCCGCTTGCGCAGGTCGGCGCCCGAGTCGAAGGCGCTGCCGCCGCGCACCGCGTCGCGGACCCGGTCGTTGAAGGTGCCGATGCCGGTGCCCGCCATGCCGATCTGGGTGGCGGCCGGGCCCTGGTTGTTGTTGGCCGTCTCGCCCATGTTCCACCCCTCGCCGTAGAGGTAGAGCTTCGAGCCGTCGACGCCGTCGGCCGCCGGGGTGAGCCCGGCCAGGGCGTCGCGCGCCGCCAGCACGTCGGCCTTGAGGTGCAGCCCCATCAGGTCGAAGCGGAAGCCGTCCACCTTGTACTGGCGCGCCCAGCGCACCAGCGTGTCGGTCATGAGCCGCCCCATCATGAGGTGCTCGGTGGCGGTGTTGGCGCAGCAGCTCGAGGACTCGACGAAGCCGGTCTCCGGGTTGCGCCGGTGGTAGTAGCCGGGCACCACCTTGTCGAGCACCGCCTTGTCGCCCAGGCCGGAGGCGTTGGTGTGGTTGTAGACCACGTCCATCACCACCCGCAGGCCCAGGTCGGCCAGCCCCTGCACCATCTGGCGGAACTCCAGCACCTTGGCCCCGCCCTCGGCGGTGGAGGCGTAGCTCCCCTCCGGCGCGCCGTAGTGGAGCGGGTCGTAGCCCCAGTTGAAGGAGTCGAGCAGGTGGACGTAGTCGGCCAGCTCCTGCTGCACGGCCGAGTCGCCGGCCTGCGACGCCATGGCCTCCAGCACGGTCTGCCCGGCGAACTGCCCGCAGCGCGCCACCGGCACCTGCGGGTTCTTGACGCACAGGGTGGCGAACGGGTCGCCGAGGTCCACCCGCGCGGCGGGGTCCTCGTTCACGGTGGCGATGTCGAAGGCCGGCAGGAGGTGCACGTGGGTCAGGCCGGCCGCCGCCAGCGCCGCCAGCCGCTGCTGGCCCAGGCTGCGCTCGGCCGGCGAGGCGGCCGTGAAGCCCAGGTACTTGCCGCGGTGGGCCGCCGGAGTGGACTGGTCGAAGGCGCTGAAGTCGCGGATGTGGCTCTCGTAGAGGACGATGTCCTCCGGGGCGGCCAGCGCCGGCTTCACCAGGCCCGCCCAGCCGGGCGGCGCCAGCAGCGGGTCGTCGAGGTCCAGGATCTGCGCCCGCGTGCCGTTGACGTCCAGGCTCACGGCGTAGGGATCCGAGGTGGTGACCGTCTCGATGCGGTTCGAGAGCGGGTGGTAGACGGTCAGCTCCCACTGGTAGTACTTACCGTACCACCCGGCCGGGCCGGTGTGGCGCCACACGCCCATGACGTCGGCCACCGGCGTGAAGGGGCTGCCGGCCACCTCGGTGCGGGCGGCGTCGGCGTCGAAGACGCGCAGCCGGACGGCCTGCGCGGTGGGGGCCCAGAGCGCCAGGGTGGGCGCGCCGGCCACGGTGTCGAAGAGGGCGCCGAGCGGCGCGGTGTTGGCGTAGAGGTCGTCGAGCGCGCCGGCGGTCTGCACCTGGGTGGCCTGCACCGGCTTGGCGGCGGCGTCGCGCGCCACCGCCACCAGCTGCCCCTTGAGCGCCGCCTCGAGCGCCGGCAGGTCGGCCGCCGCCACGTCGAAGGCGCGCCAGGCGGCGAGGTGCGGATACTTCAGCCGCTCGGCCGCGGTCAGGCCGGCGGCCCGGGCGGTGAGCGGGATGGCGGCCCCGCCGGCCACGTCGCCGTCCGGCGTGGCGGCGATCTCGGCGGTCAGCGAGCCGCGCAGCTCGAAGGTGGTGGCGGCCGCGTTGGTGACGTTCCAGGCCAGGGTGTCGGCCGAGAGCAGGTGGGCGGCGGCGCCGGCGATGGAGACGGCGCCCGGCGTCACCGGCGCGGAGGTCAGGGTGGGCGACCCGCTGGTGAGGAAGACCAGGTTGCCCAGGGTGGCGGTGGTGAAGCTCATGTCCGGCCCGGGGTCCTTCAGGTCGGCCTTGTGGGCGATGACGCAGATGGAGCCCACCGGGCAGTTGCTGGGCGCGGCGCCCGGGGCCAGGTTGATGACGAAGGCCGCCCCGAACCCGGGATCGACGCCCACCGCCTGGAGCGGCGAGCCCCAGCTGGTGTTGGTGACCTGGTCGCCCCACAGGTGCAGCCCCCAGCCGGTGTAGTCGGAGTCGGTGCGGTTGCCGTAGTAGACCACCACCTGGCTGGCCGAGGCCGGCAGGGCCGGCAGCGCGCGGGTGATGGCCTCGGCCCAGCCGGAGATGACCCAGGCCGACCGCTGGCTCCCCGACACGTCCACGGTGAGCGGCCCGGCGGCGTCGGTGGCGGCGCCGTTCGCGAGCGAGAAGGCCAACGAGGTGGCGCCCGGGGCCAGTTCGAAGGTGTAGGTGGCGCCGAAGCCGTCGGCCGCCCCGCTGGTCACGGCCCCCTGGGCGCCTGCCGTGGCCACCACCGTCCAGCCGGCGTAGTCGGACAGGGCCCGGTGGTAGTGGACGGTGAAGGTGCTGGGCGGGACCACCGGATCGTCGCCGCCGCCTCCGCCGCAGGCGGCCGCCAGCGCAGCGGCGAGGACGAGGAGCAGCGAGCGGCGGCCTTGGGTCGGCAGCGGATGGCGGGTGGGCATGGGTCACCGCACTATCGCCTCGGAGGCGCGGGTGAAACCCCCCGGCCGGGTCGGAGGGCCGGACGGCGCGGCGATCTCGACCGACCGCGCTCCATGCCGCACCCCCTGGGCGGACCGCCGGGCCGAACCCGTTGCCTGCGGTGCGCCCCGCGAGCAAGATCCCGCCGCCTCGGGCCGCCGGCCCGGGGGTCCCGCTTCACCCGAGGAGGCAGCGAGTGCACCTGCGAGCGCGCGGCGTGGTGGTCCTGGTGGTGCTGGTGGCCGCGGTGGCCGCGGTGGCCGGCGGCTGCGGCGGCGGTGGGGGCGGCGGCGGCCCGGTCAGCCCCAACACCTCCGGCTGGTGGCGCGATCAGGTCTTCTACGAGGTCTTCGTCCGCAGCTTCGCCGACTCCGGCGGCGACGGCCACGGCGACCTGGCCGGGCTCACCGCCCGGCTGGACGAGCTCAACGACGGCGACCCGGCCACCACCTCCGACCTCGGCGTGGACGCCCTCTGGCTCATGCCCATCTTCCGGTCGCCGAGCTACCACGGCTACGACGTGGCCGACTACCGCGAGGTGGACCCGGAGTACGGCACGCTGGCCGACCTCGACGCCCTGCTGGCCGCGGCGCACCAGCGCGGCATGAAGGTCATCCTGGACATGGTGCTGAACCACTCCTCGAGCGCCCACGTCTGGTTCGCCAACTCCCGCACCGGCCCCACCGCGGAGAAGCGCGACTGGTACGTCTGGAGCGCCACCGACCCCGGCTGGCAGAAGCCCTGGGGCGGTTCCGCCTGGTACACCACCCCGAGCGGCGCCTACTACGGCATCTTCGACGGCTCCATGCCCGACCTCAACCTGGCCAACCCGGCGGTCGAGGCGGAGCTGGTCGACAGCATGCGGTACTGGCTCTCTCGCGGGGTGGACGGGTTCCGGCTCGACGCCGTCCGCTACCTCACGGAGACCGGCCCGGGCGTCGGCCAGGTGGACCAGCCGGCCACCCACGCCTTCCTGAAGCGGGTGCGGGCCGCGCTGCACCAGACCCACCCCGCCGCGCTGCTGGTGGCCGAGGCCTGGGCCACCATCGAGACCACCGCCACCTACTACGGCGACGGCGACGAGGTGCAGCTGGCCTTCTCCTTCGACCAGGCCGACGGCATCCGCTCGGCCCTGGTGGGCGGAGCGGGCGGCTCGCTGCTCAACGTGCTGGCGCGCGCCGAGGCCGCCTTCCAGGGCAGGGACCGCGGCTTCCAGGCCCCCTTCCTCTCCAACCACGACCAGCCGCGCGAGGCGCTGGTGGTGGGCGGCGACGCCGCGGCGCTCAAGCTGGCGGCCGCCACGCTCCTGGCCCTGCCCGGCACCCCCTTCCTCTACTACGGCGAGGAGCTCGGCATGCTGGGCGGCGCGGCCGCCGACGACCGGAACAAGCGCACCCCCTACCCCTGGACCGCCGACGCCCCCGGCCACGGCTTCACCACCGGCGCCCCGTGGTTCCAGGCGCCCGAGGCGGCCGGGGTGGACCTGGCCTCGGCCCGGGCCGACCCGGCCTCGCTCTGGCACGTCTACCGGGAGCTGATCGCCCTGCGCCACGCCCGGCCGGCCCTGGCCCGCGGCGAGGCGGCCCGGCCGGTGGTGACGGGCGGCGGGACCGGCGCCCTGGCCCTGCTGCGCACCCACGGCGCGGCGCGCGCCCTCTTCGTGGCCAACTTCGCCGCCGCCCCCAGCGGCCCGTTCACCGTGGCGGTGGCGGGCGCGCCGGCGGTCCTCTCGGCGCGCGGGCTCGACGGAACGCCCACCGCGGCGGGCGGCCAGGTCACCGTGCCGGGGCTGGCGGCCCGCGGGTTCGCCTTCCTGTCGCTCGACTGAGCCGCTACCCGACCTGCAGCAGCGTGTTGAGCACGCTGCCGGCCGCGCCCACCGCGGTGGCGTTGAGCCCCAGCGGGCAGGCCCGCACCTCGGCGTGGTGGTACGGGCGGTCGCCGGAGAGCTGCGCCAGCCGCTCCAGCGCCCCGGCCACCAGCACGTCGAGCCGGCTCAGGGGGCCGCCCAGGATGACCACCTCGGGGTTCAGGCTGACGATCAGGTTGTGGACCAGGAAGCCCAGCAGCGCGCCGGCCTCGCGGGCGCCGCGGGTCAGCGCCTCGTCGCGGCGCGCCAGCCGCTCCACCAGCTCGGCGACGTGCAGGATGGGCTCGTCGCGCCCGGTGGCCAGCCGGCTCATGGCCTTCTGGGACAGCAGGGTCTCGGCGCAGCCGCGCCGGCCGCAGGCGCAGGGCAGGCCGCCCGGCTGCACGATGGTGTGGCCCACCTCGCCGGCCAGGCCGTCGTGGCCCAGGTGGAGCCGGCCGTGCAGGACGATGCCCGCCCCCACCCCGAACCCCAGGATCAGGAAGACCAGCGAGCTGATGGCCGGCGAGGCGCCGAAGACGTACTCGCTCAGGGCGGCGGCGTTGGCGTCGTTGAGCACCGTGACGGGCAGGTCGGTGCAGCGGACCTGGCGCAGCGCCGCGGTCACCTCGTCGCCCACCGCCACGTCGCGCCAGCCGATGGCCGGGGCGAAGCGCAGCAGGCCGTCGGTGGTCACCATGCCCGGCACGCCCACGCCCACCCCGAGCAGGCGCCGCCGCCGGGCCAGCATGGCGGCGCGCGCCTCGACGATGAGCGCCGCCAGGTCCCGGGCCGAGGCGGCCACCTCGCCGTGGCGGTAGTCGGTCATGCGGGAGAAGAGCACCTCGCCGCGCAGGCTGCAGGCCACCACGTTGAGGTAGTCGACGCCCATCTCGGCGCCCAGCACGGCGATCCGGTCCGGGTCGAGCGCCAGCAGCTTGGGGCGCCGCCCGACGCCGCCGCTCCCGGTGGAGTCGCTGGCCCGCAGCCACCCCTCGCCGATCAGCTCCTTGACGAGGACGCTGATGGTGGAGTCGGCCAGGCCGGTCAGGTCGGCGAGATCGCCGCGCGCCACGCCGGGGTGGGCCTTGACGTGCCGGACGATGGACATCCGGTTGAGGCGCTTGAGCAGGCTCTGGTCGCCGGACATCTGGCAGGACCCCTCTCCACCGCGTCGCCGCGCCGACCGCCTGGCCCGGTCCGACCACCACCCCGAGCCGCCCCTGCCCGAGACCGGCCAGGGTTCCTCTCGACCCCTCGCCCGAAGTCCTCTTCCCCACGGGCGTTTTCCGTTCCGCTCCCCGGACCCTCCGACCGCTCCCCTCTGCGGCGTTTCGCCCAAAACCCCTTATGGGTCGGCAGGTTCCGCGCGGCTCGATTTTTTGCTTTATACAGGGTTAATAATTTCGACTCTAGCAAGAATTAAGGGGCCGACCGCCGAGTCGGGCCATCGACCGGAGGGGAGCGCACACTCGGCACCGCCTGTGACCACACGCCGCGTCGGCGGCTGGGCACCAGGCCCCGAATCGTCCTTGCCGCCCGACTCGCCGCCCGCCAATCGCTCTGATGACTCCGCACCCCGTACCCGCACCGGAGAACCGCGAATGCCCACCCACCCCGCAGCCCGCTGGCTCCTCGCCGCCGCCCTCTTGGCCGGCGGCTCCGCCCGCGCCGACGACCCGGGCGCCGTGACCATCACCGACCCGGCCGGGGACGACAACGGGCCGGGCGAGTACACCTACCCCACCGACGCGGTCTACAAGCCCGGCGCCTTCGACATCACCGAGTTCAAGGTGGTGCCCAAGGGCGACACGGTGGAGTTCCACGTCTCGGTGAAGTCGCGCATCGAGGACCCCTGGGACAGCGTGGCCTGGGGCGGCAACGGCTTCTCGGTGCAGATGGTGGCCATCCACGTCGACACCGACCACCTGAAGGGCAGCGGCGTGCGCGACGGCCTGCCCGGCTTCAACGTGCGGTTCGCCGAGGACGAGGCCTGGGACCGGGTGGTCATCGTCTCGCCGCAGGGGCCCACCCGGGTGAACTCCGAGGTGGAGATGAAGGCCGCGGCGGTGAAGGACCGGGTGGTGGTGCCCAAGATCACCCGCGCCGCCGGCAAGACGCTCATCGCGGTGGTGGAGACCAAGGCGCTGGGCGGCCCGCCGCTGCCGGGCTGGGGCTACCAGGTCCTGATGCAGTCCAACGAGGGCTTCCCGGCCAAGACCGATCTCCTCACCCGCAAGGTGAACGAGTTCGAGGGGCAGCACCGCTTCGGCGGCGGCACCGACTTCGACAACGACCCGCAGGTGCTCGACCTCCTGGTGCCGGCCGGCGGCGACCCGGCCAAGAAGCAGCACGAGCTCCTCTCGAAGTACAACAAGGCCGCCACCGAGCCGAAGCCCGAGGACCTGGCGGTGGTGCCCATGGTCTACCCGGCCGCGAAGTGAGGACGCCCATGGCCCTCCCCGCCCCCTGGAGGTTGCTCCTCGCGCTGGCGCCGCTGGCGCTGGCGCCCGCCGCGCGCGCCGACACCGTCAACTTCGACATGAGCGGCAAGATCTACACGAAGTACATGTACAAGAACGACGCCAGCCAGGGCTGCCTGTCGCTGTCCAACCCGTTCTGGGTGGACAACATCGGCGGCTCCAACGGCGCCTGCACCGAGTTCGAGCTCACCATCAAGGGGCGCGTCGGCCCCAAGGTGAGCGCCGGGGTCCGGCTGCAGAGCCGCTGGGGCATGATCTGGCAGGACTGGTGGGAGAACGGCGACCTCAAGCCGGGCGTGGCCGACACCTCGGGCGAGAGCCTGGGCATGAACCACGCCCAGTACATCAAGCTGCGCGGCGCCTTCGTGCGGCTGGCCCCGCCCATCCCCACCGTCAAGTGGATCACCGTGGGCGCCACCGACTACTCGATGTGGAACGAGTGGACCATCGGCAAGGCCCGCTACATCGACCGCGACAACGGCAGCGCCGTCATCGTGGAGGGCGACGTCCTGCCCGCCAAGGAGCTCTCCTACGTGGTCGGCGCCATGGCGCTGCCCAAGCTGTGGGCCGGCCCGGGCTGGAACACCGGCCTGCCCGGCGACAACGGCGCCGGCGGCGACTCGCTGGCCTCGCTCTACGGCACCGACTGGGCCTTCGCCGCCAAGCTGGAGAGCCGGCTGGGCGACCAGCTCAGGCTCCGGGCGGTGGCCAGCTGGCTGCAGGACTGGGAGGCCGACAAGTACAGCCCCTTCCTCACCGGCGCGCCCGACGCGGCCCGCGGCGCCGACCACTCGGTGTCGCTCTCGACCCGCTTCCGCGGTGTCAACGCCACCCTGGACGCGGTCTACACCCCCGAGCCGCTGGAGTGGCTGACGGTCTCGCCGTTCGTGGCCTTCTCCTCCAACTACGTCAACCCCGAGTACGCCACCAACCTGGTGCGCAACGGCCAGGGCTTCTCGCCGGTGCTCTTCAAGGTGGACTCGGCCGGGCGGGCGGTGGCGGCCAACGACATCGCCGCCAAGCTGCTGGTGGAGGCCTTCGACCCCCTCGGCGCCGGCCTGTCCGCCAAGTTCGAGTACTTCAACATCGGCGCCGAGTACAACGCGGTCATGGGGGCCAGGCGCGAGGCCGACGTGCTCCTCACCGACGGCATCATCACCGGCGGCTTCACCCGCGGCGGCCAGCTGCCCACCCTGAACGTGGCCAACGAGTTCGTCGACTGGGACGAGCCCTGGTACGAGACGGTCATCGGCTGGCACGGCGCCACCGGCCTGCTGGAGTACGTGGGCGGGCCGCTCAAGTCGACGCTCGAGTACACCTACGTCGGCTACAACACCAACCAGCAGGGGCGGGACACGCTGAACCAGTACCCGGACTTCCTCTACACGCACGGCTTCACCGACACCACCGCCTTCACCGCCGACGCCGACTACGCCAACGTCTACGACCGCGGCCGCGACCCGCGCAGCGTCTACACCGAGTTCCAGGACCGCCAGACCCACATCGCGGTGGTCAACGTGCAGTACCTGGTGCCCGACTCGCCGGGCGCGGTGCTGGCGCTCAAGGGCAAGTGGGTGGGCGACCAGGACAAGCGCAAGGCCAGCAACCCGGACGACGACTACGACGGCACCATGCTGCTGGCCTTCGCCCAGCTGACGCTGCAGCCCACCAACGAGCTGAAGACCAGCCTGGGCTACGAGTACACCCGGTGGCAGGAGGCCAGGCGGAACGGCACGCAGACCGCCGGCTTCTACGACGCCTTGACCAAGCGCCACACCGTGCACGCCGGCCTCAGCTACGCCTTCGGCGGCGCGCTCTTCTCCTACACGCTGGAGTACTTCCACAAGGACCTGCTCCGCGACGAGCGGGCCTATTACGACATGGTCTGGAACGTCTGGCGTTCCAAGGCCACGTTCGAGGTGGGCTGGTGATGCGCACCCAATTCCTCGTCGGCATCGCGTCGCTCGCGGCCCTGACCGGCTGCGGGCTCGAGACCCTCTTCTCCAACGTCGGTCGCACGGCCGACGAGCGGCCCGCCTCCACGGTGCGCGGCCCCCTCGGCCTGGTCCGGCGCCAGCAGCGCCAGCTTCGTCGCCCTGGACGGCGACGGCAACCCCATCGCGCCGTTCCAGGCCATCGTCGCCGCCGGCGCCTACGAGATGCGCCTGCCCTCGGCCCGCTACACCTTCGTGCGGGTGCAGGCCCGGGCCGGCGACATGGTGTTCCGCCACGTGGTCCCGGAGATCGGCGAGGAGACCACCCTGCGCGGCATCGACCTCGACGCCCGCTCCACCACCGAGGGCTCAGCGCGGCCTTCGTCGTGACCAGGTCAGCCCGGTCACCGCCGGGTTCCTCTCGCCGGTGCCGCTTCGACTACGACGGCGACAACCTCCAGGACCTGGACACCGCCAAGTTCGACGCGCAGCTCGCCGCCGCGGCCCAGCTCTACCAGCCGTCCGGCTGCGCCGATCCGGACAACATCCGGCTGGTCCTCAGCGCCGACTTCAACGAGGGCTGCCTCGACGGCACCGGCACGCCGGTGGACCGGTTCAAGTGGGCGGTCGACAAGCCGGGCAAGCGGATGTTCTTCGTGGGCTGGGTCCACAAGGAGTCGCCGGTGCAGGACCCGGCCATCAACACCCTGGTGGGCGCCAGCGTGCCGAACCAGATCCCCATGTACGACGACGGCACCAACGGCGACGAGGCCTCCGGCGACGGCATCTGGACGGTGGCCTTCGAGGTGCCGGTGGACCCCGGCGCGGTGCTGCGCCTCGGCTACAAGTACACCTGGGGCCTGCGCGGCCAGGTCTGGACCGGCAGCGAGGAGTGGCCGGGCAACTCGCGCATCATCGAGGTGCTCGACGCCGGACCGCCGGGCGTCCCCCGGGCCCGGACGGCTTCGTCTACCGGCGCGACGTCTTCGCCGACGAGAAGACGAACAAGGATCGCGCCAACCTCCACCCCAGCTCCGGAGGGGCCATCGAATGGGACACCGCCCTGCACGGCTGCGGGCCGGAGGCGCGGGAGCAGAAGTTCACCCGCTCGACGCCAGGCCTGCCTGCCTGCCGCACCGGGCTGGGCTTCACGCCCCCGGGCCATCGGCCCGCTGAAGGTGGCCTGCACCGCTGTAAGGCGGCCCTCGCGGCAGGCCAGCGGCCTGGCGCACAGTCAACCGACCGGGCTGGGGCACGACAACTGAGAAGAGAGCCAGTTGGATGATCCTGGCGGCTGCGCTGGTCCCGACGCTGGCCGCCTGCGGCAGCAGCAGCAGCGACCCCCGTCCACCTGGGCTTCCCGCAGCCGGCCGGGACCATGGCCATCAACTTCTACGTCGACGACACGGCCCAGCCAGGTCTGGCAGACCGGGAGCTCCAGTGGAAGGGCCAGGTCCAGTCGACGCCGACCACCCGCAAGATCGCCCAGGACGCCACCTGGGGCGGCCCGTTGGCGCCGCTCTGGACGACGGCCCGTGGATGACGGCCCTGGAACGCCGACCGGCCTGCCCGGTCACGAGCCCGCCGGCCGCGGTCGCCGGCGACCAGATGTGGGGCGTCACGGTCTTCATCGCCCCGCCCACCGCCGCCCCGCTGACCATCGGCTACGGCCTCCTCGACGCCACCAACCCTGATCGGCGAATGGCGGCTGGATCTGGATCGGCAACGCCGGTGAGTTCTCCATCCTGGTCCCGGGGGGCCACCGGCCCGATCAACGCCCCCGGCCTGGCCTTCCCGGCCCGTTCGGGACCAACGACATCCGCCTCGACCTACAACGGCTCGGCCGTCGCGGCCAGGGCGGCTCCTGGGTCGCTGGGACGCCATCGCGGTGAAGGGCAGGGCCTGGGGCTGGTACGAGAAGGTCATGGTGGACGACGGCCCCGCCCAGGGTGACGTCATGGCCGCGGACGGCATCTACACCTTCATCCTCTGTCGGCCGTCCTCGGCAAGACCTACCTCCGTACCGGCCTGCTGGTCCGGCGACCTGGCCCGAGTTCGTCTTCGTGCTCGGCGGCGCCGAGTACAAGGTCGGGGTCGACGCCGCGCTCGAGGGCGTGACCGGCTTCGTCAAGCCGGGCGCTGGCGCCTGGACCACCGCGCCCGTGACGCTCAAGACCGGCGGCCTCGGCGGCAAGAACACCATCATCACCGTGCCGTAGCCCGAGGCACCGTCGAGCAGCCTGGGGCCGGCGGGGGAATCCTCCGCCGGCCCCGTCGTTTCTGAGGGAGGATGGCACGGGGTCACCGACCCCGGGGCGGCCCCCTCACCCCGGCCCTCTCCCCCACGGTGTGGGGGAGGGTGAGCAGACCAATCCGACCTCGACCTCGCCACCGAACCAGCCCCCGAGCCCGACCCTGACCTCCACCCGCCCCGCTCCGCTCGCCCTGCTCCTCGCCCTCGCGCTGGCCGCCCCGGCGCCCGCCGCCGCCGCGCCGCGCCAGGTGGCCATCTTCGAGGACGCCTCCAACGACGCCACCGGCCCAGGCGGCTACACGCCGCCGGGCGACGCCGACTACCGGGACGGGGACTTCGACCTGAGGCGCCTCACCGTGTCGGTGGACGGCGAGGACGTGCTCTTCGAGGTGACGCTGGGCGCCCCCTTCCGGACGCCGCTCACCACCACCCGCTCCGGCTCGACGCCGGTGCAGCTCCTCAACGGCATCGCCCTGCAGAACCTCGACCTCTACCTCGACACCGACCCCACCCCCGGCGCCGGCTCGTCGGCCTGCATCCCGGGCCGCCGCGTCGCCTTCGCCGGCGGGCGCACCTGGGAGGCGGCGGTGGTCTTCACCCCGCAGCCCGGCCCGGCCCGCGCGCTCACCCGCGACGCCCTGGGCGGCGCGGCCGACCGCGTCGTCTTCGTGGACGGGCTGCAGGTGCTGGGGCGCACCGTCACCGCCCGGGTGCCGGCGGCGCTGCTGGGCGGGCCGCCGCGGCCGGACTGGGGCTACTCGCTGCACCTCTCCGGCGCGGCCTGGGAGCGGACCTTCGCCCTCGGCAGCCGGCTGCGCGGCACCCGCCAGCCGGATGCCTTCACCCTGCCGGTGCTGCCGGTGCCCGAGGCCTGGGCCTTCGGCGGCGGCGCCATGGGTGAGGTCCACCCGCGGGTGGTGGACGTCCTGCTGCCGGCCAGCGCCGACCAGCGGCGCATCCTGGGCAGCTACGACGAGGCCAGCGGCGCCTTCGCCAGGGTGCCCTTCCTGCTGGCGGGGTCGACCCCGGGGGGCGCGCGGCTGGCGCCGGAGGTGACCGCGACCCCGACCGCGACCGCGACCGCGACCCCGACCCCGACCTCGACCCGACCCTGACCCCGACCTCGACCCCCTCCGCCACCCCGCCCGGCGCGGGCACGCCGCTCCCCGGCGCCGCCCTCTCCTCCGCCCTCATGCCGCACCTCGCCCCCTCACCCGCCTCCACGCCCTCCGGCAAGCCGGCGGCCGCGGGCGCGCTGCTGGTGGTGGACGTCACCGACGAGCTGGTCTCGGCCCGGGGGCCGGTGGCCGGGCTCCAGCCGATGCAGTTCGGGCGGGTGCTGGACGCCCAGGGCGCCACCGTGGCGCGCGTCATGATCCTGCGGGTGCTCGACCAGGGGGTGCTGGCCAGCGCCATCGCCGGCAAGGAGCGGATCGCGCGCGGCGCGACGCTGCTGTTCGACGCGGCGCCGGCTAGCCCTTGACGCCGCCGGCCGTCAGGCCGCCCACCAGGTACTTCTGCAGGTAGAGGAACAGCGCCACCACCGGGAGGGAGACGATGATCGACCCGGCCGCGAAGTAGCCCCACTGCTGCTGGAAGCCGCCCACGAAGAAGCGCAGGCCCACCGGCGCGGTGTACATCAGCTCCTGGTCCATGAAGGTGGCCGCCAGGATGAACTCGTTCCAGGCGGTCATGAAGCTGAAGAGCGCGGTGATGGCGATGGCCGGCATGGCCAGCGGCAGCACGATGCGCCAGAAGATCATGCCCGGCCCGGCCCCCTCGATGATGGCCGCCTCCTCCAGCTCCTTGGGGATGGTGTCGAAGTACCCCTTGAGCATCCAGACCGAGAAGGGCACCGAGGTGGTGGCGTAGACGATCACCAGGCCGAACTTGGTGGAGCCCAGCCCGAGCCACTGCACGATGATGATGTAGATGGGGATGAGGGTGAGCACCCCGGGGAACATCTGGGAGACCAGGAAGCTCATCATGCCGGCGCGGCGCCCCGGGAACTTGAAGCGCGAGAAGGCGTAGGCGGCGGTGCAGGCCAGGAAGACCCCCACCACCGTGGTGGCCACCGCGATGACGGCGCTGTTCCAGATCCAGCGGGCGAAGGGCTGGTCGGCCATCACCGAGACGAAGTTGGCGCCCGACCAGCGGGCCGGCCAGGGGGTGATGGCGCGCAGCCGGTCCCAGGAGGTGGGGTCGGCCGGCAGGTCGGTGATGGAGAGGCTCTGGTTGCCGGAGAAGGCGATGGTGACCACCCACAGCACCGGGTAGACGGTCACCAGCACCACCACCGCCAGGAAGGCGTGCAGCCACCAGTGCGGGATGTGCTCCTCGCGGCCCGAGCGCGCCATCAGATGGCCTCCGTGGCCCGGGTGACCCGGTTCTGGAAGGTGCCGTACACCAGCAGGATGGCGAAGATCACCACCGAGTAGGCGGCCGCGTAGCCGTAGCGGTAGCGCTCGAAGGCGAACTTGTAGGCCTGGGTGATGAGGATCTCGGTGGCCCCCTCGGGCGCGCCGGCCGTCACCAGGTAGATGATGTTGAACATGTTGAAGGTCCAGACCACCGAGAGGATGACGGCCGGGACCAGCGCCGGCCGGAGCGACGGCAGGGTGATGGCCTTGAACTGCTGCCAGCGGGTGGCCCCGTCCACCCGGGCCGCCTCGTAGATGTCGGCCGGGATGGACTGCAGGGCGCCCAGCGACACCACCATCATGAAGGGGAAGCTGAGCCAGCCGTTGGTGGCCAGCGCCGTCATGAAGGAGGTGAAGGGCTTGTCGAACCAGGACATGGGCTCGACCCCGAACAGCGCCAGCGCCTGGTTCACCACCCCGAACTGGCGGTGGAACATCCCCTTCCAGATGAGGGCGGTGATGTAGTTGGGCATGGCCCACGGCAGGATCAGCACCACCCGGTAGAAGGGGCGCAGCGCCAGCCCCTTGGTGTTGAGGATCAGCGCCAGCAGCAGGCCGAAGCTGACGCCGAAGGTGACGTTGGTGACCGTCCAGACGATGGTGAAGAGGAAGGTCCAGTAGAAGTTGAGGTAGTTCCAGACCAGCGCGCCGTCCTCGCCGCGGCGGGCGATGCCGAAGTCGCCCAGGATGGCGGCGTAGTTCTTCAGGCCGACCCACAGCTCGGAGAGCGGGGCGCTGGTGTTGTAGATGTTGCTGTCGGTGAAGCTGAGGACCACGCCGTAGAAGAACGGGAAGAAGACCAGCACGGTGGTGCCGATCAGGGCCGGCGCCACGTAGGCGTAGGCCTGGCGGTGCTGGCGCAGCGCCCGCCAGCCGGCGGCGAAGGCCCCCAGGCCGGAGAGCAGCAGCACCAGCAGCCCCACCAGGCCGGCCGCCAGGGCCGACCCGCGGGCGTCGCCGCGGGCGGCCCGCGCCACCTCGTCCACCGCCGCCTCGTCCGGCTCGCCGGCGGGGGTGAGCAGGCCGCGCGGCCTGCGGTCCAGGCCCACGTCCCACAGGCCGGGCTGGAGCGCCGGCTCGGCCGCCAGCCCCTGGCTGGCCAGCAGCGCCGCCGCCAGCGCCCCCTGCTCCCTGGCCTGCTCGGCCACCGCCGCGGTGCCGTCCCGCGCCGCCTGGGCCAGCCGCTCCACCGACCCGGACCCGAAGCCGGCCGCGCTCACCGCCAGGAAGGCCAGCGAGGCCAGGAGCAGCCCG
This sequence comes from Anaeromyxobacter sp., assembly GCA_016718565.1. Lineage (NCBI taxonomy): Bacteria > Pseudomonadati > Myxococcota > Myxococcia > Myxococcales > Anaeromyxobacteraceae > Anaeromyxobacter > Anaeromyxobacter sp. The sequence continues at coordinate 1,039,953 of JADKCZ010000001.1, read as the reverse complement.
CCGCGCCGCGGCGTGCCCCGCCGGGTGGCCACGAACAGCGCCGCCACCGGCGCCAGGACGTACACCAGCGGGATGAGCGGCGAGGGGGGCGCGGTGGGCGGCGGCGGCGGGGTGGTGACCCGCACCAGGCCCACCACCTGCCCGTCCTCCAGGAGCGGCGCGGCCAGCTCCCGCCCGCCGCTCTGCAGCCGCTCGATCTCCAGCTCCGGCTTGGGCGAGCCGCCCTCGGCGTTGCCGGCCAGGTTGGAGCCGAGCCGCTTCCACTGGTCGTAGAGCGGCTTCTCGTCCTTGCCGAGCCGCCGCGGGGCCGCCGCCTCGCCGGCGTCGGCCGCCGCGGTGGAGGCCTCCAGCGCCGTGCCCAGCACCACCCGCGCCTCGGTGCCGGCCGGCTGCCCGGCCTGCCACCCCTGCAGCAGCGCCCGCACCGGCTCGCCGCGCAGGCCGGCCCGCACCACCAGCGCCTCCAGCGACCGCAGGGTGACCACGGCGCGCCGGGTGGCCACCTCCTCGGCCGCCTCGCCGAGCGCGCCGCGCACCAGCAGGGCGGCGCCGCCCACCGCCAGCAGCAGCGCCGCCAGCAGGCCGCCCAGGAAGCGCCAGCGCTGCGCCGGCGCGGGTGCGGGCGCCGGGCTCACTTCGCCTTCCTGAGACCCGCCACGTCCTTCTCCACCGCCTTCTGCGCCACGCCCAGCGCCTCCCTGGGCGACGCGCCCGAGTTCACCTTGTTGAGCGCGGTGGTGGCCGGCGACCACATCATGGTCATCTCGGGCAGGTTGGGCATGGGCACGGCCACCTCCACCTGCCGCTTGAAGGCCGCCAGCACCGGGTCGGCCTTGACGGCCGCGTCGTCGTAGACGGCCCGGGCCGCCGGCGTCTGCCGCCCCTCCAGCGCCATCACCCGGCCGGCCTCGAGGTCGGTGACGTACTTCACGAACTCGAAGGCCGCCTCCTTCTGCTTGCTGGGGGCCGAGATGAAGACCCCCTCCACCGTCATCCACGGGCGGATGGGCTTGCCGCCGGCCTCCGAGATGGTGGGCAGCATGGCCAGGCCGTAGTCGATGTCCCGGCTCACCTCGCCGAGGAACCAGGGGCCGCTGAAGACCATGGCCGCCTTGCCCTCGTTGAAGAGCGAGGTGATGAGCGCGCTCGACGGCTCGGCCGGCAGGAAGCCGGCCCGGGACCAGGCCTGCAGGAGCTCCAGCCCCTTGACGTTCTCCGGGGCGTCCAGGGTGGGCCGGGCGCCCGGCCCGAAGACCGCGCCGCCGAAGCCGTTGAGCAGCGAGGCCACGTAGTAGAAGTCGCCGTAGGCCCATGCCAGCCCGAACTTGCCGGCCGCCTTGTTGCTGAGCTTCTTGCCCACCGTGACCAGCTCGGCGGTGGTCTTGGGCGGCTGCTGCAGGAGCTTCTTGTTGTAGATGAGCGTCAGGACCTTGAAGTTGAACGGCAGGGCGTAGAGGGTCTTCTTGTAGGTGAGGGCCTCCACCGTGGAGGGGATGAAGCGGGCCTTGACCGCATCGTCCACGAAGAAGTCGATGGGCTCCACCGTGTTGCCGGCCTCGATCCAGCCGCCCATGCGGTCCTGGGCGTAGATGAAGACGTCCGGCCCCTTGCCGCGCGGCACCGCCGCCGAGATCTTGTCGGCGAAGGCGTCGAAGGGCACGGCCAGCGTGGTGACCTTCACCGTGGTGGACGGCCTGGCGTTGTAGGCGGCCGCCACCTTCTCGAAGGCGGACTTCTCGACGCCGCGGTAGGCGTGCCAGACCACCAGGTCCTGGGCGGCGGCCACCGCCGGCAGGGCCAGGAGGGCCAGGAGGAGCGAGGCGGAGGCGGGCGAGGCGGGTCATGGGGATCTCCCGGGGTGGGCGCGGAGGGTGGTCAGGCGCCGAGCCGGCGCTCGGTGCCGGCGTCGAAGAGGTGCAGGGCGTCCAGCTCGAGCTGCACCTCGAAGGTGTCGCCGCTCGCCACCGGGCGGTGCGGGTCCTGCTTGAAGACCAGCGGCTCCTCACCGGAGCGGGCGTGGACCACCACCTCGTCGCCCAGCGGCTCGGCGATCTCCACGGTGATGGTGAGCGGGGCCGCCTCGCCGCGCGGCGCGCGGCCGGGGGCGGCCAGGTTCTCCGGCCGGATGCCGGCCACCACCTTCAGGCCGTCCTGGCCGGCCAGGGTGGCGCGCAGGGCGGCCGGGGTCGGCAGGGTGAAGCTGCGGGTGACCAGCCGGGTGCCGCCCTCGGCCACGGTGGCGTCCACGAAGGTCATGGGGGGCGAGCCGATGAAGGCCGCCACGAAGAGGTTGGCGGGCCGCTCGTAGAGCTCCAGCGGCGCCCCCACCTGCTGCAGCTTGCCGGCGTGCAGGACGGCGATGCGGTGGCCCATGGTCATGGCCTCGACCTGGTCGTGGGTCACGTAGATGGCGGTGACCTGCAGCCGCGCCTGCAGCTTCTTGATCTCGGCGCGCATCTGCACGCGCAGCTTGGCGTCGAGGTTGGAGAGCGGCTCGTCGAAGAGGAAGACCGAGGGCTTGCGGACGATGGCCCGCCCCAGCGCCACCCGCTGCCGCTGGCCGCCGGACAGCTCCTTGGGCTTGCGGTCCAGCAGGGGCTCGATGCCCAGGATCTGGACCGCCTCGCCGATGAGCCGCGCCATCTCGGCGGCGGGGGTCTTGCGGATCTTGAGGCCGAACTCCAGGTTCTGGCGCACCGTCATGTGCGGGTAGAGCGCGTAGCTCTGGAACACCATGGCGATGTCGCGGTCCTTGGGCGGGACGTCGTTCACCACCCGGTCGCCGATGGAGATGGTGCCGCCGGTGGTCTCCTCGAGGCCGGCCACCATGCGCAGGGCGGTGGACTTCCCGCACCCGGACGGGCCGACCAGCACCATGAACTCGCGGTCCTTGACCTCGAGGTCGAGCCCCTCGATGACGCTGACCTCGCCGAAGCGCTTCGTGACGTCCTTCAGTACGACAGCCGCCATCGGCGTTCCCCTCTCGGTGCTGGTGCGCGGTGCGGCGACATTTTTTCATTTCTCGTAAGAATCGCACGCACGGCGTGGTGTCCAATTGGGGTGCGCCGGAGGGCGCGTCGTCCAGGCCTGCCGTCGGCGCTCCCGCCTCCCTGCCCCCCCGTGGCGCCCCCGGCGGGGCTGATCCTTCGGGGCCCGGTCGAACCGGGGCTGCGGTCCGCCGCCGCCAGCCTGGAGACGGCGCCGCGAGCGGCGCCATTCACCCGGTCGCCGCGCCCCCGGACCCGCCCGACCCGGCCGCGGCCTCCGAGCGCGCCAGCTGCCGCTCCACCGCCGCCAGCGCCGGTGGAGGAAAGAGCTCCGGCCGGACGTGCCTGGCCAGCGCCAGCACGGCGCGGGCGCACTGGAGCACGGGCAGCGCCAGCGCGCGGTCGAGCTCGGCGGCCTCGGCCGGCAGGGCCTTCTCCAGGCGGCGCACGGGGTCGAGGTCGTCGAGCGGACCGGCGGCCTCGGGCGACAGGCCGGCGCGGAGCAGCGTGACGAGATGGGACACCGCGCCCACCCGCACCAGCGTGTGGCCGGAGAGCCGCTCGCCGCGGGCGTACCGCCCGGCGCCGACCACCAGGTTGGTGAGGAGCTGCCCGGCCTCCCAGGCGGGATCCACCGGGCCGGGCGCCGCCGCCTCGGTGGCGCGGCGCACCTGCGCCAGCCTGGGGCCCACGTCGGCCCGGTCGAGCAGCACGGTGTAGCGGTTGATCCGCGCCAGGGCCAGCTCGTCGAGGTCGAAGACGGCGAACTCGGCCAGGTGGCCGCTGCCGTAGAGCACCTTCAGGCCGTGGGCCGTCTCCCGGAAGGAGAGCGCGATCCCGGCCGCGTCGGGCAGCCAGCCCAGGTCTCGGCGCAGCCGCTCCTGCGCCCCGGGCCGGGTCACCACGAAGAAGTCGTGGTCGGAGAAGGCGTCGGGCAGCGGCGGCAGGCCGGAGGTGGAGCCGAGCGTGACCAGCCCGAGGACGTCGGGGTCGGCGGCCAGCCGCTCGAGGAGCTGCGCGGTGAAGGCGTAGTGGGCGTCTGGGAGCACGGCGCCATCCAAGCACCGCGGCGAAGCCGGGGACAGGACCCCGTGGGGACCGCGGCAGCGGCAGCGACTTCGGCCCCGATCCCGGGCGGCCCCCTCACCCCGGCCCTCTCCCCCACGGTGTGGGGGAGAGGGAGAGCGGACCACGGCGACTGGGACCGCGATCCCGACCGCGATCCCGACCGCGATCTCGACCGCGATCCCGACCGCGACCTCGACCTCGACCGCGACCGCGACCGCGACCGCGACCTCGACCTCGACCTCAGCCCTTCAGCCGCCGCGGCGCTCCCTTCGCCCCGGGCGCCTGGCCCCGGTCGAGCTGGAACGCCCCCACCATCCCCTCCAGCGCCTGCGCCTGGCTGGCCAGCTCGCTGGCCGCCGAGGAGGACTCCTCGGCGCTGGCGGCGTTCTGGTGGGTCACCTTGTCCATCTCGCCCATGGCGTGGCTCACCTGGTCGATGCCGCCGGCCTGCTCCTTGGTCCCCTCGGTGATGGCCGCCACCGTCTCGGTGACCTTGCCCACCACCGAGGCGATCTCGGCCAGGCGGACGGTCACCTCGCGGCTCACCTCCTCGCCCGCCTCGGCCTGCTTCACCGACTCGCGGATGAGCGCCTCGGTCTTCTGGGCCGCCTCCTTGCTGCGCAGCGCCAGCGAGCGGACCTCCTCGGCCACCACCGCGAAGCCGCGCCCGGCGTCGCCGGCGCGGGCCGCCTCCACCGCCGCGTTGAGCGCCAGCAGGTTGGTCTGGAAGGCGATGTCGTTGATGTCCTTGATGATCACCGAGGTGCGCTCGGCCGCGGCGCGCACCTGCACCATGGCGCCGCTCATCTTCTGCATGGCGCCGGCCCCGTCCTCGGCCGAGCGGCGGGCCGTGTGGGCCAGCGTGTCGGCGGCGGAGGCGTGCTCGGCGGTGCGCCGGGTCAGGGCGCCCATGGCCTCCAGGCTGCTGGTGGTCTCGGTGAGGGCCGAGGCCTGCTCGGAGGCGCCGCTGGCCACCGCCTGGCTGGAGGAGGCGATCTGCCCGGCCGAGGCGTTGAGCTGGTCCACCGTGCCGGCCACCTGGGCCAGGGCGTCGTGCAGCGCCTCGGCGGCGCCGTTCACCGAGGTGGTGATGCGGGCGTGGTCGCCCTGGAAGTGGCCGGTGACCCGGGCCGTGAGGTCCCGCCCGGCCAGCCGCTCCAGCACCTGGGCGGCCTCGCCCACCGGTGCGATGACCGCGTCGAGCGTACGGTTCACGCCCTCCACCACGTGGCGGTACTGGCCCTGGTGGCGGCCGGCGTCGGCGCGGGCGGTGAGCCGGCCGGCCACGGCGGCGCCGGCCAGCTGGTCGGCGTCCTCCACCAGCGCGTCGATGGCGCCGATGCAGCGGTTGAGGTTGACCTTCAGGGTGTCGAAGTCGCCGGGCCAGCGCTCGGCGAACTGGGCCGGCACCTCGCCGCGGGCCAGCAGGTCCACGCAGGCCGCGGCCGCGCCGAGCGGCCCGGTGACGGCGTCCAGGGTGGCGTTGACGCCGGCCACCAGGGACCGCCAGTCGCCCCGGTAGGGCGCCGCGTCGGCGCGGGTGGCCAGCCGCCCGGCCACCGCTGCGGCGGCCAGGGCTTGCACGTCGCCGGAGAAGCGGGCCAGGTTGCCGCGCAGGAGGTCCAGCCCCTGGTTGGCGGCCACCAGCTTTCCCGGCAGGCGGCGCAGCTCGGGCTTGAAGTCGCCCTCGGCGTAGCGGGTGAGGATGGCCAGGATCTCCTGCAGCAGCTCCACGTAGAGCCCCACCGAGCCGTTCACGCCGGCGGCCAGCTGCCGGTAGGCCCCCTGGAACTGCGCCTCGTCCACCCGGGCGCCGGTGTCGCCGGCGGCGTGGCCGGCCGCCAGGGCGCCCAGCCCGTCGCGCAGGCCGGACACCGAGTCGATGACGGCGTTGACGCCGTCGCGGATGCGGGCGAAGTCGCCCTGCCAGGGGGCGTCGAGCCGGGCCGGGATGTCGCCCTGGGCGATGCTCCCCATGGCCTGGGCCGCCGCCTCCACCGGCGCGGAGACCGCCGCCATGGTGCCGTTGAAGCCGACCACGATGGGCCGGAACTCCTCGGGCACGGAGCCCTCGTCGGCCCGGACGTCGAGCCGGCCGGCGGCGGCGGCGGCGGTGAGCTGCTCGGTCTGCGCCACCAGCCCGCGGATGGCCTTCTCCAGCGAGCGGCCGATGACCACCCCCAGGCCGACCAGCAGGACGGCCGCCAGCCCCAGCGCGATCAGCTGCCCCTGGCCCTGGCGCGCCCGGGCCTGGTCGGCCCCGATCCGGGTGGCCTCGGCCTCGGCGCCCACCGCGGTGAGGAGCGTGGCGATGGCCTGCTCCATCGGCAGCGAGAGGTCGTGCAGCTCGCGCCACTCGATCCAGAGCCGCGCCTCCACGGCCCTGCCCGCCGGCGTCTCCATCCCACCTGCGGCGGTGAGGCGGGCCCGCTCGGTCAGGGTGGCGCGCAGCAGCCGGGCCCGGCGCAGCCACTCCGTGGCGTCGGTGCGCACCGTGGGCCACGCCGCCTTCACCGCGGCCGAGAGGTGCAGGGCGTCCACCGCCTCGATCCCGGCGGCCACCCGCGCCAGCGCGCCATCGGCGCCCTCGTCGAAGACCGTGGAGTCGCCGTGGCAGTCGCGGCAGTCCTCCGACTGCAGCACCACCCCGGTGTAGCGGGAGAGCCCGAGGGCGTTGAGGAAGCGCTGGGCGTCCTTGAACCCGGACTCGACGCCGGCCAGGGCCCGGGCCTCAGGCAGCTGAGACTCGGTCGCAAGCTCCAGCTGGGCGCCCAGGCTGGCCAGGCCGACCCAGGCAGACAGCGTCAACCCGGCCGCCACCACCAGCGCCGCACCGAAGCCCAGGAAGATCTTGGTCCGCGTCTTCAGCTGTCGCATCGTCCCCACCCGTGACAGGGCCGAGTGGCCCGCCCCCCCCCTCCTTGCACGATCCTTACCGGCCCGAAGGGGCCGAACCTCACCGCCAGGATGGGGCGGGCGGCCCCAGGGGCGGGTACATTCCGCGCCATGGAACCACGCACCGACCTGTGGCTGCAGAACCTGCTGGACGAGCGGGACGGCGCCGCCCTCTACGAGGGGCTGGCCAGGCACGAGAAGGACCAGGGCAAGGCGCAGAGCTTCCGCGAGCTGGCCGAGGCCGAGCGGCGCCACGCCGAGATCTGGATCCGCAAGCTGGAGAAGCTGGGCGTGGCCCTCCCGCCGGACCGCCCCTCCTCGCGCGTCCGGGCCCTCATCTGGCTGGGGCGCCGGCTCGGCTCCGACGCGGTGGTGCCCATGATCCTGGACGCCGAGGCCGGCGACGCCGACAAGTACGACGCCCAGGGCGGCGACGCCTCCGCCATCGCCGACGAGGAGCGGGCCCACCGGGTGGTGCTGGTCGGCATGGGCAAGGACAAGCCCACCGGCGCGCGCGAGCTGATCGCGGTGCGCGAGCGCTGGCACGGCGCCTCCGGGCGGGCCGGCTCCATCCGCGCCGCCATCTTCGGCATGAACGACGGCCTGGTCTCCAACCTGTCGCTCATCCTGGGGGTGGCCGGCGCCGGCGTGGATCCGCACACGGTGGTGCTGACCGGCTTCGCCGGCCTGCTGGCGGGCGCCTTCTCCATGGCGGCCGGCGAGTACAGCTCGGTGGCCTCGCAGCGCGACCTCCTGACCCGCCAGGTGGAGCTGGAGCGGCGCGAGATCGAGGAGGCGCCGGAGGAGGAGGCGGCCGAGCTGGCGCTGATCTTCAAGCAGAAGGGGCTCTCCACCGAGGAGGCCTCGCGGGTGGCGGCCGGGCTGCTCAAGAACCCGGCCGCGGCCGCCGACACGCTGGTGCGCGAGGAGCTGGGGCTCGACCCGGACGACCTGGGCTCCCCCATGGGCGCGGCGCTCTCCTCCTTCCTGATGTTCTCGGTGGGCGCGCTGGTCCCGCTGGCCCCCTTCCTCCTCACCTCCGGCACGCCGGCGGTGGCGGCGGCCTCGGTGCTGGCCGGGCTGGTGCTGGCCGGGGTGGGTGGCCTGGTGGGCTTCCTCTCCGGGACCTCCATCACCCGCTCGGCGGCGCGGATGCTGGGGCTGGCGGCGCTGGCCGCCGGGATCACCTACGCGGTCGGCCGCGCCTTCGGGGCCACGGTGACGTAGCCTCCGGTCCCGGCCGGGTCGAGGACGCCGGGTCCCGGCGCACCGGGTCCAGGGCACCCAGGGGTCGTGGCGCCAGCCCCAAGGAGCAGGGTGAGGGCGGTGACGCTGAGGGCGCGGACCAGGGCGCGCAGGCGCTCGAGCCAGCGGAGGAGCTGACGCCAACGGGGGAGTCCGGCGTGCGGCAGCCCGTGGCGGCGCGGTGCGGCGGCGAGTGACGTCACGGCGGCCTCCCGGGTCCAGGTGAGCGGACGCCTGCCGCTCACCTTGTGGACAGGGCGCCGGCCCGGACCTGACACCCCGACCCGCCGGAGGCGGCCCGCCGCTACCAGTCGCGCTCGGCCACCAGCGCCGCCAGCTCGCGGTGCAGCACGGCCTCGTCGTCGAGGTTCACCTCGACCAGCCGGCGCAGGTGCTCGATGGACTCGAGGTCCAGCTCGTCGCACTTCACGCCCACCTTGCGGCCGTTGACGTGGGCCACCTCGCCGTCCATGCGGATCTGGCTGTCCCCGGCGTCGAGGCGGATGACGAGGGCGCAGGTGTCGCCGGCCTTCACCGCCGCGCCGGCCGGCAGCTCCACCAGCGCGCCCTTGAGCGAGACGTCGTGGACCTCGCAGTCGAGGCGCCGGACCTTCAGGTCCAGGACCGCCGGGCTGTGGAAGGTGATGCGCGAGAAGCGCCGGATGGCGGCGTGGCCGGGCTGGCTGGTCATGGTCTCACCTCGGGCCCATGCTCGCCGGTGGCGGGGGCCGGCGGCAAGCGGTTCGAAGGGGACCTCAGGCGCTGGCCTCGGGTCCGGCCGCCTGGCCCAGGTCGCGGTCGGTGCCGCTCACGTGCGCCTCCAGCCAGGAGGCCACGAAGCGCGCCACCCCGAGGTCCACCAGGGCGTCGGCGCCGCGGCGCGCCAGCTCGTGCGACACCACCTCGAGGTCGTCGAGGAAGCGGCGGTGCTCCAGGGCGTGGCGCTCCAGGCTGGGCGCCCCGACCTCCCGCAGGGTCCGCTCCTCGGTCTCGAAGAGCACCACCGCCACCTCGGCGAGGCGGGCCAGGTGGGCCCGCGTCTCGGGCGCCCGGCGGGAGCGGGCCGCCTCCACGAGGTGGGTGGCGCGGCGGAAGAGCTCGAGCTGGTGGGCGTCGATCTCCTCGATGCCGGTGGCGAGGGACTGGTTCCAGCCGACGTGCATCCAAGGCCTCCCTGACGACTGCGTGTGCCCCCCGGCGGCCGAGAACGCTACCCGGTCCGGACCTCGCCGGACAAGCCACCGCAGGGTCCCGGAGGTCGGAATCACCGGTCGGTCGGGTGCGAGCGCGGACCAGCGCCACCTACCTCCCCCGCCCCGGCGGCGGACCCCGGGACGGGCGCCACCGCGGAATGTTCGCGCGCCGCCCCCGGGCGAGGCAGGCTCTGCCGATGCAGACCTCGCTCCTCGCCCTCGTGCTGGCCGCCTCGGCGCTGTCGCGCCAGGGGGCCATCGCCACCGCCCACCCGCTCGCCAGCCAGGCGGGGGCCGAGGCCCTGCGCGCCGGCGGCAACGCCGTGGACGCCGCGGTGGCGGCCGCCTTCGCCCTCTCGGTGGTGCAGAACGAGTCCTCCGGCATCGGCGGCGGCGGCTTCGCGCTGGTCTGGCTGGCCAAGGCCGGCACGCTCACGGTGCTCGACTTCCGCGAGGTGGCCCCGCAGGCCGCCACGCCCGACATGTTCCTGGTGGACGGGCAGGTGGACCCGCGCCGCTCGCGCCAGGGCGGCCTCTCGGTGGCGGTGCCCGGGGCGGTGAAGGGCTACGCCGAGCTGGCGCGCCGCTTCGGCCGGCTCCCGCTGCCGCGGCTGGTGGAGCCGGCGGCCCGGCTGGCCGAGCGGGGCTTCGCGGTGGGGCGGCAGCACGCCCTGGCTGCGCGCGAGGTGCTGGCCTGCCTGCGCGCGGATCCGGGCGCCTCGGCGGAGTTCCTGCGGGCGGCGCCGGCGGGCGCGGTGGGCCAGGCGGGCTCGGCGGGGCGGGCGCCCGGGGCCGGCGACCCGGCCGAGGCCGGCGCGCGCCAGCCGCTCCTGGCCGGCGACACGCTGCGGCGCCCGGCCCTGGCCCGCACGCTCAGGCTGCTGGGGCGCGATCCGGAGGCCTTCTACCGCGGGCCGCTGGCCGAGCGGCTGGTGGCGGCGGTGCGGGCGCAGGGCGGCGTGCTCACCCTTTCGGACCTGGCGGCCTACCGGACGGTGGAGCGGGTGCCGCTGCGCGGGCGCTACCGCGGCCATGAGGTGGCCAGCGTCCCGCCGCCGTCGGCCGGCGGGGCCATCGTCATCGCGCTGCTGCAGGCGCTCGACGAGGCGCCGCCCTCGGCCGGCTACCGCCCGGTGGCCGAGCTGCACGCCTTCGTGGAGGTGGAGAAGCGGCTCTACGCGCAGCGGGCAGGCCGCTTCGCCGATCCGGCCTTCCTGCCCTCCGCCGACGCCGCGGCCCGCGAGCTGTGCCGGCCGGAGGCGGCGCTGGCGCTGCGCGCCGCGGTGGGCGAGCGCGCCACCCCGGCGGCGGCGCTGGCCCCGCCCGCGCCCGGCCCGGCCGGCGGCGACCACACCACCCACCTCTCGGTGGTGGACGCCGAGGGGAACGCGGTGGCCCTCACCACCACGGTGAACGGCTACTTCGGCAGCTGCCTGGTGGCGCCCGGCACCGGCGTGCTCCTCAACGACCAGATGGACGACTTCGACGCCGCCGCCGGGGTGCCCAACCAGTTCGGGCTGGTGGGCACCGGCGTCAACCTGCCCGCGCCCGGCAAGCGGCCGCTCTCCTCGATGGCCCCCACCCTGGTCTTCGACGCGCAGGGGCGGGTGGTGCTGGCGGTCGGGTCGCCGGGGGGCGCCACCATCCCCTCCACGGTGGCCCAGATCATCATGCGCACCCTGGGCGACCAGATGCCGCTCGCCCAGGCGGTGTCGGCCCCGCGCCTGCACCACCAGTGGCTACCGGACGTGGTGGTGGTGGAGCCCTTCGGCCTGGACGCCGCCTCGGCCGCGGCGCTGGAGGCGCGCGGCCACGCCCTCACCTTCCGCAGCCGGCCCTTCGGCAACCCGCAGGCGGCCGCCATCGACTGGGCCACCGGCCTGCGCGAGGCGGCCAGCGAGGGGCGCGCCGAGGGGCTGCCGGCGGCCCCCTGAGGGCGCGCCCAACCAGCTGATTTCGTTGAGGACCTGAAATGTTCACACCGTCGGGCGGAATCTCGCCCGACGCGATGCGTTAAACCCCCGCCGCCGAGGATGGGTGCTGGTCATCCCCCGAAGGCGCAGGAGGTGAAGCGATGTGGACCATGAAACAGGCCGGGGCCGCCTTCGACTCGAAGGCCACCACGCTCTTCCGGCTCATCACCGACTGGATCGTGAAGCTGCTGGTGCCGCTCTCCATCGTGGCGCTGATGATGGGCGTGGCGCGCGTCTTCCTCGACCTGTGGCACGTCTTCAAGAGCCCGGACATCGGGACCGGCTTCGACACCGTGGTGACCGACATCCTCTCCATGTTCGTGGTCATCGAGCTGCTGAAGAGCCTGGTGGAGTACTTCGAGGTGCACCGGCTCAAGCTCACCTTCATCCTGGACGCGGCGGTGGTCTTCCTGCTGCGCGAGGTGATGATCGGGCTCTACCGCCACACCATGGACGGCGCGCTGCTGGCCGGCGTGGCCGCCCTGCTGGCGGTGCTCGGGGCCTTCCGCGTCGTGGCCGTCCGCTTCCCGCCGGAGGTGGCCCGTGCCGCGCCGCACCCGGGCTGAGCCCACGGCCCACCACCGGCCGCTCCCCGAGCTGCTGGCCTGGGCGGGCGCGCGGCTCGAGCCCCCGCGCCTGCCGGCCCGGCTGCGCGCGCTGGCCGAGCGGCCCGGCGTCCGCCGGCTGCGGGCGCTCCTCTTGCGCCGCCGGCGGGAGCTCCTGGCCCTGGGCCTCGCCGTCGGGATCCTGCTGATGGTGATCCACTGGGCCTGAGGGCCTGGGCCCGGCGCCGCGGCTACTCCCGGTCGCCCTCGTCGTCGCCCACCAGGCCGGGGCGCTCCTCGGAGTCGCCCTCCTCGCGCAGGCGCGCCCGCCCGGCCGCCTTCCTCGAGCCACGCACCAGCTGGCGCCGGGCCGCGTAGTAGCGCGACACCGACGGCAGGCTGAAGCGGTTCATGGTGACGCTGTGGGTGCAGATGGCGTTGAGCCGGTCGATGTCGATGAACCACTCGGGCAGGAAGACCGGGCCCACGCACAGCCCCTCCTCGATGAGGTCGCGCACCAGCTCGGCGTCGTCCACCCGCATCTTGCCGGCCAGGAAGGCGCGCACCAGGTCGAGGTCGCGCTGCTCGATGGCGGCCCGCAGGAAGTTGAAGGTGCGGCAGTAGCCGCGCTGGTAGGCGGCGTCCTTGGTGAACGGGGCGCCGCCCTCCACCACCCCGCCGCGGAAGACCCGCTCGCTCATCTGGGCCGCCTTCTGCGGCGGGAAGCGGGCCAGCAGGTAGCGGTAGACCTCCAGGAAGTCGGCGCCGCGGGCCGCCATGTCGATGGCGATGGTCCGCTCGCCCAGCTCGATGTAGCGCTCGTCGGTGATGTTGCCGGTGAGGTACTCGGCCACGATGCCGCCGCCCTCCTGCGACTCGGTGGAGCCGGGCAGCCCCACCCCCAGCACCCGCAGCACCGGCTGGCGGAAGCCGTTCAGCGAGGTGAGCACGTGCCACAGCCCCTCGTGGTGGGCCAGCGCCCGCACCTGGCGCGGCGAGAAGCGGGCCCCCTTCTTGAGGGTGATGCGGGTGGCGCCGGCGGCGGCGTTGGCGGTGAGCCGGTCGCGCACCACCACCGAGACGTGGCCGCCCAGCAGCGGGGTGCACAGCTCGCCGACCAGCCGGGCCGCCTCCTCGGCGTCGAAGGTGGGCTCCTCGTCGCGGGCGCGCGGGCGGGCCGCCCACAGCCTGGCGATGGCCAGGTTGTCGGCGTTGTGGTCGGGGAAGCGGTCGCGCGGGTCGCCGTAGAGGCGGCGCGACAGCTCGTAGAACTTCTTGGTGCCGCGGGCCCCCAGCATGCGGGCCAGCCCGGAGAGCTCGTCGCACTTGCGCCGCAGCAGCTCCTCCACCGGGTTGCGGCCGCGCAGCTTGCGCTTGATGCGGCCGAGCTCCCGGGCGGTGGCCTCCGGCTCGAAGCCCAGCGGTGGGTACTCCGGGCGCGGCAGCTCGCGGGCGCCGTGCTTGAAGAACCGCTCGTGGACCCTGGGCCCCCAGTTGATGGCGCGCAGGACCTTGATGGGCCGCTGGGCCTGCAGGATCTCGTCGGAGAGGGAGCGGAGGACCTCGCGCGGCACCGGGGGACGCTAGCACGGTCCGCGCCGCGGCCGGCCGGGGCGGCGCGCGGACCGGGTGGCGCGGCGCGCTCGCGCCGGCGGGCAGCGATCCCGGGCGGTTGGCGCCCCGGCGGCGCGGCACGCCGCCTGCTCTCCTCGCTGGCCAGGAGGAGCACCCGCCATGAGCCGGATCGAGTCCATCACCATCGCGCCCACCACCGGGCGCACCTCCACCCCAGGCCGCTTCGAGGCGGCGCTGCAGGGGGCCACCCGCACGCTGGCCAGGGGCGTGGCCGGCGCGGTCGAGCTGGCGGCGCCGGCCGTCCCCTTCGGCACGGTGCTGGCCGGCGCGGTCCGCGGCGCGGTGGGTGGCGGCGCGGGCGGCGCGGCCGGCCTGGCGGGCTCGGGCGGCGGCGCCCGGCTGGCGGCGGGTGGGGGCGCGGCCGCGGTGGCAGGCGGGGGCGTGGCCGGCGCGGCGGAGGCCGGCAGCGCGGGAGATCTCCTCGAGGCCACCCGGGTGCTGCAGCAGGAGGCGCAGGCCATGAATCTCCAGTACCTGCAGCTGCAGGAGCAGATGCAGCGCGAGAGCCGGGAGTTCACGGCGCTCACCAACGTCATGAAGGTGCGCCACGACTCGGCTCGCGCCGCCATCGCCAACATCCACTGAGCCCGCCCGCCGTGCCCCTCCCCGCCCTCGGCCCTGCCGCCGCCGCGGCCAGCGCCCCCTCCGCCGCGCCGCCGGCCGGGGCCCGCTTCGGCCCCCTCCTGGCGGCCCGGCTCCGCCCGCCCCCGCCGCCTGCGGCGGCGCCCGCGCTCCCGCTGGCGGCCGCGCTCCGCGGCGTCGAGGCCGCCCAGGCCCGGCTCGAGGCCGTGGTGACGGCCGCCCGGCGCGGCCAGGTCTTCACCGCCGGCGAGCTCCTGGCCCTGCAGGCCGAGGCCCACCGCTTCACCCAGGCCCTCGACGTGGCGGGGAAGCTGGTCGAGCAGGGGGTGTCGGGGCTCAAGCAGGTGCTCAACACGCCGCTCTGAGGAGGCCGCCGTGGACCCCTGGGAAGGCAGCACCCAGCCGAGGCCTCCGCGCCCGGCCCCGACCTCGCCGGACGCCCTGGCAGAAGGCGACGAGCTCCCCTCCTCTCGCGGGCGCGGTCCGCGGGCTCCTGCATGGGGGCTGCGCGCGCTCCTGCTCGCCGCATTGGCCGGTGCGCTGGCCGGCTGCGGCGAGGAGCCCCTGCTGCACGACCTCGCCGAGCGCGAGGCCAACCAGGTGCTGGTGGCGCTCGACGAGGGCGGCATCGCCGCCGTGAAGGTGCGGTCCGAGGGGAGCGAGGCCGGCTGGACCGTGGCCGTGCCGCGCGGCGAGGGGCCGCGCGCCCAGCGGCTGCTGCAGGCGCGCCAGCTGCCGCGGCCGCGCCCGGCCGGGCTGGGGGAGGTCTTCGGGCAGGCCGGGGTGGTGCCCACCCCGGTGGAGGAGCACGCCCGCTGGCTGCACGCGCTGGCGGGCGAGCTGGCCGCCAGCGTGGAGGCGCTCGACGGCGTGGTGGAGGCGCGGGTCCACCTCGGGCTGCCGGCCGAGGACCCGCTCCGGCCCGGCGCCCGGCCGGCGGCGCGCGCCGCGGTCCTGGTGAAGTGCCGCCCGGCCGCCTGCGACGCCGTCCGCGCGCTGGAGGGCGGGCTGCGCGCGCTGGTGGCCGGCGCCGCCGACGGCCTCTCGCCCGAGCAGGTGGCGGTGGTGATCGCCCCGGGGGTGGAGCCGGCCACGCCCGCGCCGCCGGCGCGCCGCCCCACCGCCCCGCTGGTGCTGGCCCTCCTGGGCGCAGCGGGCGCCGCCACCCTGGGTGGGCTGGCCTGGCGGGAGCGCCGCCGCCTGGCCCGGTCCGCGTGACCGCCGAGGACAGAAGGCTGGTGGCGCTGGCGGCGGCGCTCTGCCCGGCGCGGGCTGGGGCGCTGCTCGGCCGGCTGGCGGCGGTGGGCCGGCGCGACCTCGCCGCCCTGGCCGCCACCCTGGCCGCCGCGCCGCGCCGCGCCCGGCTGGCCGCCCTGGCCTGCGCGCTCCCCGCCGGCGGGCCCCCGCCGGCCGCGGACGCCCACCCGGTGCTGGCGCGGCTGGCCCGCCAGGCGGACGGCGCGGCCGGAGTCGCTGGTGTGGCTGACGTCGCTGGTGCGGACGGTGGCGCCGGTGCGGGCGAGGTCGCGTCGGTGGCCGGAGTCGCTGGGGTGGCCGGAGTCGCCGGCGCGACCGGGCCTCGGACGGCGGTCCGCCCGGCGGTCGCCGCGGCCGAAGGTGGCGCCCGGATCCAGGGCTGATCCGGCCGGCACGCCGCGTGGAGTGAGGTCACCCCATGGCGCTGCCCTTCGACCTGCCGTCCTGCTCCCGTGGCCACGCCGCCCTCGGCCCCGGCGCGCGGGCCGCCGGGGTGGCGGCCGCCGCGGCCGCGGCCGGGGCCCTGGGCGAGGTCCTCGGCCTCGAGGTGGTGGTGACGGGCAGCCCCCGTCCGGCCGCCCCCGCGCCTGGCGCGGCGGCGGTGGTGCTCGGCATCGAGCTGCCCGCCCTGCCCGGCGCGGCGGTGCTGGAGGTGGAGCCGCTGCTGGTGGCCCGGGTGGTGGCGGCGCTCTCCGGCGAGCGCGGGGGCCCGCCGGGCGCCAGCGCCCTCACGCCCCTGGAGGCCTCGGCGCTGGAGCTGCTCGCCCTGGCGGCGCTCGACGGAGTGGCGGCGGTGGAGCCGGTGGCCGAGCGGCTGGCCCCGCGCCTGGCCCGGCGGGTCTCCTGGCCAGCCTCGCCGCTGGCGGTGGACCTGGAGGTGAGCGCCGGCGCGGTGCGGGGGCGCGCCCGGCTGCTCCTGCCAGCCGCGGCGGTGGCGGCGCTGGCCGGGCCGGCCGTGCTGGCGGAGCCGCTGCTCGGCTTCCCGCTCTTCGCCTCGCTGCGCGGCGGCGGCGCGCCGCTGCTGCCCGCGGAGCTCGGCGCCCTGGCGCCGGGAGACGTGGTGCTGGTGGACCCGCCGCCCGGGGGGCGCCACCGCCTGGTCTTCCCGGGCGGCTTCACCGCCTCCGGCCAGCTGGCCCAGGGCGCCTTCACGGTGGAGGAGACCTCGATGGACGAGCCGCTGGCCGCGATCCCGGTGATGCTGGAGGTGGAGCTGGCGCGCGTGCCCCTCACGCTGGCGGACCTGGCGCGCCTCACCCCCGGCAGCACGCTGCCGCTCACCCTCGACCGGCGCGGGCTGGTGACCCTGCGGCTCGGCGAGCGGACGGTGGCGCGCGGCGAGCTGGTGGACGTGGAGGGCGCGGTGGGCGTGCGGGTGCTCTCGGTGGAGGTGGCGCCGTGAGCCCGCTCACCTGGCCCGCGCCGCGCCCGGCCCTGCTGCTGCTGGGCGGCGCCGCCCTCTGCGGCGCGCTGGCCTTCCTGCCGGGCGAGCTCGGGCCGCTGGCCGCCCGGGCCGGCCTGGCCGCGGCCGGGGTGGGGGCGGTGGCGGCGCTGGCGCGGCGGCGCGGGCCGGCCGCGGCGGCCGGGGCCGGGCTCCGGGTGACCGGCCGCGCCGGCCTGGGGCGCGCGGCCGCGGTGGCGCTGGTGGAGGTGGACGGCCGGCGCTTCCTGCTGGGCGTGGGGGAGGGCGCGCCCGAGCTGCTGGCCGAGCTGGAGCCGGCCGGTCAGGCGCGGCGAGCCGGCGCCCGGGAGGCCGCGTGACCCCGCTCGTGGCCGCGCTGGCGCTGCCGCCGCCCGGCCCGCTGGCCGCCCGACCGGCCGAGCTCCTGCTCCTGCTGGGCGCGGCTGCGCTCCTGCCCATGGTGCTCGTCACCTGCACCTCCTTCCTCAAGATCGCCGTGGTGCTGTCGGTGGTCCGCTCGGCGCTCGGCGCGCCGCAGGTGCCCCCCTCCACCGCGGTGACCGGGCTGGCCCTGGTGCTCTCGCTGGCGGTGATGGCGCCGGTGGCCGAGGCGGCCTGGGCCGCCGCCGCCTCGCAGCCGGTGGCGCCCGGCGCCGAGGGCGCGCTGGCGGCCGGGGCGCGGGCCCTCGGACCGCTCAAGCAGTTCCTGGCCCGCTTCGCCCGGGCCGACGACCGCGAGGCCTTCCTGGACCTGGCGCGCCGCCTGCGCCCGCCCGGCCGCCAGGCCGAGGCCGGGCCCGATGACCTGGCCGTGCTGGCGCCGGCCTTCATGGTCTCCGAGCTGCGCCGCGCCTTCACCGCCGGCTTCCTGGTCTTCCTGCCGTTCCTGGTGGTGGACCTGGTGGTGGCCAGCGTGCTGCTGGCGCTCGGCCTCACCCAGCTCTCGCCCACCTCGGTGGCCCTGCCGCTCAAGCTCCTGCTGCTGGTCTCGGTGGACGGCTGGCGCCTGCTGGCGCGGGGGCTGGCCCTCGGCTACGCCACCGAGAGCGGTGGCCCGTGACCGGCGCCGTCCTGCACCTGGGCCGCGAGGCGCTCTGGCTGGCGCTGCTGCTGTCGGCGCCGCCCCTGGCCGCGGCGCTGCTCACCGGCCTGGTCACCGGGCTCTTGCAGGCGGTGACGCAGGTGCAGGAGCAGGCGCTCGGGGTGGTGCCGCGCCTGCTGGCGGTGCTGGCGGCGCTGCTGGTGGCCGGGCCCTGGATGGGCGGCCACCTGGCCCGCTTCGCCGGCGAGGTGCTGGCGCTGGCCGCGCGGGGCTCGCCGTGAGCGCGCTGGCGCCCGGCCAGCTCGAGGCCGCGCTGCTGCACGCCCTCCGGCTCCTGCCGGTGGCGGCGCTCGCCCCGTTCCTGGGTGGGCCGCTGGCCCCGCCCGTCGTCCGGCTGGCCCTGGGCGGCGGCGCGGGGCTGGCGGCGTTCCTGCTCGGGGGGGCCCGGCCGGTGGAGGCCTCCGGCCTCGAGCTGCTGGCGCTGGCGGCCCGCGAGCTGGCCCTGGGCGCGGCGCTGGCGGTGCTGTCCACCGCCCCGGTGGAGGCGGCCCGCGCGGCCGGCCGCCTGGCCGACACCGTCCGCGGCGCCACCCTGGCCGAGCTGCACGTGGCGCCCATCCGGCAGCACGAGACGGCGCTGGGCGACCTGCTGGTCCACTGGGTGGTGGCCCTGGCGGCGCTGACGGGCGGCTCGCGCCTGGTGGTGGCGGGGCTCCTGGGCTCGTTCGCGGCGGCGCCGGTGGGGGCGCCGCTGGCCGTCACCCCGCTCGCCGAGCTGGCCCTCTCGGCCGCGGCGGCGGTGCTGGCGTCGGCGGTGGCGGTGGCGGCGCCCGCCGTGGCGGGGGTGCTGGCCGCCGACCTGGCCGTCTCGGCGGTGGCCCGGCTGGCGCCGGGGCTGGCCTTGCCCGAGCTGGTGCAGCCGGCGCGGGCGGCGCTGGGGCTGCTGGTGGTGGCCGCTGCGGCCAGCGCCGGGGCCGGCCGCCTGGTGGCGCTGGTGGCGCTCTCGGCCGGGTGGCCCGGGCAGCTGGGGCCCGGGGGCGCGCCGTGAGCGGGCCTCGCACCGAGGCGCCGACCCCGCGCCGCCTGGCCGAGGCGCGCCGCCGCGGCGAGGTGGCGGTCTCGCGGGAGCTGACCGGCGCGGTGGCCCTGGCCGCGGGGCTGGCGGCGCTGGCGGCCGCCGGGCCCGCCCTGCTCGACGCCGCGGCCCGCCTCCTCCGGCGCGGCCTGGGCGCCGCGCTCGGGCAGCAGCCTCCGCCCGCGGCGGCGCTGCTCGAGGCCGCCGGCGCGGTGGCCCGGCTCTCCGCCCTGCCCTGCCTGGCCGCCCTGGTGGCCGGCGCCGCGGCGGGCCTCCTGCAGTCCGGCGGGCTGCTGGCCCCGGCGGCGGTGGCGCCGCGCGCCGGGCGGCTCGACCCGGCCAGCGGCCTGGCCCGCCTGGTCTCGGGCGACCGGCTGGCGGCGGTGGGGCTGGGCCTGCTCAAGGCCACCCTGGTGGCCGGCCTGGCGCTCCTCTGGGCCCGCGGGGCCTTGCCCGCGCTGGCCGCGCTGCCGCGCGCCGCCCACCCGCTCTCGGCGCTGGGTGGGGTGCTGGCCCCGCTGCTGCGCGGGCTGCTGGTGGCCCTGCTGCTGCTCGGCGGCGCCGACCTCCTGCTGGCCCGGCGGCGCCACCAGCGCCGGCTGCGCATGACCCGCGACGAGGTGCGCCGCGAGCAGCGGGAGGACGAGGGCGACCCGGCCCACCGCGGCGAGCGGCGGCGCCGCCACCGGGCCCTGCTCGAGGCCACGCCGGTGGCTCGCGCCACCTGCCTGGTGGTGAACCCCACCCACGTGGCGGTGGCCCTGCTCCACCGGCGCGAGCGGGACGAGCCCCCGCGGGTGGTGGCCAAGGGGCGGGGCGCGGCCGCGCGCCGGCTCCGCTCCGAGGCGCGGCGGGCCGGCGTCCCCATCGTGCGCGACGTGGCGCTGGCGCGGGCGCTCCACCGGCTCGCCGAGGTGGGCGACGAGCTGCCCGAGCCGCTCTACGACGCCGCCGCCGCGGTGCTGGCCCACCTCTACGGCGCGCCGGCCGGGGGCGCGGCGTGAGCGCCCTCGACGCCCTGCACGCCCTGCTGGCCCGGCTGCGCGGGTCCGGCGACGTGCTCTTCGCGCTGGCGGTGCTGGCGGTGGTGGTGCTGCTGGTGGCGCCGGTGCCGCCGGCCCTGCTCGACGCCGGCCTGGCCCTCTCGCTGGCGCTCTCGGCCACCCTGCTCACGGTGACGCTGCTGTCGCGCGACGCGCTGGCCTTCGCCACCTTCCCGGCCCTGCTGCTCCTCACCACCCTGCTGCGCCTGGCCCTCTCGGTCAGCTCCACGCGGCTGGTGCTGACGCGCGGCGAGGCCGGGCGGGTCATCGAGGCCTTCGGGCGGGTGGTGGTGCAGGGCAGCCCGGTGGCGGGCGCGGTGGTCTTCGCCGTGCTCACCCTGGTGCAGCTGCTGGTGGTGGCCAAGGGGGCGGAGCGGGTGGCCGAGGTGGCGGCGCGCTTCACGCTCGACGCCCTGCCGGGCAAGCAGCTGGCCATCGACGCCGACCAGCGGGCCGGGCTGCTCTCCGCCGAGGAGGCGGCGCGGCGGCGCCGGGCGCTGGAGCGGGAGTGCCAGCTGCACGGCGCCATGGACGGCGCCCTCAAGTTCGTGAAGGGCGACGCGGTGGCCGGCGTGGCCATCGTGCTGGTGAACGCCGCCGGCGGGCTGGCGGCCGGCCTGCTGCGCGGCCGGACGCTGGCCGACGCGGCCGGCCGGGCGGTGCTGCTGGCGGTGGGCGACGGCCTGGCCGCGCAGGTCCCTTCCCTGCTCACGGCGGTGGCGGCCGGGCTGGCGGTGACGCGGGTGGCGGCCGAGGAGGAGGGGCGCCGGCTGGGCGGTGAGCTCGGGCGGCAGCTCCTGGCGGAGCCGCGGGCGCTGGGCGCGGTGGCCGCGCTCATGCTGGCGCTGGCGGCGGCGCCGGGCCTGCCGGCCCTGCCCTTCCTGTCCCTGGCGGCCGGCGCCCTGGCGCTGGCGTGGCCGGGCCGGCCCGGCTGGTGGCGGCCGGCGGCGGCAGGTGCGGGGGCCCACCCCTGGCTGCCGCCGTGGGCCCGGGCCTCCCCGGGGCCGCCCGGCGGCCTGGCGCGGGTGCTGCCGGCGGCAGCGCCGCCGCTGCTCGGCGTCGGGGTGCTCCCGTCGGACGCCGCGGAGCCCGGTCAGGCCCCCGAGCCGGCCCTGGTGCTCGAGCTCTCGCACGACCTGCTCCAGCTGGTGCGCGACGGCGGGGACCGCTTCCTGGCGGAGGCGCTGCCCGCCCTCCGCGAGCAGGTGTGGCGCGAGCTCGGGGTGCCCGTGCCGCCGCTCGCGGTGCGCGGCGGCGCGCTGGCCGAGGGGGAGTGGGTGCTGCTCATCCACGAGGTGCCCGCGGCCGGCGGCCGCGCCGCCCCCGGGGAGCTCCTGGCGCTGGCGCCGCCCGACGACCTCCTGCTCGCCGGCGTCCCCTTCGTGCCGGCGCTCGACCAGGGCAGCGGGCGCCCCGCCGCGCTGGTGGCCGCCGCCGACGGCGAGCGGGCCGCGGCGCTCGGGCCGGTCCGCGCGCCGCTGGAGCGCGTGGCCGAGGCCTGCGGCGCCGAGCTCTCTCGCCAGGCCGCGCTGCTCATGGGGCTGCAGGAGTCGCAGGTCCTGCTCGACGGCCTGGAGGCGTCGGCCCCGGCGCTGGTGCGCGAGGTGGCGCGGCAGGTGCCCCCGGCCCTGCTGGCCGAGGTGCTGCGCCGGCTCCTCGAGGAGGGCGTGCCCATCCGGCCGCTCCGCACCGTGCTCGAGGCGCTGCTGGAGGCCGGCGGTGCGCCGCGCGGGGCGGCGGCGCTGGCCGCGGCGGCCCGGCGGGCGCAGCGGCGCCACATCGGCCACCGGGCCGCGCGGGGCGGGGCGCTGGTGGCGCTCCTGCTCGACCCGGAGGCCGAGGGGCTGGTGCGGTCCTCGCTGCTCGGCGAGCACCCGGCGCTGGCCCCGGACCAGGCGGCCGGCCTGCTCGACGCCCTGGCCGCGGCCATCGAGGGCGCGGGCGAGGCGCCGGTGCTGCTGGCCAGCGCCGACGTGCGCCGGGCGGTGCGCCTGCTGGTGGCGCCCCGCTACCCGCGGCTCCAGGTGCTGGCCTACGACGAGCTGCCGCCGGAGCAGCCGGTCCGGCCGGTGGGGCGGCTCAGGCTGGTGGCGTGAGGCGCGGCGCCCCGAAACGCGAGAAGCGCCCAGGCAGCGGGCGCTTCGGCGATGCGGCGAGGTCCGGAGGACGGCGCTCAGGAGCCGGCGGCGATCGGTGGCGTCCCGCCGCCGCCTTGCGCCGGCGCCTGCTCGTCCTCGATCCGGTTGACCCGATCGCGCAGCTCCTTGCCGGTCCGGAACAGGATGCCGCGCTTGGGCTTCACCGGGATCACCTCGCCGGTCTTGGGGTTGCGGCCCTGGTAGCCCTCGTAGTGCTTCACGTGGAAGGCGCCAAGTCCGCGAATCTCGATGTTCTCCCCGCGGCAGAGGGCGTCCTTCATCGAGTCGAAGATCGTCTCGATGGTCGCCTCGGCCTGCTTCTGGGTCACACCGCGCTTCACGACCAGAATGTTGATGAGGTCCGACTTCAGCATCGGCGCTCCGCGTGAGCGGCCCCCCTCTCTGGAAGCCGCTGGAAAAGTGAGGCGAGTCTAGTCGAGGGATCCGAAATCGGCAAGGGTTCCACGGGCATGGCCGGTCGCTGGGCGGCGGGAGCCCCCCTGGCAGGTCCGCCCCACCCCGTCCATCAGGCGCTGGCGCGGCCACCCGGCGCGGCGCCGGAGGCCTCCACCAGCGCGCCGCCGACCGGCGCCGCGCCGGGCGCGGCCGCGCGGCGGGCGTGCTCCTCGTCGCACAGCGCCCGCAGCGTGGTGGCCGCCAGGCGGGCCTCGGCCTCGGCGTCCACCTCGGCCAGCACCCGGTCCACCGCCGCCTCGCCGCCGGCGGGGTGGCGCGGGATCTGGCCGCGCACCGCCAGCCGCACGTCGAGCAGGGTGATGCGCTCGGCCGGCCGGCCAGGCACCAGCCCGCCGCCGGAGAGATCCTCCAGCAGCCTGGCCGCCCGCAGCGACTCGACCACCTCGGCGATGTCCTCGCCGCGCACGCCGAGCCGTCGCACCAGCGCGCCCACGTCGGGCGACCCCCGGCCGCCGCGGGTCCCGGCCGGCGCGGCGCCGCCGCCGCCCTCGTCGAAGGCCAGCGCCACCTCCAGCACCACCCGGCCCGCCAGCACCTCGCGGGTGGTGGGGTGGTCCACCAGCGGGCCGCCGTGCCAGAGCACCGGCGCGTTCTGGACCACGAAGGCCACCCGGGCGCCGAAGAGCACGATGGTCCAGGAGACGTAGAGCCAGAGCAGGAAGGTCGGGACCGCAGCCACCGAGCCGTAGATGACGTGGTAGCGGAAGAAGCGGGTGACGGCCAGGGCGTACCCCCACTTGGCCAGCTCCCAGGCCAGGCCCGCCAGCAGCCCGCCGCCCAGCGCCGCCCACAGGTTCACCTTGGTGTTGGGCACCAGCAGGTAGAGCGTGGAGAAGAAGGCGCAGGTGAGGAGCACGCCGCTGGCCACCGCCAGGAAGCCCAGGCCGGTGCCGCCCAGCCAGGTCCGCACCGAGTGGCCCAGCCAGATGGACCCGGCCAGCAGGAGCGGTCCCACCGTGAGCCCCACCCAGTAGATGACCGCCTGGTCGCGCAGGCGGCGCAGCTTCCTGACGCCCCACACGTCGTTGATGGCCTCGTCCACGCTGGAGAAGAGCGAGACCATCGACCAGACCAGCAGCGCGCCGCCCACCAGGCCGGCCGAGGCGGCGTGGGCGTTGCCCACGAACTTCTCCAGGTAGGGCTCCAGCGTGGCGCGGGCCCCCACCGCCAGGTTGTCGAGCAGGAACTCGTGCACCTGGTCGGCCATGCGCGCCATGCCGGTGAAGGCCTGCACCACCGAGAAGGCCACCAGCAGCGCCGGCACCAGCGCGAAGAGCGACAGGTAGGTGAGCGCCATGGCGCGCACCCGGAGGTTGCCGCCCTGCACGGCCCGGCCGGCCGCGTCGACGCCGGCGCTGGCCAGGCGCCGCAGCCGGTCAAGCCAGGGCGCCTCGTCGGGCTCGACCGGCGGGGCGGCTGGCGCCGAGGCTCCTGCGGTGTCGGTCGGGGCCGTCACCAGGCCTCGTCAGGAGGCGTCGCCGGCAGGTCCCTGGCCGCCGCCCTCGCCACCCTGGCCACCGCGCTCTCCACCCTGGTTGCCGCGCTCGCCACCCTGGCCACCGCGCTCGCCGCCCTGGTTGCCACGCTCGCCGCCCTGGCCGCCGCGCTCGCCGCCCTGGTTGCCGCGCTCGCCGCCCTGGCCACCGCGCTCGCCGCCCTGGTTGCCACGCTCGCCACCCTGGCCACCGCGCTCGCCGCCCTGGTTGCCACGCTCACCACCCTGGCCACCGCGCCCGCCGCCCTGATTGCCACCCTGGCCGCCGCGCCCGCCGCCGCCGCCGCCGCCACCGCCACCGCCACCGCCACCGCCACCACCACCACCGCCGCCGCCGCCGCCGCGCCCGCGGTTGCGCCCGCGGTCGCGATCGCGCCCGCCGCGCTCGCGCTCACCGCGGTCCCGCTCCGGCCGGTCGCCGCTGCGCTCCGGCGGGGGCGTGGCGCCGCCCGGCCCCGACTCCTCCAGCCGCTGGTGGCGGCCGTAGATGTCGAACTGCTCCTGGTGGTAGTTGCCCTGCGACTTCACCTGGATGGTCTTGTTGAAGCGGTCCATCAGGTAGCGCAGCTCGTCGCGCTCGGCGCCCTGCAGGATGCGCCCCACCTCGGTGTGGCAGTTCACCACCAGCACCGGCTCGGGGAAGTGCGGCGCCTCGCGCCGGATCTCCCGGAAGACCTCGTAGGCGATGGTGATCTTCGACTTCACGTGCCCCTTGCCGTCGCAGTAGCTGCAGGGCTCGTTCATCATCCGGGTGGTCGACTCGCGCACGCGCTTGCGGGTCATCTCCACCAGGCCCAGCTCGGAGATCTTGAGGACGTTGGTCTTGGCCTTGTCGCGCCCCAGCGCCTCCTGCAAGGCCTTGAAGACCTTGTCCCGGTTCTGCGCCTTGTCCATGTCGATGAAGTCGATGATGATGATGCCGCCGATGTTGCGGAGCCGGAGCTGGTAGACGATCTCCTTGGCCGCCTCGGTGTTGATCTTGGTGATGGTCTCCTCGAGGCTCTTCTTGCCGACGTAGCGCCCCGAGTTGACGTCCACCGCGGTGAGCGCCTCGGCCTGGTCGATGATGATGTAGCCGCCGCTCTTGAGCCAGACCTTGCGCCCGGCGGCCCGCTTCAGCTCCTGCTCGATGCCGAAGGCGTCGAGGATGGGCTCCTCGCCGGCGTACAGCTCGATGGACTTCTCCAGGTGCGGCGCCTGCTCGCGCACGAAGCGCAGGATGCGCTCGTACTCGTCGCGGTCGTCGATCACCATCTTGCCGACCTCGGACGTGAAGAGGTCGCGGGTGGCGCGCAGGATCAGGTCGAGGTCGCCGTGCAGCAGCGCCGGCGCGCCCACCTTGTCCTTCATGCGGATGATCTCGTTCCACACCTGGATGAGGAAGCGGATGTCCGCCTCGAGCTTCTCGGCGTCCACGCCCTCGGCCACGGTGCGGACGATGAAGCCGGTCCCGTCCGGGCGCATGCGGTCCACGATCTCGCGCAGGCGGCGGCGCTCGCCGTCCTTCTCGATGCGCCGCGAGATGCCGATGTGGTCCACCGTCGGCATGAAGACCAGGTGGCGGCCGGGCAGGGAGATGTGGCTGGTGATGCGGGCGCCCTTGGTCCCGATGGGATCCTTGGCCACCTGCACGATCACCTCCTGCCCCTCCTTGAGCAGGTCCTGGATGTTCTTCGGCTCGCGGGCCTTCTTGTCGTCGCGGTGGCCGTTGCGGCCGCCGCGCTCGGGGCGATCGCCGCGCTCGCGCTCGCCCTTGTCGCCGCGCTCGCGCTCACCCTTGTCGCCGCGCTCCCGCTCGCCCTTGTCGCCGCGCTCGCGGTCGCCCTTGTCGCGGCGCTCGTCGCGGCCGCCGCGGCGGCCCCGCTCGCGCTCGCCCTTGGCCTCGCGGGCCGCCTCGCGCGACGGCGCGGCGATGGCGCCGGCGGACGGGGCGGCCTCGCCGGCCTCGGCCGCGGGGGCGCCCTCCGGGGGCGAGGCGTGCTCGGCGCCTGCGCCGGCCTCGCCGAGGTCCTGCGGCCCGGCCTCGCCGGTGCTGGCCGGCAGCGCCAGCGGCTCGGGCAGGGCGGCCAGCAGCGGGATGGGGGTGGGGGCCTCGAGGAGCAGCGGCTGGCGCGGCGGCGCGACCTCGTCGGCCGGCGGGGCCTGGCGGGGCGGCAGCGGCGGCGGCAGCTCCAGGGCAGGGGCCGCCTCCACCGGCGCGGCGGGCGCCTCGGGCTCCGCCGGAGGGGCGGCGACCTCGGCGGGCGCGGCCTCGACCGGGGCGGCGCTGGTCGCCACCGGGACGTCCATGGGCCCGGCCGGCGTGACCTCGGCGCCGGTGAGCGCCTCCGTCGGCGAGCCGTCGCCGGCGGCGGCAGGCTCGGGCACTGCGGCGGACTCGCCGGGCGTGCCGTCCTGCGGCTCCGCGACGGCGCCGGCCTCGGTGGGCGGCGCGTCGGCCAGGGCCTGCACGCGGGCCTCCTGCTCGGCGGCCTCCTCCTCGCTCGGCACCTCGGTGATGCCGGTGGCGTGCTCGCCCTCGGTGAGCTCGAACTCCTCCGAGAAGTCCGGGTCGCCGGTGACGTCGCCCACGTAGAGGAAGGCGGCCTTCTCCAGGCCGATGTCCACGAAGGCGGCCTGCATGCCCGGGAGGACCCGGACCACGCGCCCCTTGTAGATGTTCCCGACGATCCCCTTCTCGCGCTTTCGCTCGAGGTAGTACTCGTGGATCGTCCCGTTCTCGACCAGCGCGACGCGCGTCTCCGCGCCCGCGGCGTTGATCACCAGGATGTTCTTGTCGGCCATGGCAGGTCCCTCTCCACCCGGGCCCGAGGCGCAGGGGGAGCGAGGCCGGCCGGCTCGGCCAACCGCGATCGAGCGAGGCCCGGAGGTTCCGGGCTCCGCCAATCGTCTTCGGAGCGTGTGCTCACGAGGTCGCTACCCTTCGCGCCGGGCGGCCGCGCGGCTCGCGGCCATGCTTCCCGGGGCATCGATTCGTTGGACTTCAAGCGTCGAGGTAGCGAGGCGCGCGCGGCTGGCCCTGTGGCCCATCCCGCTCGGTCCTCGCCAGGCTCACGCCCTCCTTCAGAAGCTTCACTCCCGCGGGAGGCTCCCCATCTGCACCGAACACCGCCGCCAGCACCTCGGCTGGCCGCGCGCTGCCGGCTGGGTCCACCCTCAAGCTGAACGCGACCCGGCACGGTCCTTCGACGCCCATGTGGGTCACTATGTCCTTGAGATCTATCTCTCTTTGCTTGCGTCCCGCAATCTTCTGGTGACGCTTCCGGTCCTTGTTCTTGGGCGCCTGGGTCCGCTGGACCACCGAGCGCTCGCTGGCCAGGAAGGCCTCCACCGCCTCGCCGAGCCGGCCGTCCCCCCATGGAACCGTAGGGAAAACGGCGACATAGTGCATGGCACGCAGTGTCTCGCCGATCGACTTGGCCCCCGGAGGGAGGAGCTCGGCCGACTCCAGGGTCAGCCCATCCGGGAGCTGCGGCGCCAGCCTGGCGGCCACGTCCCCGGCGTCGGCCTCGCCCACCAGCTCCACGTCCAGCAGCTCGCAGCGGCTCTCGATGCCCACCGACAGGGCCGGGCCGAAGGAGACCTTGGGCTTCGGGTGGTAGCCCTGGCTGAAGGCCATGGGCAGGCGCGCCCGGCGGAACGCCCTGAGGAGCGCGTGCATGGTCTCGAGGTGCGAGAGGGCCACCAGCCGCCCCGACTTCGAGTAGCGCAGCCGCACGTGGCTGCGCAGCGGCGAGGGCTCCGGGCGCGGCGGCGGCGCCGGGGCCCGCGCGTAGTCCTCCGGGAGGTGCACCCGGTTCTTCACCACCTCGTGGTCGCAGGCGCCGCAGTTGGTGCAGGGGGCCAGCACGCAGTCCGGCACCTCGGCCAGGTTGCGCGCCGCCAGCAGCTGCTTCTGCAGGTAGGCCTTGGTGACGCCGCAGTCGATGCGGTCCCAGGGCAGCACCTCGTCGAGGCGGCGGCGGCGGTGGGCGAAGAAGTCCAGCCCGACGCCGTGGATCCGCTGGCACTCCTCGAAGGCGGCCGTCCAGCGCCCCTCGTCGAACCACTCGGTCCAGCCGTCGAGCCGCTGCCCGGCCCGGTAGGCGTGCAGCACCGCGGTGCCGACCCGCCGGTCGCCCAGCGCCAGGGCCCCCTCGATGGAGGACGGCCGCGGGTCGTGCGGCTTGAACTGGATGGCCCCGTGCCGGCCGCCCAGCGCGGCGGTGATGAGCGCCTGGCGCCGCCGCGTCTCCTCGGGGCCGATCATGGGCTCCCACTGGAAGGGCGTGAACGGCTTGGGCACGAAGGTGGAGGCGCCCAGGTGGATGGCCACCGAGCCCTGGCCCTTGGGCAGGGCGCGGCGCCCCGCCGAGAGGCACCGCTGCGCCAGGGTGGCGATGGCCACCACGTCCTCGTCGCGCTCCTCCGGCAGGCCGATCATGAAGTACAGCTTGAGCGTCGACCAGCCGTTCTTGAAGATCGACCCCACCGCGGCCAGCAGGTCCTCCTCGCGGTTGCCCTTGTTGATGACGGCGCGCATCCGCTCGGTGGCGGCCTCGGGGGCCAGGGTGAAGCCGGTCTTGCGCACCCGGCCGATCTTCTCGGCCAGGCCATCGCTCATGGTCTCGGTGCGCAGCGAGGGCAGCGACATGGCGATCTTCTCGCCCTCGTAGCGGCCGATGAAGTCGTCGAGCAGCGGGTCGAGGCAGGCGTAGTCGCCCGAGGAGAGCGACAGCAGCCCCACCTCCTCGTAGCCGGAGGCGGTCAGCCCGGTCTCGGCCAGCGCCAGCACCTGGGCCGGGCTGCGCTGGCGGGTCGGGCGCGTGATCATGCCCACCTGGCAGAAGCGGCAGCCGCGGGTGCAGCCGCGCTGCAGCTCGATGGGCAGCCGGTCGTGCACGGTGGCCATGAAGGGCACCAGCGGGCGCGTGTAGGCCGAGGTCGAGAGGGTGTCGAGGTCGGGCATGACCCGCCGCTCCACCTTCTCGTAGCCGGGCAGCAGGGCGTCGATGGCCGCCAGGGTGCCCGAGGCCGGGTCGTAGCGCGGGGCGAAGAAGGCCGGCACGTAGACGCCCGGGAGGCGCGCCAGCCGCTCCAGCACCTGGGCGCGCGTGGCCCCGCCGCGCCGGAAGCCGGAGGCGGCCACCAGCTCGGCCAGCTCCACCGCCACCTCCTCGCCCTCCCCCACCACGAAGCAGTCGAAGAAGTCGGCCACCGGCTCGGGGTTGTAGGCGCACGGGCCGCCGCCCACCACGATGGGGTCCTCATCGGTCCGCTCGGCGGCCAGCAGCGGGATGCCCGAGAGGTCGAGCAGCGCCAGCACGCTGGTGTAGCAGAGCTCGAACTGCAGGGTGATGCCGAGCAGGTCGAAGTCGCGCACGCCGGCGCGCGACTCCAGCGTGAAGAGCGGCAGCCCGCGCTGGCGCAGCATGGCCTCGAGATCCGGCCAGGGCAGGAAGACCCGCTCGCAGGCCAGCCCGGGCTGGTCGTTGAGCAGGTGATAGAGCAGGCGGAAGCCGAGGTTGGACATGCCGACCTCGTAGGTGTCCGGGAAGGCCAGGGCGAAGCGCACCCGCGCCTGCGCCAGGTCCTTCTTCACCGCGCCGAACTCGCAGCCGACGTAGCGGGTCGGCTTCTCGGCGTGGAGGATGAGGTCGTCGAGCGTGACGGGGAGCGGCGCGAGGCGCCTGCTGAGGTCGGTCATGGTTCGCCGGGTGGCGGAGTCGAACCGCCGGGTACCCGCCGCTGGAGGAGGCCGGGCAGGTACGTCGCGCCCGGCGGAGGGCCGGGTGCGTACCACGCCGCGGATCGGCGGGGCAAATGAGGGCCGGGTGGGATCCGTGGCCGTGGCCGTGGCCGGGATCGGGATCGCGGTCGCGGTCGCGGTCGCGGTCGCGGTCGGGGTCGGGGTCGAGTTGGTCTGCTCACCCTCTCCCCCACCCAGTGGGGGAGAGGGCCGGGGTGAGGGGGCCGCCCGGGGTCGGGGTCGGGGTCGGGGTCGGGGCCGGGGTCGGGGTCCGGGCCGGTGCTCCGGGCCGGGACCCCGCCGACCGCCACGCGGACCACCAGACCGCCGGTCGGCCGCGGCGGCGCGCCGACTCCGGGCGGATCACCCACGATCTCGGCGCCGCGCCGCCGCGGCGGGCGCGGCACGGCGGTCGCAATCAGCCCAGCTTCAGCACGGCGCCAGCGCCGCTCCAGCACAGCACCCGCTCCCGCTCCACCCGCCGCCACAGGGGCCCTCATGTCCATCCGCTCGGTCTCCACCGCCGCCGCCTCCAGCCTCGACCTCCGCCTCGACCCGCCCCTCTCGCCACCGCCCCGCCCCCCGCGGCCGGCCAGCGGCGGCCGGCTCGGCGCGGCCGCCCTGGCGCCGCTCCAGGTGGTGCGCCCGCGCCCGGCGCCGGATCCGCTCTCCCTGGCCGGGCTGCCCGCCTGCGTCGAGGACGTGGGCGCGGCCGCCCTCCGGCCGACCGACGGCCCGGCGGATCCGCTCCAGCTCACCTCCCTCCGGACCCGCCTGCAGCGCGCCGCGGCGGAGCTGCCGCCGGCCTACCGGCGCGCCGTGGCCCAGCCGCTCCTCGCGGCGCTCGAGCAGCTCGGCCCGAAGGGCTTCGCCAGGCTGCTGGCGGAGGACCCGGACCGCGAGGGCGGCGCCCGCCTGCTGCTCGACCTGGCGCAGGCGGTGCTGCAGCGGGGCGAGGGGTACCAGCCGCGCGCCACCGCCGCCTTCCAGGAGGTGGTGGCCGACCTCTACGACGGCTTCCTCTCGGCCGAGGACCGGCGCGGCGTGAAGCCCCCGGACCACGGCGTGCTCCCCCCGCTGGTCCGCTGGGGCGAGGCGGGCTCCGGCCCGTACACCTGGCCGGCCACGGCCACCGCCTCCTTCGGCGCCACCGCGGCCGTGGTGAGCCTGCCCGCCGCCAACGCCTCGGCCGGCCTGCTGGCCTGGGCGGCGCTGGCCCACGAGACCGCCGGGCACGACCTCCTGGCGGCCGACGACGGCCTGGCGGACGAGCTGGCCCGCGCGGTCCGCACGGAGACGCGCGCCGCCGGGCTGCCGCCGGTGCTGGGCGACTACTGGGCGGAGCGGATCGAGGAGACCGCCTCCGACGTGCTCGGGGTCCTCAACATGGGGCCGGCCTCGGCGGTGGGGCTCATCGGCTACTTCCGGGGGCTGCACGCCGCCTGGTCCGGCGGGCCGGCGCTGCGGAGCGACGGCCAGGCCGAGGACCCGCACCCGGCCGACCTGGCGCGCGCCTACCTGGCGGCGGAGACGGTGCGGCTGCTCTCCTTCGAGGGGGCGGAGCGATGGGCCGACCGGCTGGTGGCGGAGGCGGACCGGGACCTCGGCGGCGTCCTCCACCTCGGCGAGGTGGCGGTGACCGGAGGCGTCGCCCGGGCCTCGGCCGCGGTGGTGGCCAGGGCCATCGTGCGGACCCGGCTGGGCGCGCTGGAGGGGCGCGCCCTCGGGCAGATCCAGGACTGGCGGGACCGGGACGAGCGGGTGGTGGCGGAGCTGCGGCGGGAGCTGGGGCGCGCCGGCGTCAGCCCAGGTGCAGGTGCCGGCCAGGACGGCCAGGGAGCGGGGGGCGATCGGGGCGGCGGGGCAGGTGCGGGCGAGGCCGCGGGCGCGGGGCGGTACCTCACGGGGGCCTACGCCGCCCACGTGGTGGCGGCGGGGGTCTACGAGGCGGTGAGCGGCGGCGCGCGGCCCGCCGCGGTGACCGGCCGGATGATCGAGCTCCTGGCCGAGATGCACGCCAGGAACCCGGCCTGGGCGCAGGCGGGAGTCCTGGCCCCGCCGATGGTCCGTGACGGTCGGTGACGGTCGGTGACGGTCCTGCACCCACCGTCCATTGCAGCCGGTGGCGCGGAGCCGCTAGCGTGGCAGGCGAGACCCCCCTCTGGGCGGAGCCCACCGTGCCCCTCAGGCCGCGCACCCTCGGCGTCGCGCTGATCCTCCTCGTGGCAGGCTTCGCCGCCGGCTACCTGGCCGGACGGTCGTACGGCGCCGCGGCGCCGGGCCAGGGCGCCCTGGTGGAGCGCCGGGAGGGCGGGTTCCGCTTCGTCAACCCGCTGCTCGAGTGCGACCTGGCCGACGACCTCCTGCGGAACCGCGAGCTGATCCCGTTCAAGGAGCAGCTGGCCGACCACCTGGCGGCGCGCCTGGCCGGGTCGCCGGACAGCGCCGTGAGCGTCTACTTCCGCGAGCTCAACGACGGCATCTGGTTCGGCCTGGGCGACACCGACCGGTTCGCCCCCGCCAGCCTGCGCAAGCTGCCGATGCTGATCGCCGTGCTCAAGGCCGCCGAGCAGCCGGGCGGGGGGGCGCTGCTCGACCGCCAGGTCCCCTTCGAGCTGGCGCGCGACTACAACCTCGACCAGAACGTCCGGCCGTCCCAGGCCATGGTGCCCGGCCGGCGCTACGCCGTGCGGGAGCTCCTCGAGCGGATGATCATCCTCTCGGACAACAACGCCTTCACGCTGCTGGGCCGGGTCGTCGATCCGGCCGAGCTGGACCGCGTCTACGCGCTCCTCAGGATGCAGCGGCCCGGGGCCGCCGGCGACGACGGCTTCCTCTCGGTCCAGACCTACGCCTCCTTCTTCCGCATCCTCTACAACGCCACCTACCTCGGGAAGGGAGCCTCGGACTGGGCGCTGTCGCTGCTGGCGCGCTCGGAGTTCCGGGCCGGCCTGGTGGCCGGCGTCCCGCCGGAGGTGGCGGTGGCGCACAAGTTCGGCGAGAAGTCCGACCAGGCGACCGGCCGCGTGCAGCTGCACGACTGCGGCATCGTCTACTTCCCGAACAACCCCTACCTGCTCTGCATCATGTCGCGCGGGCCCGACTTCCAGGCGCTCGACGAGGTCATCGTGGAGGTGTCGCGCCTGGTCTACCAGGAGGTGGCCCGGCAGGGCCCCCGCCCCGCCTCGCCCTGAGGGCGGCGCGGGCGAGCTCCAGGCGCCGGGCTATCGCCGCACCTCGAAGGGGCCGAGGCCGCCCTGGGCCTCGGCCCAGGCCACCTCGACGCCGGCCACGACGGCCGCCGGCGGGCCGCGCCGGCAGGCCTCGAGGAGCGCCTCGAGCGGGGCCCGCGCCCCCTCGGCCACCACCTCGACGCGCCCGTCGGGCAGGTTGCGCACCCAGCCGCTCAGCCGCAGCCGGGCCGCCGCCTCGGCGGTGGCCCACCGGTAGGAGACCCCCTGGACGCGGCCGGAGACGACGAGGTGCAGGCGGGCGCTCGGCACGCGGGCTCACTCCTCCAGCAGCTTCAGGAACCCCGCCTCGTCCACCACCCGCACCCCGAGCTCGACGGCCTTCTTGAGCTTGGAGCCGGCCTCCTCGCCGGCCACCACCAGGTCGGTCTTGCGGGAGACGCTCCCCGAGACCTTCCCGCCGCGCCGCTCGATGGCCGCCTTGGCGTCGTCGCGGCTCAGCCCGGCCAGGCCCCCGGTCAGCACCACGGTCTTGCCGGCGAACGGCCCCCCCGCGGCCACCTCCTCCCGGGCCGGGGACACCCCCGCCGCCAGCAGCCGCCGGACCACCTCGCGGTTGCGCGGCTCGGCGGTCCAGGCGCGCACCTGCCGCGCCACCTCCGGCCCCACGTCGCGCACCGCGGTGAGCGCCGCCTCGTCGGCGTCGAGCACCGCCTCCACCGTGCCGAAGGCCCGGGCCAGCTGCGCCGCGGTGGCGTCGCCCACCTGCGGGATGCCCAGGCCGAAGAGGAGGCGGCGCAGCGTGGTGCCGCGGGAGCGGGCCAGCGCCTCGACCATGTTCTGGGCGGCCTTCTCGGGCGGCGGGGCCGGCCTCTTCACCGGTCCGGCCCCCCCGGGCGGCGCCTCACCGGCGCCCTCGGCCGGCCCGGCCGCCGCCTTGCGGGCCCGGGCGAAGAGCTGCTGCCAGTCCTCGAAGCGCACCTCGTAGAGGTCCGCGAAGTCCTTCACCAGCCCGCGCGCCACCAGCGCGGCGCACAGCTTGTCACCCAGGCCGTCGACGTCCATGGCCCGCCGCTGGGCGAAGTGGGTGAGCCGCCCGACCAGCTGGGCCGGGCAGGCCGCGCCGGTGCAGCGCCAGGCCTTCTCGCCCTCCTCCCGCACCACCCGGGCGCCGCACTCCGGGCAGGCCTCGGGGAAGGCGAAGGCGCGCTCCTGGCCGGTGCGCCGCTCCGGCAGCGGCTTGACCACCTCCGGGATGACCTCGCCGGCCCGCCGGATCAGCACCCAGTCGCCCACCCGGATGTCCTTGCGGCGCAGCTCGTCCTCGTTGTGCAGCGTGGCCCGCGAGACCACCGCCCCGCCCAGCGTCACCGGCGCCACCTCGGCCACCGGGGTGAGCACGCCGGTGCGCCCCACCGAGGCGAAGATGCGCGTCACCTGGGTGGCCTCCTCCTGCGGCGGGTACTTGAAGGCCACCGCCCAGCGCGGCGCCTTGGAGGCGGCGCCGAGGCGGGCGCGCAGGTCGAGGTCGTCGACCTTCACCACGATGCCGTCGGTGTCGTAGGGCAGCTCGAAGCGGCGGGCCGCCATGCGGTCGCGGTAGGCCTTCACCTCGGCGAGGCCGCGGCAGCGGGCGTTCTCGGCGTTGACCTCGAAGCCGAGCGCGGCCAGGCCCGCCAGCTTCTCCCAGTGGGTGGCCCAGGGCTGCGGCCCCGGCACCAGCGCCTCGTAGGCGATGAAGGAGAGCGGCCGGGTGGCGGTGACCGTCCAGTCGAGCTGGCGCAGGGAGCCGGCGGCGGCGTTGCGCGGGTTGGCGAAGGGCTCCTCCCCGGCCGCCAGCAGGCGGCGGTTCATGGCCTCGAAGTGGGCCTTCTGCAGCAGCACCTCGCCGCGCACCTCCAGCCGCGGCGGGGCGCCGGCTGCGCTGGCAGCGCCGTCGCCACGGGCGCCGGCTGGCAGCTCGGCCAGCACGCCGCGGTTCGCCCCCAGCCCGCCGATGGTGCGCAGGTTGGGCGTGACGTCCTCGCCGGTGACGCCGTCGCCGCGGGTGGCGCCGTGGTGGAGCAGCCCCCGCTCGTAGACCAGCTCCACCGCCAGCCCGTCCAGCTTGGGCTCGACCACGTAGGCCACCGGGTCCTCGGCCGGCGTGCCGAGCAGCTTGTGGATGCGGGCGTCGAACTCGTCCAGCTCCTCGTCGCTCACCACGTTGCCCAGGGACAGCATGGGCTCGCGGTGCAGCACCTTCTCGAACCGCTCCGAGGGTGTCCCGCCCACCCGCTGGGTGGGCGAGTCGGGGGTGCGCAGCGCCGGGTGGGCCTCCTCCAGCGCCGCCAGCTCCCGCATCAGCCGGTCGTACTCGGCGTCGGCCAGGACCGGGCGGTCGAGGACGTAGTAGGCGTGATCGGCGGCGCGCAGCCGCTCGCGCAGGTGGCTGGCGCGGCGGGCCGCCTCGGCGGTCGGCATGGGGCGAGAGGATGGCGCGGCGCCGGGCGGGGCGCAACCGCGGCGGGGCGGTCCCCGCTCAGAAGCTGATGAAGTCCTCCTGGCCGGGCACCGGGAACTCCAGGACCAGCTGGTACAGGCCGTTGAGCCGCTCGAAGTCCGTCTGCTTGATGCTGAGGGTGGCGTCGCCGTCCAGGTCGCCCCAGGCCAGGATGCTCAGGGTGGGCGGGTTGACGCTGTCGTCGGCCACGAACCGGTAGGAGTAGTAGGTGGCCCCCTCGATCTCCTCGGTGGAGCGGAAGATGTCGTCCCAGCCCACCGCCCGCCAGTTGGGCATGCGCTTGACCTGCGCCACCGGCAGCGCCGGCTGCCAGTCGCCGACCAGCTGGACCCCGCCGTTGATCTGCCCCTTCTGCACGTAGGTGTCGGCCACCGCCTTCTTGATGCGCAGCATCACCTCGTGCCGCTCGGCCGCCTTGGCCCGGTACAGCAGGCGGGTGAACTCCGGCATGGCCACCGACGCCAGGACCCCGATGATGGTCACCACCACCATGAGCTCGATGAGCGTGAAGCCGCGTGCGCTGCGCCTGGCTGCGTGGAGCCTGTTCATGGGGTACGCCCTCCTCCGACCGGCGGAGACGGTGGCGGGGCGGGCGTGATGACCAGCATCCCGCCGCCGAGCTCCGTCACCTGGTTGCCCAGCAGCTGCTGCTGGGCCTTGAACTTGTCGATCTGCAGCCGCTCCGGCGTGCCCCGCAGCGGCACCAGCGTCTTTGGGGCCCCGGGCTTGCCGGGCAGGAGCAGCATCCCCTCGGGCGCGCCCGGCATGGCCGGCATGGCGGCGATGGCCCGCTCCTTCTGCAGGTAGCGCCAGCCGTGCAGGCCCGCGGCCGCCACCAGCACCACCACGAAGATCACCCAGACCGTGCGGCTGCGCCGGGTCTCGGCCTCGCTCACCTCGTCGGCGCCGGCCTGCACGCTGAGGACGCGCGAGGCGGCCGCGGCGCGGGAGGCGTGCGGCCTGGCGGCCACGGCCGGGACGCCGCCCTCCACCAGGCGGTGCACCGCCTCGGAGAAGTCCACCGCCTCGCGCACCAGCGCGTTGCGCACCGCCTCCAGGGCGGGCTGGTGCTCGGGCGGCGCGCCGGCCGCCAGCGGGTTCACCAGGGCCAGCACCCCGTCGAGCTCGGCCAGCAGCGCCTGCACGGCCACCTCGTCCACCCGCGACGGCGTGGTGGGCATCGCGGCCAGGGCCGCCGCCACCCGCAGGCGGAGCACGGCCGCCCGGTACACGGGCGTGGCGTCGAAGGGGAGCGCGGCGCCGCTCACCGCCTGGCGCTCCAGCTCCGACATGCCGGCCACGGCGTGCCGGGTCACCGCCGCCAGCGGCGCGTCGGGCCGCAGCTTCCCCCGCACGTAGAGCACCAGCGCCGACTCTGCCTCCTCCTCGGTGGGGGTGGAGGCAGGCCACTCGACGGCGTGGGGCGCGGCCGACGCGGGAGGCGGCACGTACACGGTGGCCACGGCGGGCGGGCCGTAGGTCGCGGGCGCGGCCTGGCCGGCCGCGGGCTCGACGGACCCGAGGCCGTCGAAGAGGTCGGTGCCGGCGTCGTCGACGGCCGGCGCGGCGAGGGGCGCCGGCCCGGCCAGGTGAGCGGCCGGCGCGGCGGCGGCCGGGACCCCTGTGGGCGGCGTGAGGGCCGGCGGGCGGGCCAGCGGCGGCGCGGCGGGGATCCCGGCGGGCGGCGTGGTGGCGGGCGGGCGGGCCAGGGTCGGTGGCCGGGCCTGCCCCGGCGTCCCGCCGGCCGGCGTGGTGGCCGGAGGGCGGGGGGGCGGCTGCGGCGGGTGGGCGGCCGCGGCGGGCGAGGCCTGAGCGGCGGGCAGTGGCGCCGGTGGCTCCGCCGGCGCGGGGGCCACCGCCAGCGCCCGGTCCACCGCAGCCAGCACCGCCGCCGCGTGCCCGTCCCAGGGCACCGCGTCCACGCCGAGCGGCCCGAGCGCCAGCGCCGCGGCCTCCAGGCCGCGCGGCAGGGCCGCCACGATCCGCAGCCCGGGCGCCTGGGCCCGCAGCTGCGCCAGCACCGGCTGCCAGGCCTCGCCGTACTCCACCAGGAGGAGGCCGGTCGACGCGCCGCACAGCGCCAGGGCCTGCTGCGGCTCGGGGGCGATGCGCGGACGGGTGCCGGCGCGCTCGGTCACGGGCGCGAAGAGCGCCAGCGCGAAGGCCTTCGAGCCGGCCACGACGACGTCGGTGGAGTTGGCCATCCTGGGTGCGCCCTCCCTTGTGAGCGCACGGGTCGATGTTACCCCGTTTGACGTGATTGCCGTCCACCCCGCCTGCCCCCTGATCGCGCGACGGCCACCCACGGTGTAGGCGCGCCGCCGCACAGGTGGGCCCCACGTTGACAGGCTCTCGGCTCCCGCCGTAGCCTCGATCCCCTCTCCGCGGTACTCCCCGCACCGCCTCCCCGCCACGAGCCAGCGCCCGCGCCCAGCGCGCGGCCGGCCGCCCGCCCCGGACGTCCCCCATGCCCGCCGCGCCCGTCACCCCCGCCGCACCCGCTCCCGTGGTCGCCACCGCCTCCATCACGGACCTCAAGCACAAGAAGGTGGCCGAGCTCACCGAGCTGGCCCGCGAGCTCAAGCTCGAGGGGGCCGGGGCGCTCAAGAAGCAGGACCTGATCTTCGCCATCCTGCAGGCCCAGTCCAGGGCCGCCGAGGAGAAGAAGGAGGAGATGGAGGTGGCCGGCGAGGGCACCCTGGAGGTGCTGCCCGACGGCTTCGGCTTCCTGCGCAGCCCCGACTTCAGCTACCTGGCGGGCCCCGACGACATCTACGTCTCGCCCTCGCAGATCCGGCGCTTCAACCTGCGCACCGGCGACACCCTGCGCGGCACGGTGCGCCAGCCCAAGGAGGGCGAGCGCTACTTCGCCCTGCTCAAGGTGGACAGCATCAACGGCGCCCCGCCCGAGGAGACCCAGGAGAAGGTCCTCTTCGACAACCTGACGCCCCTCTACCCCACCGAGCGGCTGCACCTGGAGCACGACGCCAACGAGATGACCACCCGGGTGGTGGACCTCTTCTCGCCCATCGGCAAGGGGCAGCGCTGCCTCATCGTCTCGCCCCCGCGCGCCGGCAAGACGGTGCTGCTGCAGAACATCGCCCACGCCATCACCACCAACCACCCCGAGGTGACCCTCATCGTGCTGCTCATCGACGAGCGGCCCGAGGAGGTGACCGACATGGAGCGGACGGTGAAGGGCGAGGTGGTGGCCTCCACCTTCGACGAGCCGGCCACCCGCCACGTGCAGGTGGCCGAGATGGTCATCGAGAAGGCCCGGCGCCTGGTGGAGCACAAGCGCGACGTGGTCATCCTGCTCGACTCCATCACCCGCCTGGCGCGCGCCTACAACTCCACCGTGCCGCCCTCGGGCAAGATCCTCTCCGGCGGCGTGGACTCCAACGCCCTGCACAAGCCCAAGCGCTTCTTCGGCGCGGCCCGCAACATCGAGGAGGGGGGCTCGCTCACCATCATCGGCACCGCGCTGGTGGACACCGGCAGCCGCATGGACGAGGTGATCTTCGAGGAGTTCAAGGGCACCGGCAACTCGGAGATCGTGCTCGACCGCAAGCTGATGGAGAAGCGCATCTTCCCCTGCATGGACATCGCCAAGAGCGGCACCCGCAAGGAGGAGCTGCTGCTGCCGCCCGAGTGGCTCTCCAAGATCTACATCCTGCGCCAGACCATCCTGAACGGGCTCGACAACGTCGAGGCCATGAAGTTCATGCTCGACAAGTTCCGCCAGGTGAAGTGCCACGACGAGTTCTTCAAGATGATGGTGGGCGGCGGGGCCCGCTAGGTCCTCCCACCCTCCCCCACCCCCGGCCCGGCGGCCGGGGGTTGACGCAACCTCCCGTTCCGACTAGATCCCGCGGTTCCCATAGCCGGGCCCGGTCCACCGCCGCCACGACGGCGCGGTGCAAGCGGCCCAAAGGATAGCGACGTCATGAAGGAAGGCATCCACCCCGAGTACAAGCCCGCCAAGGTGCTCTGCGCCTGCGGCAACCTCATCGAGACCCGCTCGGTGGCCGGCGACTTCCACATCGAGATCTGCTCGGCGTGCCACCCGTTCTTCACCGGCAAGCAGAAGATCATGGACACCGCGGGCCGCATCGAGAAGTTCAAGAACCGCTACGGCAACGCCTCCTCGGCCACCATCAGCGCCGCCCCGGACGCCAAGAAGCCCGAGGCC
This sequence comes from Anaeromyxobacter sp., assembly GCA_016718565.1. Lineage (NCBI taxonomy): Bacteria > Pseudomonadati > Myxococcota > Myxococcia > Myxococcales > Anaeromyxobacteraceae > Anaeromyxobacter > Anaeromyxobacter sp. The sequence continues at coordinate 1,000,287 of JADKCZ010000001.1, read as the reverse complement.
GCACCGGCCGCCAAGAAGGCCGCCGCCGGCGCCGAGAACCGCGCCGCCAAGCGCGCCAAGGCGTCCGCCGGCAAGCCCAAGAAGGTGGAGGCCGCCCCGGCCGCCGAGGCCGCCCCCGAGGCCCCCGAGGCCGAGTAGCCCGAGGGGCCCCGGCCCCGACCGCTGCACCGACGGCGCCCGCGAGGGCGCCGTCGTCGTTCCAGGCGCCGCCGTCGCGCCGGCCCCCGTGGTGGCTCCGGGCGCGGCGCGCCACGGGTCGGCGCGGCGCCGCGCCTCCGCGCCCGCGGCGCCGCTGGGGGCGCGGTGTATGCTCGCGCCGTGACACCCCTCGTGCTGATCGTCGACGACGAGCGCCCCAACCTCGAGTCGCTGGAGAAGATCTTCGCCCGCGAGGGCTGGCGGGTGGCCCTGGCCTCGTCCGGCGGCGAGGCGCTGGAGGCGCTGCGGCGCGAGCGGCCGGCGGTGGTGGTGACCGACCTCATGATGCCCGGCATGAGCGGCGACTCGCTGCTGCGGGCGGTCAAGGCCATCGCCCCCGAGACCGAGGTGGTGCTCATGACCGCCCACGGCACGGTGGAGTCGGCGGTGGCCGCCATGAAGGAGGGCGCCTACGACTTCATCGCCAAGCCCCTCAAGCGGCAGGCGGTGGTCAAGAGCGTGCGCCAGGCCATCGAGAAGGCCTCGCTGGTGGCCGAGAACCGGGCCCTCAAGGCGCGCCTGGCGGCGCTGGCGCCGGGCGGGGCCCCCGGCGCGGGCGGCCTGCTCGGCACCTCCCCGGCGCTGCTGGCCATGGTGGAGACCCTGCGCCAGGCCGCCCCCACCAGCGCCAGCGTGCTGCTGGTGGGCGAGAGCGGCACCGGCAAGGAGCTGGCGGCGCGCCTGGTCCACGACCTCTCGCCGCGGGCCGCCCGGCCCTTCGTGCCCATCAACTGCGCCGCCATCCCCGAGACCATCCTGGAGGCGGAGCTCTTCGGCTACGAGAAGGGCGCCTTCACCGGCGCGGTGGGGCGCAAGGAGGGGCGCTTCGAGCGGGCCGACGGCGGCACCCTCTTCCTCGACGAGGTCGGCGAGACCTCGCCGGCGCTGCAGGTCAAGCTGCTGCGGGTGCTGCAGGACGGCATGGTGGACCGGCTGGGCGGCACCGCGGCGGTGCGGGTGGACGTGCGCATCGTGGCGGCCACCAACAAGGACCTGGCCGCCGAGGTGAAGGCCGGCCGGTTCCGCGAGGACCTCTTCTACCGGCTCGACGTGGTGTCGGTGCGCCTGCCGCCGCTGCGCCAGCGGCGCGAGGACGTGCCGCTGCTGGCCGCCTCCTTCCTGCGCCCCTTCGCCGAGAAGAACGGCAAGCAGGCCACCGGGTTCACCCCGGCGGCGCTGGCGGCGCTGGAGGCGGCGCCCTGGCCCGGCAACGTGCGCGAGCTGAAGCACGCCGTGGAGCGGGGCGTCATCCTGGCGCGCGGCGACCTGGTGGACGTGGGCGACCTGCCGGAGGCGGTGCGGCAGCGGGCCCCGGCCACCGAGCGCGCCGCCGGGCCGGCCTCGCTCACGGTGCCGCTCGGCACCACCATGGACGAGATCGAGCGGCTGGTGATCCGCGAGACCCTGGCCCAGACGCGCGGGGACAAGACGCTGGCGGCGCAGCTCCTCGGCATCGCCCCGCGCACCATCTACCGCAAGCTCGACCGCGACGAGGCGGGGCGGCTGCGGCGGCCGGGCGAGGTGGTGGAGGGCGAGGAGGCCGGGCCGGACGAGGGCGGCGAGCCGACCTGATCCCGGCCGCGTGGGGCCGGGCGGCGGTGACATTTTGGCGGGCTGGGGACGGAGGCGCCGGTCCCTTTGCCAAAATGGCACGGGCGGCCCCCGGCCGAGGCCTCGGGGCTGGCGGGCTCCAGGAAGAGTGCCCTGATGCCGCCAGCTTGAGCGAGGCCCGGCGCGGCCGCCGGTGGCACACGGGTTGCTCACTCGGTGCCGGGCACCCATGCTCGACCTCTTCTTCCGCAAATACGCCTGGACCGCCAACCTGGCCCTGCTGTTCGCAGCGGCCTGGCTCTTGGCCCGAACCGTCAACACGCTGGTGGGGGCCGCCATCCGGCCGCGCCCGCAGGCCGACCAGGCCGCGCTGGCCGCGCCACCGCCCCGGGCGGTGCTGCCGACCACCCTCGACCCCGACCGGCTCTACCGGCTCATCGGCGTGGAGCCGCCCAAGGTGGTGGAGGAGTCGGTGGTGGCTGCGCCGAGCCGCCCGCAGACCTGCCAGGACCCCGCCGCCCGGCCCTCCAAGAGCGACCTGCGGCTGCAGCTGGTGGCCGGCGTCCTCGGCGAGGTGGCCCGCCACTCGCTGGCCACCCTGCTCGACCCGCAGAGCCGCGAGACCAGGGTGCTGGGCGTGGGCGAGGAGTTCGCCGGGGCCAGGCTGCTCGGGGTGGAGCGGATCGCCGACCCGCGCGACCTGACCGGCAACGCCTTCCGGGTGGTGGCGGTGATCTGCAACGGCGGCACCAAGGAATACCTCGACGGCGAGCCCGGCGCCGGCGCCGGCGAGGCCTCGCTCAACCTGGGCGTGGCGCCGCTGCCGCCCGGCCGGCCCAGCGCCGTGCGCCCCGCCCCGGGCGCCGGCGCCGAGGGCATCCGCAAGCTGGCCGACAACAAGTACGAGATCGACAAGCAGGTGATCGAGGGCGCGCTCACCAACCTGAACACCCTGGCCACCCAGGCACGCCTGGTCCCCAGCTTCAAGAACGGCCAGGCCAACGGCTTCAAGCTCTTCCAGATCCAGCCGGGCTCGCTCTACGCCTCCATCGGCATCGAGAACGGCGACGTCATCACCCGCATCAACGGCTACGAGGTCAACTCGCCGGACAAGGCCCTCGAGGTCTACCAGAAGCTCCGCGAGTCGGCGCACGTCTCCATCGAGCTCGAGCGCGGCGGCCAGACCATCAAGAAGGACTACAACATCAGCGGTCCGTGAGGACCGGTGGACTCCCCATGCGCATGCGCTCGCTCCTCGCCACGCTCTGCCTCGCCCCCGCCCTCGCCGCGGCCCAGGCGCCCATCCGCCCGCCGCGCCCCGGCGGCGTCCCCGGCGCGGTCGCCCAGCCGGTGACCCGGCCCACCACGCCGCGGGTCGACCCGCGGCGCGGCACCACCACCCCGGAGGGCGTTCCCATCAACCGGGCCACGGGCCTGCCGGCGGAGGGCGGCCAGGCCCCCTTCCCGGGCGGCGGCGCGGCCCCGGCCACGCCCGGCGGCGGCGGCGACACCATCAGCTTCACTCCGGTCAAGGCGGGCACCAGCTGCCAGCCCATCCAGGGCAAGTTCCTCCTGGCCTTCAACAAGGCCGACGTGGTGGACATCCTCGAGCAGGCCAGCCGCTGGACCTGCCGCAACTTCATCTACGGCGAGGACGTCGCCAAGGGGAAGATCACCCTGCTCTCCAAGAGCGCGGTGAGCGCCGAGGAGGCCTACGCCGCCTTCCTGGCCGCCCTGTCCTCCAACGGCATCGCCCTCTACCAGACCGGCAAGTACTGGAAGCTGGTGCGGACCGCCGACGCCAAGAAGACCCCCATCCCCACCTACACCACCGACGGGGAGACGCCCTCCACCGAGCAGCCCATCACCAAGCTCATCCGGCTCAAGTTCGCCGACGCCGACCAGGTGCGCGGGGTCCTCGGCAACTTCATCTCGCCGCAGGGCGCCGACCTGCAGACGGTGCCGCCCGACCTGCTGATCATCACCGACATCGGGCTCAACATCCGCCGCATCGAGCGGCTGCTCGAGACGCTGGACCGGGCCGGCGCGGGCGAGGTGGTGCGCATGGTCCAGATCCGCTACGCCGCGGCCAAGGACATCGCCGACAAGGTCAACCAGATCTTCGCCCAGGGCGGCGCCAAGGGCGCCCGCAAGACGGTGCTGGCCTCGCCCGCCACGCCGGCCCGGCCGGCCGCGCCCGGCGCCCCGGCCGCCCCGGCCAGCGCCGGCGGCGGCGTCGACGTGCAGGTCACCAAGGTCATCCCGGACGACCGCACCAACAAGCTCATCATCATCGCCGACGAGAAGAGCTTCGAGCGCATCCTGGAGCTGGTGCAGCAGCTCGACGTGCCCACCGCCGAGGAGGGCGGCATCCACGTCGTCTACCTGAAGAACGCCGCCGCCGAGGACCTGGCCTCCACCCTCTCCAACCTGGCCCAGGGCAAGAGCGGCAAGAGCGCCGCCGGCGCCCCCGGCGGCGGGGCGCGCTTCGTCCCCTCCCTGCCCGGCGCCGGCGGGTCCCCGGCCGCCCCGGTGGCCGCCGGCGGCGGCACCGTCACCGCCGAGCTCTTCACCGGCGACGTGAAGATCACCGCCGACAAGGCCCAGAACGCCCTGGTCATCCAGGCCAGCGGCGCCGACATCGTCACGGTGCGCCGGCTCATCGACAAGCTGGACCGGCCGCGCCGCCAGGTGTTCGTCGAGGCCGTCATCATGGAGGTCAACCTCAACAACTCGAACACCTTCGGGGTGGGGGCGCACGGCGCCATCCCCTTCACCACCAAGGACGGGTCGGGCTTCGTGCCCATCAACCTGGCGCCCGGCCGCATCAGCACCATCGGCCAGTTCGCCAACGTGCAGAGCCTGATCGGCCTGGGCGGGTTCCTGACCGGCTACGCCGGCCCGGTCTCGGCCTCGCTCAAGGACCTGGGGCTCAACATCCCCAGCATCGGCGTGATGGTGCAGGCGCTGCAGTCCAACTCCGACGTCAACGTCATCTCCACGCCGCACATCCTGGCCTCGGACAACGAGGAGTCGGAGATCACGGTCGGCCAGAACGTCCCCTTCCAGGCGGCCTACGCCCCCTCCGGCCTCTCCGGCCTGACCAGCGGCGCCAGCGGGACCACCGGCGCGGCGCTCGGCTCGCTGCTCGGCAGCCAGGGGCTCAACAGCCTGTACGCCCCCATCCAGCGCCAGCCGGTCGAGCTGCGCCTCAAGATCAAGCCGCAGATCAGCGAGGGCGACAACATCCGCCTGGTCATCGACCAGCAGACCGAGGAGATCGTGGACAAGGACCCGCAGCTCGGGCCCACCACCGCCAAGCGCAGCGTCAAGACGCAGATCGTGGCCAAGGACCAGTCCACCATCGTCATCGGCGGCCTGATCCAGGAGCGCAACGTCCGCAGCGTGAAGAAGGTGCCCTTCCTGGGCAGCCTGCCCATCCTCGGCTGGCTCTTCCGAGACACCACCACCACCAAGACCAAGACCAACCTGCTCATCTTCCTGACGCCCTACATCATCCGCGACGAGGCGGACTACCGGCGCATCTACGAGAAGAAGCGCAAGGAGCAGCAGGACTTCACCGAGCAGTTCTACGGGCGCCAGCCGGGCTACGACGTGGCCATCGACTTCACCCGCAAGACCGGCCCGTACTCGCTGCTGCGCCGCGACGTGGCGGAGGAGACGGCCCGGCCCGAGAACGGCGGCGCCGGCGGCCCGGGCGAGCGCGTCATCGGCCCGGACGCCACCCCGTCGCCTCCGCCGGCCCCGCCGGGCGGGCCGGGCGCCGCCGCGCCGGCCTTCCCGGCCCCGCTGGTGCCGGCCCAGCTCTACCCGGTGCCGAGCCGGGCGCCGGCGGCTTCGGCGCCCCCCGAGGCGGCCGAGGTCCCGGGCCACGCCCCGCCCGACGCCGGCGGGCTCGAGCCCGTCGAGGTGACGCCGGAGGGGCCGCCGGCCGACGTCCAGCCGCCGCCGCCCGCGCTCCCGGAGGGGCAGTAGCCATGGCCGAGGGCGCCACCGAGCTCTCGGCCGAGCGGCCCGGGCACGCGCCCGCCGTGGCGCCGGACCCGGCCGCGGCCGGCCTGCGCGGCCGGCGGCTCGGCGAGATCCTGGTCGAGCTGGCCGGGCTGGCCCCGGCCCGCCTGGAGGAGGCGCTGCTGGCCCAGCGCGGCGAGCACGCCGGGCTGCGGCTCGGCGAGGTGCTGCTCAAGCTGAAGGCCACCACCGAGATCGACGTGCTGCGGGCCCTGGCGGTGCAGCTCGAGCTGCCGTACCTGGAGCGCATCGACCCGGAGGCCCTCGACCCGGCGGTGGTGGCCAAGGTGCCCATCAACTTCGCCAAGCAGGCCCGGGTGCTGCCCATCGGCTGGCAGGGCGGGGCGGTGCGGCTGGTGGTGGCCGACCCGCTCGACACCTCGGCGCAGGACTCGGTGGCGGTGCTGGTGGGCGCCCCGGTGTCGCCCGAGGTGGCCACCCCGCAGGTGGTGCTCGACGCCATCAACGCCGCCTACGACCGGGCCGCCGACGAGCACGACACCATCATGCAGGGCCTCGAGACCGAGGACCTCGAGTCGGTGGCCCACGAGCTGGAGGAGCCCACCGACCTGCTCGACGCCGACGACGAGGCCCCCATCATCCGGCTCGTCAACTCGCTGCTGTTCCGCGCCGTCAAGGAGCGGGCCAGCGACATCCACATCAACCCGGAGGAGCGCGACATCTCGGTGCGCTACCGCATCGACGGCGTGCTGCGCGAGGTCATCCGCGCCCCCAAGCGCTACCAGGCCTCCATCGCCAGCCGCATCAAGATCATGGGCGGCCTCAACATCGCCGAGAAGCGGCTGCCCCAGGACGGCCGCATCCGCATCAAGATCGCCGGCAAGGACGTGGACGTCCGCCTCTCCACCGTGCCCACCAACAACGGCGAGCGCATCGTCATGCGCCTCCTCGACAAGTCCAACGTCATCCTCGACCTGGCCGAGATCGGCTTCGAGCCCTGGCAGCTCAAGATCATGGACGGGCTGGTGACCCGGGCCCACGGCATCGTGCTGGTGACCGGCCCGACCGGCTCCGGCAAGACCACCACGCTCTACGCCGCGCTGGCCAAGATCAACTCGCCGGATCTCAACATCCTCACCATCGAGGACCCGGTCGAGATCCCGCTCAAGGGCATCGGCCAGGTGCAGGTCAACCCCAAGATCGAGCTGACCTTCGCCGGCGGGCTGCGCTCCTTCCTGCGCCAGGACCCGGACGTCATCATGGTGGGCGAGATCCGCGACCTGGAGACGGCCGAGATCGCCATCCAGGCCTCGCTGACCGGCCACCTGGTGCTCTCCACGGTGCACACCAACGACGCCGCCGGGGCCATCACCCGCCTGGTGGACATGGGGGTGCAGCCCTTCCTGGTGGCCTCCTCGCTGGTGGGCGTGCTGGCCCAGCGGCTGGTGCGCGTCCTCTGCCCCCAGTGCCGCAAGCCCTACGCGCCCACCCGCGAGGAGCGCGACCAGGTGGGGCTCTCCGACGACATCTGGGCCCAGGCCGGCACCCCGGCCGTGATCTACAAGGCGGCCGGCTGCCCGGCCTGCCAGGGCACCGGCTACCTGGGGCGCACCGGCATCTACGAGCTGATGCTGGTGGACGACGACATCCGCCAGCTGATCCTCAAGAACACCGACTCCTCCACCATCAAGCAGGCCGCCGTGAACCACGGGATGCTGTCCCTGATGCAGCACGGCGCCTACAAGGTGGCCTGCGGCATCACCACCGCCGCCGAGGTCCTCTCGGTCACCGCCGAGGACCTGCACTAGCGCCATGCCCGTCTTCGAGTACAAGGCCCTCAGCGCGGCCGGCAAGGCGGTCCAGGGGCTCAAGGAGGCCGAGTCCCCCAAGGCCCTGCGCACCGCGCTGAAGCGCGACGGCGTCTTCCTCACCGAGGTGCTGGGCGAGCAGCAGCAGCAGGCCCAGGCCAAGCGCGACGTCAACGTCAGGCGCTGGGTGGTGGGGCGGGTCAGCGCCGAGGACCTGGCGGTCATGACCCGCCAGATGGCGGTGCTGATCCACGCCGGCATCCCGCTGGTGGAGGCGCTCTCCGCCCTGGTGGAGCAGGTGGAGCACGAGCGGCTCAAGCGGGTGGTCTCCGACGTGAAGCAGCGGGTCAACGAGGGCGCCTCGCTGGCCGACGCCATGGCGGGCCACCCGCGGGTCTTCAACGGCCTGTTCGTCAACATGATCCGGGCCGGCGAGTCCTCCGGCGCCCTCGACGTGGTGCTGGTGCGGCTCTCCGACTTCACCGAGAGCCAGGCCCGCCTGCGCTCCAAGATCGTGGCCACCATGATCTACCCGGTGGCCATGCTGGTCATCGGCACGCTGGTGCTGGGCGCCCTCTTCACGGTGGTCATCCCCAAGATCACCAAGATCTTCGAGGACACCAAGGCGGTGCTGCCCTGGACCACCAAGGCGCTCATCGGCTTCTCCACCTTCATGGCCAGCTACTGGTGGGCCGTGCTGGCGCTGGCCATCCTGGCCATCTGGGGCTTCCTGCGCTGGAAGGCCTCGGTCCCGGGCCGGGCCCGCTGGGACCGCTTCAAGCTGACCGTGCCGGTCTTCGGCCGGCTCATCCGCACCATCGCCATCGGCCGCTTCTCGCGCACCCTGGCCACCCTGCTCAAGAGCGGCGTGCCGCTCCTGTCGGCCATGGACATCGTCAAGAACGTGGTGGGCAACGTGCGCCTGGCCGAGGTGATCGAGCAGGCCCGCGTCTCCATCCAGGAGGGCGAGTCCATCGCCGCCCCCCTCAAGCGCTCCGGCGAGTTCCCGCCCCTGGTGCACCACATGGTGGCGGTGGGCGAGCGGTCCGGCTCCCTCGAGGAGATGCTCGGCAACGTGGCCGACGCCTACGAGGACCAGGTCGAGACCACCGTGGCGGCCCTCACCTCGCTGCTCGAGCCCTTCATGATCGTCGGCATGGGGGTGGTGGTGGCGTTCATCGTCTTCTCCATCCTCATGCCCATCCTCCAGATCAACTCCCTCGCAGGAGGCAACTGAACGTGACCAACAGGAAGCGCCGCGCCCAGCGCGGCATGACCCTCATCGAGATCATGGTGGTGGTGATCATCATCGGCCTGGTCGGCACCGCCGTGGCCGTCAACGTCTTCGGCAACCTCTCGGAGGCCAAGGTGCGGACCGCCAAGTCCGACCTGGCCAAGATCTCGGAGGGGGTGGACACCTACCGGGTGCTGCGCGGCCGCACCCCCACCACCGAGGAGGGGCTGGGGCTGCTCATCCAGGAGAAGATCCTCAAGCCCAACAAGAACGGCAAGCTGCTCGACCCCTGGGAGCGCGAGTACATCTACCTCTCGCCCGGCCAGGCGCACGCCGACGGGTACGACGTGAAGAGCTACGGCGGCGACGGCGCCCCCGGCGGCGAGGGCGAGAACGCCGACCTGGTGAACAACTAGGCGGCATGGCGCGCCCGGCCCACAGCCGAGGGTTCACCCTCGTGGAGCTGATGATCGTGGTGGCGGTCATCGCGGTGCTGTCGGCCGCGGTGGTCCCCCGCCGTGGCGTCGCTCTCGGGGGCCGACGCCCGCCAGGCGGCCGGCGAGCTGGGCGGCGGGCTGCGCTACCTCTACGACACCGCGGCGCTGCGCCACGCCACCTGCCGCATGGCGCTGGACCTGACGGCGCGCACCTGGTCGGCCGAGTGCGCCGAGGGGGCGGTGGGGGTGGCGCGGGGCGACGACGCGGCCGCCACCAGCGACGAGGAGCTGGCCGACCGGCTGCCCGACGAGCGCGACCAGGAGCGGCGGCGCCTGCTGGCCAAGACCCGCTTCGGCGCCTTCGGCGACCGGCTGGTGACGCGGCGCGAGCTGCCGGGCACCACCGCCATCCGCGAGGTGCGGGTGGAGGGGCGCCGCGAGCCCATCACCGAGGGCACCGCCTACGTCCACTTCTTCCCGGGCGGCCAGGCCGAGCGGGCCTGGGTGGAGGTGGCCGACGGCGACGCGGTCTACACCGTGGTGGTGGAGCCGTTCACCGGCCGGGCCCGCGTGGTGGCCGGCGTGGTGGAGGCGCGGCGATGAGGCCGGCCCGGCCCGGGCGCCCGGCGGCGCGCGGCTTCACGCTGCTGGAGGTCATGGTGGCCATGGCCATCCTGGCCATGGCGCTGACGGCCGCCTTCGAGGTGGTGGGCGGCGCCCTCCGGAACCACGTGCGCACCCGCGATCTCGAGCTGGCCACCATGCTGGCGCGCGGCAAGCTGGCCGAGGTGGAGGCCACGTTCGAGGCGGATGGCTTCCGCGACTTCGACCAGTCGGAGGACGGCACCTTCGAGGACGACGGCCACCCGGAGGTGCGCTGGAAGGTGGCCACCGTCAAGCCCACCCTGGAGCTGGGGGCCGAGGGCGTGGTGAAGGCCTTCACCGGCGCCGACGGCGGCCTGGAGGGGCTGATGGCCCAGATCACCGGCGGCTCCGACGCGGCCGCCAAGGCCGCCGGGAGCGGCGGCCCGACCCCGGGCCCCTCGCCCCTGGCGGGCGCCACCACGGCCTTGCTGCAGAGCGCGCTGCCGGTGCTGGGCGAGGAGATCAAGAAGGGGGTGCGCCAGGTCCGGCTCACCGTCTCCTGGCAGGACGGGGCCCGCGAGGAGTCCTTCACGGTGGTGACCCACCTGGTGGTGCTGGCGCCGGGCGCCGGCGGCTCGCCGGGCGGAGGTGGCCGGTGAGGCCCGCCCCCCGCGGCTTCACGCTGGTGGAGCTCATGATCGCGGTGGCCATCACCGCCTTCATCGGCGCGGTCATCGCCGGCAGCTACCAGCAGGTGGACCGGGCCGCCAGCATCGTGCGCGACCAGTCGGAGCGCGCCTCGGCGGTGCGGCTCTCGCTGGCCCGCCTGACCCGCGAGCTGTCCATGGCCTACCTCTCGGAGCACTACGACCGGGCCCGCTTCCGCGACCGCCCCACCCTCTTCGTGGGCCGCGGCGACGAGCTGCTCTTCACCACCATGGCGCACGTGCGCCGCTACCAGGACACCGCCGAGTCGGACCAGGTGGTGGTGGAGTACCTGGTGGAGCGCGATCCCGACACCGGCGAGGAGGCGCTCTTCCGGCGGGTCAAGACCCACCTCGACGACGAGCCGGACCGCGGCGGGGCCAAGGACCTGGTGGCCGACCACGTCAGCAAGGTGACCTTCCAGTACTGGGACCGGGTGCGCAAGGAGTGGAGCCGCGAGTGGTCCACCCGCTCCAGCGAGCGGATGAACGAGCTGCCCTCCCGGGTGCGCATCGAGCTCGAGGTGAAGGACGCCGACGGCCAGGTCCAGACCTACGCCACCCAGGCCCGCGTGGCCCTCACCACCCCGCTGGAGTTCTGACGTGGCCCGCCTCCCTCCCGGCCCGGCAGGTGGCGCGGCGGCCCGCCGGCCCGCCCCGCGCGGCGCCGCCCTGCTGGTGGTGATGGTGGCGGTGGCGCTGGTCACCGCCGCCGCGGTGGACCTGGCCTACCAGGCCCGCGTCTCGCTGCAGATCGCCGGCAACGCCCGCGACGAGCTGAAGGCCCAGGCGCAGGCCCGCGGCGCGGTGGCGCTGGGTCGGCTGGTGCTGCACTTCCAGGCCCAGCTCGACGAGGTGGGCAACCGCGCCCAGGATGCGGCCAAGAACCTGGGCGGGACGGCCGGCGCCCTGGCCGGCGGCCAGGCCTCGGCCCGCCCCCAGCTGTGGCGCCAGATCCCCATCGACTCGGACCTGGCCGGCCGGCTCTTCGCCGGCTCGGCGCCGCTGGGCGCCGAGGCCCCCGCGCCGGAGGCCGACGGGCGCTTCGAGGCGGTGCTCGACGACGAGGACCGCAAGGTCAACGTGCAGCTCGACGGCAGCGCCACCACCCAGCTGCAGGGGGCCCAGCTCGACAGCTTCCTGGCCATGGTGGCCGACAAGCACTGGGACTTCCTCTTCGACCGCGACGACGCCAACGGCCAGCGCACCTCGCGCACCGACCTGGCCATCCACCTGAAGGACTGGGTGGACGACGACCAGGTGCAGTCGTCGGTGACCGGCCTCTACGACCGGCCCTTCGAGGCCGGCTTCGGCGACGAGAACTTCGCCTACGACCGCGGCCCGGATCGCTACAAGGCCAAGAACGCCCGCTTCGACTCCCTCGACGAGCTGTTCCTGGTGACCGGCGTGTCCGACGCCTTCATGGCCGCCTTCGGCGACCGGCTCACCGTCTTCGTCTCGCGCAACGCCAAGATGAACGTCAACGCCGACGACCCGGTGGAGCTGGTGCGCAACGCCCGCATCATGGCCGACCCGCCGCAGCAGCCGCTGCTCGACGACCCCACCTTCGGCGAGCGGCTGCAGCTGGCGGCGCGCGAGCTGCGCCTGGGCGGCTTCCTCTCCATGACCCCCATGCAGTTCGCCCAGCTCCTGCAGGTCATGGGGCTCACGGTGAACGCCACCTACCTGCAGGCCAACAACAAGGACGGCCGCGGGGCCTTCACCGACCGCTCGCGCGTCTACACGGTGCGCGGCAGCGGCACGGTGGGCCGGGTGGAGAAGACCATCGCGGCGGTGGTGAGCTTCGACCCCGAGCAAGCCCGCGAGCAGGCCACCGGGCTGGGCCGCCTGCTGCACTGGCGAGAGGAGTGACGATCATGGCGCAGTCCATCCTGGGTCTCGACGTGGGGGCGCGGGCCGTCAAGGCCGTGCTGCTCTCCAGCGCGTACCGCGGCTTCGAGGTGGCCGACCACGCCGAGGCGCCGCTGGAGCCGGCCGTCGAGGGCGGCCCCTCGCTGCGGGAGCGCCAGGCGGCGGCGCTGGGCCGGCTGCTGGCCGACCGCGGCTGGAAGGCCGAGCTGTGCGTGGTCACCACGCCCGGCGTGGCGGTGGCGGCCCACGTGGTCACCCTGCCCTTCACCGACCCCCGGCGCATCGAGCAGACCATCGGCTTCGAGGTGGAGGGGCAGATCCCCTACGAGCTCGCCGAGGCCGCCTGGGACTGGCAGCCCATGGGGGAGCGGCCCGGGATGGCCGACCTGTGGGTGGGGGTGGCGCCGCGCGCCGAGCTGACCGCCCTGCTGGAGCTGCTCTCCGGCGCCGGGCTCGATCCCCGGGTGGTGGCGCCGCCGGCGCCCACCCTGGCGGCCCTGCTGGCCCCCGGCGTGCTGGCCGGCGAGCCGCTGGTGGCGGCCGAGGGGCAGCCGGCCCCGGCCGAGGCGGTGCTGGACCTGGGCGAGGAGCGCGCCACCTTCTGCCTGGGCGCGGCCGGCAAGCTGGAGGCGGCCCGCACGGTGGCCTGGGGCGCCGGCGCGCTGGCGCGCAGCCTGGCCGCCGACCTGGGGCTGTCGGCCCCCGACGCGGCCCGCCTGCTGGCCGGCCTGGCCGGCGGCCCGCTCGACGGCCCCGACGACGGCCCGCTGCAGGCGCTGCGGGACGACCCGCGCGCCGCCGAGGCGCTGCGGCGCGCCGTGGCCCCGCTCCTGCGCGAGCTGCGCGCCACGGTGCGCGGCTGGCGGGCCCGCGGCGAGGGCTCGCGGCCGCTGGCCCGGCTCTGGCTGGCCGGCGGCCTGGCCCGCCTGCCCGGGCTGGCCGAGCTCTTCGCCGGCGAGGTGGACGGCCAGGTCCTGCCGCTCGAGCTGGGCGCCGCCGCGGCCCGCGGCCTGCCCGCCGACACCGCCCCGTCCTTCGCCCTGGCGCTGGCGGCCGCGCTGCGCGGCCACCTGGGCGCGCGGCTCTCGCGCCTCAACCTGCGCCGCGGCGACGCCGCCTACACCCGCGACATGGAGCAGCTGCGCGGCCGGGTGGCCACCCTGGGCGTGGCGGCCGGCCTGGTGCTGCTGCTGGCGGTGGCCTCCTCGGGGGTCAAGGTGTTCGCCCTGGCCCGCCAGGAGCAGGCCCTCGACAAGGTGCTGTGCGACGCCCAGACCAAGATCCTCAACAAGTGCTACCCCAACTACGAGGAGGCGCTCTCGGTGCTGCGCGGCCGCGGGGTGCCGGGGGCCGCCATCCCCAAGGGCTCGGCGGTGGACGTCCTGGGCGACCTCTCCGCCCGGGTGCCCGACGGCGTGGCGCTGCGCCTCGACCGCATCGACGTGACCGAGAAGAAGCTGCACCTGCAGGGCACCACCGACACCGCCGAGAACGTGGACCGCATCGTCACCGGGCTGCACGCCTCGCGCTGCTTCGCCGACGCGCGGCCGCAGGGGGTGCGCAAGCGCGCCTCCGACTCGAAGTTCGAGTTCTCCATCGACTCGGCGCTGGCCTGCTCGAACCCGGCCCAGGGAGGGGAGTGACCATGGAGCGCTGGAAGCAGCTCAAGGCCGACCTGGAGGCGTGGGCCTCCCGCCTCTCGCCGCGCGAGCGCGTCATGGTGACGCTGGCCGGCGTGGCGGTGGTCCTCTTCGTGGTCTTCATGGTGTCCTTCCGCCTGCAGGCCGGGGTGCGGGCCCGCGAGGCGCGCATCGAGGAGAAGACCAAGGTGCTGGCCCAGGTGGGCGCCCTGGCCTCCGGCTACAAGCGGGTGCAGGCCGAGCGGGCCGCGCTGGAGGCGCGCCTCAAGGGGCCGCAGGTGCCGCTCATGAGCCACGTCTCGCAGACCGGCAGCTCGCTGGGCATCGAGGTCACCGACCTGCGGCCGGTGGGCAACCCGGTGGACCTGGACGGCGTCACCGAGGAGAGCGTGGAGGTCAACCTGCCGCGCATCGAGCTGCCCCGGCTGGCCAGGCTGCTGCAGGGGCTGGAGCGCAGCCAGGGGCTGGTGAAGGTGCGCCGGCTCCGCCTCTCCACCCGCACCGACGACCCCAAGCTGGTGGACGCCACGGTGGTGGTGGCCACCTACCAGATCAAGGGCTGAGGAGAGGGCGCACATGGCCATCGACTGGACCACCTGGAAGCCGCGGCTGCTCTACGGCGCCTTCTTCGTCGCCGCCTTCCTGCTGGCGCTGCGCCAGACCCTGCCGGCGGCCGCCATGCGCGACCGGCTGGTGGTCGAGGCGGCGCAGCGCGGCTGGAAGCTGGAGGCCGGCGAGGCCGGCCCGGCCGGCCTGGTCGGGGTGGGGCTGCGCGACGTCTCGCTCAAGGACAAGGACGGGCTGGCCATCCCCATGGAGGAGCTCGACGTCACCCTGGCGGCCCTGCCCCTGCTGCGCGGCCGGCTGCGGGTGGCGGTGGCGGCCCGGCTCTACGACGGCCGGGCCACCGGCAGCTTCGACCTCTCCGGCGCGCCGCAGGTGGTGGAGGCCAGGCTCTCGCACCTCGACCTGGCGCAGGCGGTGCCGCTGCGCAAGGCGGCCGGCCTGGACCTGACCGGCCTGGCCACCGGCACGGCGCGCTTCGTCCTGCCGGCCGACGAGAAGGGCAAGCTGGAGGGGCGCGCCGACCTCACCATCGAGGGGGCCGGCCTGGCCGGCGGCAAGGTGCCGGTGCCCGGCATGGCCGCCCCGCTCACCCTGCCGGCGCTCTCGCTCGGCCAGGTCACCGCGGCGGTGGCGGTGGCGGCCGGCAAGGGGACCTTCGAGAAGCTGGCCTCCAGCGGCGGCGACGCCACCCTGGCCGGCGACGGCCTGGCCTTCACCGTGCTGCCCAAGCTGGACCTGTCGCCGCTGACGGGCCGGGCCTCCATCCGCCTGTCGGAGGCCTTCGCCGCCAAGGCCGAGGGCAAGACGGTGCGGTCGCTGCTCGACCTGGCGCTGGCCTCCGGCAAGGGCAAGGACGGCGCCTGGCACCTGGCGGTGGCCGGCACCCTGGGCCACCCCTCGGCCCGCCCGGCGCCGCCCCCGGCCGCGCCGGCGCCGTGAGCCGCGGCCCCGCCGGGGAGGGCCCCCGGCGCGGACGGGGCGAAGGCCTCAGACCTTGAAGCGGTCGATGCGCTCGGCCAGCGCCGTGGCGCGGCCGCCCAGCCGCTCGGCCACCCCGGAGAGGACCTCCACCGCCCGCTCGTGATCGTCGGTGGTGCCCGACAGGTCGCCCAGCGTGTCGCGCACCCGGCGGGTGGCGGCGTTGTGCGCCTCCACGGCCCGGGTGATGTCGGCGATCATCCGCTCCAGGCGGGAGAGGCTCTCCAGCTGCCGCCGCCCCATGCCGGACTGGTCCTCCAGCGCCCGGCTCACCTGCTCGGCCAGCGCGTTCACGCTGCGTGACACGCTGCCCACCCCGGCCACCGAGCGCCCCACCAGCTGGACCGCCGCGGTGACGGCGCGCGAGCCGTCGGCCACCGACTCGACCAGCTGCGAGACCTCGCGCGACGAGCCGGCGTGGGCGTCCACCGCCTGGCGGATGGCCCCGGCGGTCTCCCGCCCCTGGGCGGTGGTGCGCTGGATCTGGCCGAGCGCCTCCAGCGAGTTGCGGGCCAGCTGCACCCCCTCCACCGCCAGCGCGTCGCCGCGGTCGATGAGGGCGGCGGTGGCCTCCACGTCCTCGCGCACCGCGTGGATGATGTCGCCGATGGACTTGGTGGAGCGGGCGATCTGGGCGGCCAGGTCGCGGATCTGGTCGGCCACCACCGCGAAGGCCTTGCCGTGCTGGCCCGCCTGGCTGGCGATGATGGAGGCGTTGAGCGAGAGCAGGTTGGTGCGCCCGGCCACCTCGGAGATGAAGTCCACCACCTGGTCGATGTCGTCGGAGCGGCGCCCCAGCGCGGTGATGCGCCGGTGGGCGTCGGAGACCGCGGCCCGCAGGGTCTCGATGCCGTGCACCGTCTCCTCGACCACCCCGCCGGAGCGCTGCGCCATCTCGGCCACCAGCGCCGCGTTGGCCTCGCTCTCGCCGGCGGCCCGCTCCAGGGCCGACACCGAGGCGCGCACCGCCGCCAGGGTGCCGCCGGCGTGGCTGGCCAGCCCCTCCAGCTCGCCCAGGGTGGCCTCGGCCTCGCGCCCGGCCGACGAGAGGTTGTCGACGTCGGCCAGCGCCGAGTCCATGGCGCGGTCGAGCTCGGCCCCCTTCTTGCGGACCTCCTCGAGGGCCGCCGCCATCTCGCCCACCGCGCCGGTGGTGACCTGCACGTAGTCGGAGAGCGACCCCACCCCGCGCGAGACCTGGGCCACCGAGCCCTCCATGGCCTCCACCGCGGCCTGCACCGCCACCACCCCCTGGTGCTGGTCGAGCGCGCCGTGGCGCACCCGCTCGCCGATGGCGCCGGCCTCGCGGGCGCCGTGCGAGACGCCGGCGCTGGCCGCCTGCACGTCGATGACCAGGGCCTTCAGCCCCTGGGCCATGCGGCGGAAGTCGGCCGCCAGCTGGCCCATCTCGTCCTGCGAGATGGAGGGCGGGCTCACCGTCAGGTCGCCGCCGGCGATGCGGTCGGCGGCGCGCCCCAGCGTGCGGAAGGGGATGGTGATGGCGCGGGCCGCCATCCAGGCCAGCACCGCCGCCGCCAGGTAGACCAGCAGGCCGGTGGAGGCCAGCGACGACCAGAAGTCGCGCCGCCGCCCCTGCAGCGGCCCCTCGGAGAGCCAGCTGACCACCAGGCCGCCGCCCGGGGCCCGCGCCGCCACCAGCCAGCCGCCCGCCACGCGCTGCGTGCCCGGCGAGCCGGCTGCGCGGGAGAAGGGGTGGTCGCCGGCGCCGAAGCGCGCCAGCACGCCGCCGCCCGGCCCCAGCAGCGCCGAGGGCGCCGCCGTCACCAGCCAGACGTGCTCGGCGACCTCGCGGTCCGCCAGGAGGCGCGACGAGGAGACCACGCTCTGCTGGGCCCGCTCGGCGGCCGCCAGGTACTCGCGGTCGATGTCGGCCCGGTAGCGCACGTAGCCGGAGGCGGCGAAGAGCAGCAGCCCGATGGTGTTGAGGCCGAAGCCGACCACCAGGATCTTGCCGCGCACCGTGCCGTGCACCGCCACCTCGGCGCGCGGCCCCAGCACCTCCAGCGCCTGCGCCGCCGCCGAGGCCGCCAGGGTGTAGGTGGCCATGGCGCCCAGGATGGCGGCGGCCAGGCCCACCCCGGCGCCGGCCAGCCCGATGTCCGGGGGCACCCCCTGCCGCAGCATGAGCCACACCCGCAGCCCGGCGATCAGGGCCCCGGCCAGCAGCGCCGCCATCGAGGCCGACGAGGGCAGCCGGTGGGCCGAGTGCGCGGCGGCCAGGGCCTGGGCGTCGTCGAGCGGCGCCTGGCGGGCGGCGGCCAGGCGCAGCGGCCGGACCAGCACCAGCAGCGCCGCCCCCACCAGCAGCACCTCGAGGCTCACCGCCAGGGGGAAGACCCACTGCAGGCTGGCCAGCTGGGCCGGCGTCAGCGGGAAGACCGTGACCGCCATCCACCAGGCGACCACCTGCGACAGGATCAGCGCGAAGACGGTGTTGCGGAGCAGGGGTCCGAGGAGGCGCATCGGGGCGTGAGTCTAGTCGCAGGCTCCCCCCTTGGGAAAAAGCCCGGCGGGCGGCGTGCCGTGCGGTGGCATGTGGTGTCACCTAACGCCCCGATCCGATGGGCGAATTCGGGCCACCGGCCCCCCGAGCGCCGGTCAAGTTCCCGGGATTCCCGAGCACGATCAACGGCTTGTGTTGAAGCGCCCCATGGGACGTGATATCGCCATCCACCATGCGCATCAGGCGTCTCGACGTGGTCGGCTTCAAGTCGTTCATGGACCGGACCGTGGTCGTCTTCGACGACGGGGTCACCGGCGTGGTCGGCCCCAACGGCTGCGGCAAGTCGAACGTGGCCGACTCCATCCGCTGGGTCCTGGGCGAGCAGTCGGCCCGGCAGCTGCGCGGCCGCTCGATGGAGGACGTCATCTTCAACGGCTCCGAGTCGAAGCCGCCCCTCTCGGTGGCCGAGGTGACCCTCACCTTCGTCAACGACCGGCCCAGCGAGCTGCCGGCCGCCTACCAGGGCTTCGGCGAGATCACGGTGGGGCGCCGCCTCTACCGCACCGGCGAGTCGGAGTACCTGCTCAACGGGGTGTCGGCCCGGCTCCTCGACGTCAACGAGATCTTCTTCGGCTCCGGCATCGGCCGCACCGCCTACTCCATCGTGGAGCAGGGGCGCATCGGCCAGATCGTGTCGGCGCGGCCGGAGGACCGGCGCGCCATCATCGAGGAGGCGGCCGGCGTCACCAAGTACAAGAAGCGCCGCGAGGCGGCCGAGCGGAAGATGGAGGCCACCCACCAGAACCTGACCCGGGTGGCCGACATCGTGCTGGAGCTGGGCAAGCAGCTGGAGAGCCTGAACCGGCAGGCCCGCCGCGCCGAGAAGTACAAGGGGCTCAAGGCGGAGATCCGCGAGCTGGAGCTCCAGGCCGCCGCCGCCCGCTACCTGGAGCTGACCGCCACCCGCCGCGCCGCCGAGGAGCGCCACGCCCTGGCCCGCGGCCAGGAGGCCGAGCTGGCGGCCCGCCTGGTCGAGCTGGAGGCGGCGCTGGAGGCCGACCGGGCCCTGCTCTCCGCGGGCGAGGCCCGCCTGGCCGAGCTGACGGCCCGCGAGCACGAGCTGACCAGCGCGGCGCGGGTCTCCGAGGTGTCGGTGGAGGCGGCCGCCCGCGAGCTGGACCAGATCGGCGAGCGCACCCAGGCCCAGGCCGGCGAGGTGGAGGGGCTGAAGGCCCAGGCCGAGGCCCTGGCGGCCGAGCGCGAGGCGCTGCTGCGCCAGCGCGACGACCTCACCTCCCTCTCCAGCAGCGACGACGTGCGCCTCGGCGACGCCGAGATCACGCTGCGCGAGCTGTCGCGCGAGCAGGGCGGCGCCCAGGGCGAGGCGGACCAGGCCCGCGCCGACGCCGCCGCGGCCCTCTCCGAGGCCACCGGCCACCGCAGCCAGCTGGCCCAGCTGGAGCGGCAGCGCCTCGACGTGAAGGGCCGCCACGACCGCAACCGCGCCGAGGCCGGCGAGCTCGGCGACCGCACCACCCGCCTGGACGGCAGCCGCTCGCAGTACGCCGAGAAGCTGGGGCAGACCCGGCAGCTCAAGCTGCGGCTGGAGGAGCAGCGCGGGGCGCAGGAGGAGCTGCTGGAGCGCACCCGCTCCGAGTTCATCCAGAACGAGGCCAAGCTCATCACCCTGCGCGAGGAGCTGCAGGACAAGCGCTCGCGCCTCATGACCCTGAACGAGGTGCTGCGCAACTACGAGGGCTACGGCCGCGGCGTGCGCTCCATCATGACCCGCGCCGGCCAGGGCGAGGGGCGCGACCGGGGCATCTTCGGCCTGGTGGCCGACGTGGTCTCCTCGGCCCCGGAGTTCGAGAACGCCATCGAGGCGGTGCTGGGCGAGCGGCTGCAGTACGTCATCGTGGAGAGCCACTCCCAGGGCGTCGAGGCCATCGACTACCTCAAGACGGCCGCCGAGGGGCGCGCCTCCCTCATCCCCATGGCGCGCCTGCGCGACGCCGAGGCCTGGCTGCCCGAGTCGGCGGCCCACCCGGGCGTGGTGGCCTCGGCGGTGGACGTGGTCCGCTTCGAGCCCTCCTACGAGAAGGTGGTGCGCTTCCTGCTGGGCGACGCGCTCATCGTGCGCGACCTGCCCTCGGCGCTGGAGCTGTGGCAGTCCGCCGAGCCCAAGCGCACCCTGGTGACGCTGGACGGCGAGGTGCTGGATCCCTCCGGCGTGGTCACCGGCGGCCCGCTGGAGGGCGAGGGGCACGGCGCCCTGCAGCGCCGCCGCGAGGTGCAGGAGCTGGAGGAGACGGTCCGCGCCTTCGAGGCCGAGTTCGCCCTGGCCCAGGAGCGCCACCGCGCCCTGCAGACCCGCCTGCTGCAGCTGGAGGCGGCGCTCAAGTCGCTCGACAAGGACGGCCGCGAGAAGGAGCTGGCCCTGCTGGACCAGGAGAAGGACCTGGCGCGGCTGGGCGAGGAGCTGGAGCGGACCGCCCAGCGGCTGGGGCAGCTGGAGCTGGAGCGCTCCCAGCTGGAGGACGGCCTGGGCGGCCTCTCGCGCGAGGAGGAGGAGCACCGCCTGGCCGCCGCCACCGCCGAGGCCCTGGCCGCCCGCGGCGAGGAGCGGGCCCGCGCCGCCATGGAGCGGCTCGACGCCCTGCGGGCGCGCGGCGACGTGGCCACCGCCGAGCTGCTCAACCTGAAGGTCAAGGTGGCCGCCGACGCCGAGCGGCGCGAGTCCATCGGCTCGGCGCTGCGCCGCATCGACGACACCCGGCGCGAGGTGGAGGACCGGCGGGCCCGGCTCTTCGCCGGCCTCTCCGAGCAGAACGCCCGGGCCGCCGAGCTGCGCGGCCGGGTGGACGGCACGCGGGTGGACCTGGGCCGGCTGGCCGCCGACCTGGTGGTGGTGCAGGCCGCCCTGGCGGCCGCCCGGGCCGAGCACGACGGGCTGGTGGCCGCCGGCCGGGCCCGCGACGCCGAGCTGCGCGAGCTGCGCACCCGGGTGGAGGGCGTGCGGGCCGACCTGTCGGCCTCGGCGCTGACCGCCCGGGAGCAGGCGCTGGAGCTCAGCCACCTCGAGGAGCAGGTGCGCGAGCGCTGCCAGGCCGAGCTCCGCTGGGAGGTGTCGCGGTTCCACCTGGAGCGCCCGCCCGCCGAGGCCGAGCGCGAGCGGCTGGAGGAGCTGAAGGGGCAGGCCGACCGGATGGGCGCCATCAACCTGACCGCCATCGAGGAGTACGACGAGCTGGCCCAGCGCCACACCTTCATGACCGCGCAGAAGCTGGACCTGGAGTCGTCGATGGCCGACCTGAAGGCCGCCATCGTCAAGATCAACCGGGCCAGCCGGGAGCGCTTCCAGGAGACCTTCGACCGGGTCAACGAGAAGTTCCAGCAGGTCTTCCCGCGCCTCTTCGCCGGCGGCCGCGCCGGCCTGGTGCTGACGCAGCCCGAGGGCGGCGAGGGCGAGGCCGGGGTGGAGATCTTCTCCCAGCCGCCCGGCAAGAAGCTGCAGAGCGTCAACCTGCTCTCCGGCGGCGAGAAGGCGCTCACCGCGGTGGCGCTGATCTTCGCCATCTTCCTCATCAAGCCCACCCCGTTCTGCCTGCTCGACGAGGTGGACGCCCCGCTCGACGACGCCAACGTGGGCCGCTACAACGAGATCGTGAAGGAGATGTCCAGGACCTCGCAGTTCATCCTCATCACCCACAACAAGCGGACCATGGAGATGGTGGACACGCTCTACGGGGTGACCATGGAGGAGCCGGGCGTCTCCAAGCTGGTCTCGGTGCGGCTCTCCGAGCGGGCGCGCGAGTCCACCGCGGCCTAGGGCCAGGGGGCGGGGGCGCCGGGGCGCGTTGACACCCCCGCGGAGGGGGTCCTATATCCACGCCCTCCCGAGCCTTTTCCCAGGATGGAGCCCCTCGTGATCCCGCTCGCCCTCACCGCGAACGACGCCGTCGGCATCGGCGTCCTCGTCGCCCTCCTCGTCCTGGTCGGCGCCGTGGCGCTCCGCCTCCTCCGCACGCCGCGCGGGACCCCGGAGCCCGAGGTTCCCCAGGCCGAGATCGAGCGCGAGCTGCGCGACGCCCCGCCCCCGCCGGAGGACGAGGGGGAGGAGGCCCCGGCCGAGGTGAAGGGGAAGGCGGCGAAGGGGAAGGCGGCGCCGACCCGGACCGCTGCCCCGGCCCCGGCCCGGACCGCGACCCCGACCCGGACCGCGACCCCGACCGCGACCCCGACCCCGACCCCGGCCGCGACCACCGCCAGCGCCACCGCTGCCGCCGCCGCCGCCCGGGCCGCCGCCAGCGCCGCCGCTTCGGCCGCCCGCGACGAGGAGGCCAGGCGGGAGGCCTACCGCCAGAAGAAGGAGGCCGACCGGCTCGACAAGGAGCGCAAGCGGCTGGAGCGCGAGGAGGCCGAGGCGCGCGCCCGCGAGGAGGCGGCCCGGGCCGCGGCCGCGGCCGAGGCGGCCCGCCTGGCCGAGCAGGAGGCCCAGCGCCGCAAGGCCGAGGCCGAGGCCGGCAAGACGCTGGCCTCCGGCCTGGAGAAGACCCGCGGCGGCTTCATGGCGCGGCTCAACGCCCTGCTGGGCGGCGGACGCCAGCTCGACGACCAGGTGCTGGCCGACCTCGAGGAGGTGCTCTTCACCGCCGACATCGGCGTCAAGACCGCCACCACCCTGCTCGAGGCGGTGCGCGAGAAGGTGCGGGCCAAGGCCCTCTCCGACCCCGCCAAGGTGAAGGCCGCGCTGCGCGCCGAGATCTCCCGCATCCTGGCGCTGGACGGCGCGGCGCCGCAGCGCCCCTTCGCCCCCGGCGCGGAGCGGCCCTGGGTGGTGATGGTGGTGGGCGTCAACGGGTCGGGCAAGACCACCACCATCGGCAAGCTGGCCGCCAAGCTGAAGGGGGCCGGCCACGCGGTGCTGCTGGGGGCCGGCGACACCTTCCGGGCCGCCGCCGGCGAGCAGCTCGAGATCTGGGCCGATCGGGTGGGCGCCCCCATCGTGCGCGGCAAGGACGGCGCCGACCCGGCCTCGGTCTGCTTCGAGGCGGTGCAGCAGGGCGTGGCCAGCGGGGCCGACGTGGTGCTGTGCGACACGGCCGGCCGGCTCCACACCAAGGCCCCGCTCATGGAGGAGCTGAAGAAGGTGAAGCGGGTCATCGGCAAGGCCGCCCCGGGCGCGCCGCACGAGGTGCTGCTGGTGCTCGACGCCACCAGCGGGCAGAACGCCATCGCCCAGGCCCGCCAGTTCCACGAGGCGCTGGGGGTGACCGCCCTGTGCCTCACCAAGCTGGACGGCACCGCCAAGGGCGGGGTGGTCATCGGCATCACCGACGAGCTCGGGCTGCCGGTGCGGTGGGTGGGGGTGGGCGAGACGGTGGCTGACCTGAAGCCCTTCTCGCCCGCCGAGTTCGTGGAGGCGCTCTTCGAATGAGGCGCCCGGCCGCGCTGCTCTTCGACATCGACGGCACCCTGCTGCGCGCCAGCGGGGCGGGCCGGCGGGCCTTCGAGCGGGCCCTGGGCGACCACGCCGGCGGGCCCATCGACGGCGCCATCCGCTCGCTCAAGTTCGACGGCATGACCGACCGGGGCATCGTGCGCGAGTCGCTCCGGCTGCTGGGCCGCACCTTCGACGAGGCGGCCTGCGCCGCCATCCTCGACCGCTACGTGGCCCACCTGCAGGGCGAGATCTCCGCCCCGGGCTTCCGGGTCCTGCCGGGCGTGGTCGACCTGCTGACGGCGCTCACGGCGCGCCGCACCCCCTACGGCCTGTGCACCGGGAACGTGGTGGCGGGCGCCCGGGTCAAGCTGGCCCGCGGCGACCTGGAGCGCTTCTTCGACTGGGGTCCGGCGGGCATGCACGGCTTCGCGGCCGACGGCGAGGAGCGCGCGCTGGTGGTGGCCGCGGCGGTGCGCCGGGTGGCGGCGGCCCTGGGGCGGCCGGTGGCGCCCGCCGAGGTGCTGGTCATCGGCGACACCCCACGCGACGTCCTGGCCGCCCACGCGGTGGGCTGCCCGGCCCTGTGCGTCACCACCGGCAACTTCGACGAGGCCGCCCTGCGCGCCGCCGGCGCCGACGCCGTCATCCCCGACCTGGCCGACCCGGCGGCGCGGGCGCTCCTGCTGGAGGCCGGGGCGGCGCAGGCCTGAGGCCCGGCCGCCACCGCCCCCGACGACGCCATGGACCAGCACCCCGCCCTGCCCCCGCTCGACGCGCCCCGCCTGGTCATCCGGCCGGCCGGGCGCCGCGACGCGCCGGCGCTGCAGCGGGTGCTGGAGGGCGCCCCCGGCTACCACGAGGCCACCGAGGGTGGCCCGGCCGACCCGGGCGCCGCCGACCACCTGCTCGACGAGGCGGAGGCCGACCCGCTGCGGCGGGTCTGGCTGGTGGCGGCCCGGCGCGACGGCGCGCCGGTGGGGCTGCTCGACGTCTGGCTCGACCAGCCGGAGCCCGGCACCGCCCACCTCGGGCTGCTGGTGCTGCGCGAGGCCGTGCAGGGGCAGGGCTACGGCGCCGAGGCCGCGGCCGCCCTGGAGCGCGGGCTGGCGGCGGCGGGCTTCGGCACCCTGCGCCTCTCGGTGGGCGACGAGAACCCCGGCGCCCAGGCGTTCTGGACGCGCCTGGGGTTCGCCGCGGTGGGGCGGCTGGACCGCGGCGTCACGGTCTACGAGAAGGCGCTGGCCGGGTAGGCGGCTACTCCACGGCGCCGGCCGGCGCGAAGACCCGGGCCAGGCGGAGGACGCGGCCGCGCAGCCCCTCGTAGATCGAGACCAGCGCCACGTACCCGTAGCCCACCTGGAAGAGCACCAGGAAGGGGATCGAGTAGTAGACCTCCCGCTCGATCAGGTAGGCCACGCCGTAGGTCATGTAGGCCGCCAGGGCCAGCTCCACCAGCGGCTGCAGGGTGGCCGCCGCCTTGTAGCCGCTCTTCTTCTTCAGGGCCGCGGCCGGGCCGCCCACGCCCGCCTTGGGCGTGCGCACGAAGCCGGTCTCGTACCCCATGAGCGCCTCGACCACGGCGCGGGCGTTGTTGACCGAGAGGCCGATGCCCAGGGCCATGACGAAGGGCAGGTGCTTGACCCGGTCCCACCAGCTGGCGCCCTGCTCGGCCTGGCTGACGGCGTAGAACATCAGCACCGACAGGGTGGCCATGACGAAGAAGGGCAGGTCCACCAGCAGCACCTCGAACCAGCCGTGGGAGACGCGCACCACGCAGGAGACGGGGAGCAGGATGGCCAGCGGGATCATCACCACCCAGGCCAGGTTGGCCGTCAGGTGGAAGAAGGCCTCCTTGCGCTGCTCGGGCGGCAGGCCGGCCTGGCGCAGCATGGGCCAGAGCTTCAGGGCCACCTGGATGGAGCCCTTGGCCCAGCGGTGCTGCTGGGCCTTGAAGGCGTTCATGTCCTCGGGCAGCTCGGCCGGGGTGACCACGTCGGGCAGGAAGACGAACTTCCAGCCCTTCACCTGGGTCCGGTAGGAGAGGTCGAGATCCTCGGTGATGGTGTCGTGCTGCCAGCCGCCGCCGTCCACGATGGCGGCGCGGCGCCAGACGCCGGCGGTGCCGTTGAAGTTGAAGAAGACGCCGGAGCCGCTGCGGGCCGAGTGCTCCACCAGGAAGTGGCCGTCGAGGAAGATGGCCTGGGCCCGGGTCAGGAGCGAGTGGCCGCGGTTGATGTGGCCCCAGCGGGCCTGCACCACCGCCACCCTGGGATCGGTGAAGTGGTGGACGCAGCGGAGCAGGTAGTCGGCCTGGGGCAGGAAGTCGGCGTCGAAGACCGCCACGAACTCGCCCTTGGCGGTGGTCAGGCCGTGCTCCAGCGCGCCGGCCTTGAAGCCCTGGCGGTTGACGCGGTGGACGTAGCTGACGTCCACGCCCTGCTGCCGCCAGCGCTCCACGCAGGCGCGGGCGATGCCCTGGGTCTCGTCGGTGGAGTCGTCGAGGACCTGGATCTCCAGCCGGTCGGCCGGATACTCGAGCTTGCAGGCGGCGTCGATGACCCGCTCCGCCACGTAGAGCTCGTTGAACATGGGCAGCTGCACGGTGATGCGGGGCAGCTCGGCGAAGCGGCCGGCGGGGGTCGGCAGCCGGAACTTGTGCCGGTAGTACAGGTAGACCATCCGGATCCGGTGGGAGCCGTAGAGCGAGAGCACCAGCAGGAGGCAGGAGTAGGCGAGGAAGACCGACAGCTCGAGTGTGCTCATCGTGACCTGGTGCCGCCGGCTCGCCCCCGCGAGCGACGGCTGTCTTTCGTGTCCTGGGTGGGGGCCCCGGGGTGCTCTTGGAAGCAAACGCGAGGCCGCGCGTACTTTACTGATCCCGACGTGAATGTCAAATCGCGAAAAGCCCGAGATGTCTCAGGAAAATCGAGCAGATGGAGAAGTCGCGGGTCGCCTGACGCGCCACGTCATGCCTCCGGGACAGGCAGCGGCGACACAGGCAGGCGTGTCCGGCGGGCCGCGGCCGAACGGAGGCGGACGGAGCGCCCGGGCCCGGCCGGGACCACCGGCGGCCGGGCCTCCCCCTGCTCAGCGCGGCAGGGCCGGGGCGGCCCCCGCCGACTTGAAGATGTCCACCGCCTTCAGGTAGTCGAGCGCCGTGCGCAGCTGGTAGTCGTCGCCCGGCCCCTCCGCCGGCGCGCCGCGCCCGGGCCCGCCGGGCGGGGCGGCCCCGGCGCCACCGGGCCCGGCCGCCCGGTCTCCCGCCTCGTTGCGGAGGTGGCGCTTCAGGTCGCGCTCCCCCGGGCCGTCCTCGCGCGCCTGCGGGGCGGCGTCGGCCACCACCACGTCCGGGGTGATGCCGTGCTCCTGGATGGAGCGGTGGCGCGGCGTGTAGTAGCGGGCCACGGTGAGCTTGAGGCCCGCCCCGTCCTCCAGCTCGATGATGGTCTGCACCGAGCCCTTGCCGAAGGTGGGCGTGCCCATGATGACCGCCCGCTGGTGGTCCTGCAGCGCGCCGGCCACGATCTCGCTGGCGCTGGCGGTCCCCTTGTTGACCAGCACGATGAGCGGGTAGGCCGGCTCGGTGTCCTTCTCGCGCGCCTTCTCCACCTCCACGTTGCGCCGCCCCCGCCCCTCGGTGGTGACGATGACCCCGCCGGTGAGCCAGCGGTCGCTGACCCGCACCGCCTGGTCGAGCAGGCCGCCGGGGTCGTTGCGCAGGTCCAGCACCAGCCCGCGCAGCTCTCCCTTCAGGGTGGCGCGGGCCTCGCCGAGGGCCTTCTCCAGCGCCCGGTCGGTCCGCTCCTGGAAGGCCTTGATGCGCACGTAGGCGTAGCGGCGCGGCCCGTCCAGCACGCGCCAGTCCACGCTCTGCAGCCGGATCCGGTCGCGCACCAGGGTGAGCCGCTGCGGGGCGCTGAACCCCTCGCGCATCAGCTCCAGCGCCACGGTGGTGCCCACCGCCCCCTTCAGGCGGCGGATGGCCTCGGCCAGCGTCAGGTCGCGGGCCGGGCTGCCGTCGATGGAGACGATGTGGTCGCCGGGCCGGATGCCGGCCCGCTCCCCGGGCGAGTCGGCCATGGGCGAGATGACGGTGAGCTGCCCCTCGCGCACCGTCAGCTCCAGCCCCAGCCCGTCGAACTCGCCGGTGGTCTCGTCGCGCAGCGCCTTGAAGACCTCCGGCCGGAGGAAGACCGAGTGCGGATCGAGCCGCCCCACCAGCCCGTCCACCGCGCCGTAGACCAGCTCGCGCTCGTCCACCTCCTCCACGTAGGAGTTCTCCACGTGGGCCAGCACGTCGGCGAAGACGTCGAGCGGCCGGTAGGTCTCCGACCGGCGGGCGGCCTGGGCCACGTGGTTCACCGAGAGGCCGGCCAGGAAGGCGGCGCCCACCAGGAGCGGGCCGAGGAGGCGGCGGAGGGGCGAGGGGCGCATCCCGGGAGTCTAGCGCGCCGGGGGCCGCGGTCGAGGTGCCGGCCTTCCCTACCTGGCCAGCCACGGCCCGGGATCGACCGGCCTGCCCCGCTCGCGCAGCTCGAAGTAGAGGTAGTCCCCCTTGAGCGAGCCGGAGTCGCCCACCGTGCCGAGCACCGCGCCGGCCTCGACCTCCTCGCCCATGGCGGTGCGCATGGCGCCCAGGTGCGCCACCAGCGAGTGGTAGCCCTCGCCGTGGTCCACGATCACCAGGTTGCCGTACCCCTTGAACCACCCGGCGTGGACCACCCGCCCCGGGGCCACCGCGTGCACCGGGGCGCCCGCCGGCGCCTGGATGTCGAGGCCGTTCTGCACGGTGACGGTGTTGAACTTGGGGTTGACCACCTTGCCGAACCCCACCGTCACCGGCCCGTCGGCCGGCGGCACCAGCCGCCCCTGGCGCGCCGCGAAGCCGCTGCGCGCCGGGCCGCCGGTCCGGGACGGCGGCAGGGTGGCCACGAAGGCCGCCAGGCGCCGCGCCTGCCCGGTGGCCTCGGCGGCGACGCGCTCCTGCAGGGCGCGGGCGCCGCGCAGCGCCGCCAGCAGGCTGCGCCGCTCCTCCTGCCGCTCGCTGGCCAGCGCCTGGCGGGCCCGCGCCGCCTCCACCGCCGCCGCCAGCCGGGTGGCCTCGGCCTGCCGATCCCGGCGCGAGGCCTCGCGCTCGTCCCGGGCGGCGCGGGCCGCCGAGACCAGGGCGGCGTCGCGCGCCAGGATGCGCCCCAGCAGCCAGCGCCGCTGCACCAGCTCGGCCAGCGACGGGGCCGAGAGCAGCGCCACCAGCTCGCCGGCCGCCCCCAGCCGGGCCCGCGCCCGGAGCCGCGGGCGGAGCTCGGCCAGCCGCGCCTGGAGCCGCCCGGTCGCCGCCTCCTCCGCCTCGGCGGCCCTGGCCAGGCGCCGCTCGGCCGCGGCCCGCTCCGCCTCGGCCCGCTCCGCCTCCTGGGCGGCGGCGGCCGCCGCCACCTCCACGGCGTCGAGCCCGTCGAGCACCGAGGCCTCCTGGTCGGCCAGCAGCCGCGCCGCGGCGGCGGCCGCCCGGCCCCGCGCCTGCAGCGCGTCGAGCTGGGCCCGCGGGTCGGCGGCCAGGGCGAGGCCGAGCAGCGCGGCGAGGGCGGTCACGGCGTCAGGTGCGGCGCAGGTGGCGGGCCAGGGCCAGGGCGCTGGCCACGAGGCCGATGGCCCCGCCGCCGAGCGCCAGCCCGAGGAGCAGCGGCCAGGGGAGGACGTCGGACCTGGTGAGCGCCGCCAGCCCGGAGGCGGCCGCCAGGCGCGGCGCCAGCGCGGCGTGCAGGGCCAGCAGCACGCCGGCCGCCAGGCCCCCGCCCAGGAGCCCCTGCAGCAGCCCCTCCACCAGGAAGGGGGCGCCCACGTAGGCGTCGGTGGCCCCCACCAGCTTCATGATCTGGATCTCCTCGCGCCGCGCGAAGACCGCCAGCCGCAGCGTGTTGGAGACCAGCACCGCCGTGCCCAGGGCCAGGAGCCCGAGCAGCGCCAGGCCGACCAGGCGGGCCCGGGCCAGCAGGGCCTCCAGCCGCTCCAGCCAGGTGGTGCCGTAGTCCACCTCGGCGGCGCCCGGCACCTGCCGCAGGCGCGCCGCCAGCGCCCGCACCTCCTCCAGCCGGAGGCCCGGGGCGGCCACCTCCACGGCGTCGGGGATGGCCTCCGGCCCGACGCCCTCCAGGATGCCGGCCTGCTCTCCCAGGCTGGCGGCCAGCCGGCGCAGCCCCTCGGCCGCCGGCACGGCCTCCACCACCCGGCCCGGCGCCAGCGCGGCGGCCGCCGCCCGCGCCCGCTCCAGGTCGGCCCCCGGCGCCAGGTAGACCGAGAGGCGCACCTGGCCCGCCCAGGAGGTGACCAGCCGCTCCAGCCCGCCCAGGGCCGCGGCGAACAGGCCGGTCACCAGCACCGCCACCAGGATGGTCGCGGTGCCGGTGAGCGTGACGTAGGGGCCCCGGACCATGGCCTGCAGGGCGCGGCGGGTGACGTGGACGGGTCGGAAGGCCATGGGCGTGCGGGGTCAGCCCCCCATCCTCCGCACCGCCGCGCCGTCCGACACCACCCGGCCACGGTCCAGCTCCACCACCCGCCGCTTGTAGCGCTCCAGCAGGCCGCGGTCGTGGGTGGCGATGAGCACGGTGGTGCCGCGCGCGTTGGCGGCCGCCAGCAGCTCCATGACCTCCAGCGTGCGCGCGCCGTCGAGGTTGCCGGTGGGCTCGTCGGCCAGCAGGAGCTGCGGGTCGCCGGCCAGCGCCCGCGCCACCGCCACCCGCTGCTGCTCGCCGCCGGAGAGCGAGGGGGGGAACTTGTCGGCGCGGTGCTCCAGCCCCACCGAGCGCAGCAGGCCGCGCACCCGCCGGCGCAGCTCCTGGTCGGCCAGGCCCCGCACCTCGAGCGGCAGGGCCGCGTTCTCCGCGACCGTCCGGTCCTCCAGCAGCTTGAAGTCCTGGAAGACCACCCCGATGTGGCGGCGCACGAAGGGCACCTCGCGCGGCGTGATGCGCGCCAGGTTGCGGCCGAAGAGGAGCACCTGCCCGCTGCTGGGGGGCTCGGCGCAGAAGATGAGCTTGAGCAGGGTGGACTTTCCCGCGCCGGAGGGCCCGGTCAGGAAGACGAACTCGCCCTTCTCCACCTCCAGCGTCACGTCGGAGAGCGCGGGCGGCTCGCCCGGGTACTCCTTGGTGACGTGGAAGAGCTGGATCATCCCGCCGGCCGGGGCCCTACTTCCGGTCGCCGAGGTCCTCGGCGAGGTACGAGAGGATCACCTCGTCGAGGCTCTTCTCGCTGATGAGGTCCTCGCCGAAGAGGGTCTCGGCCCCGTCGTTGCGCAGCACCGGGGTGGGCTCCTGGCGGGCCGCCATCACCTCGGGCGGCAGGGAGCGCGCGCCCGGCGGGGGCGGCGCGGCGCGGGGCTGCGCCGGGAAGGGCGGCGGCGTCAGGGCCGGGGCGGCCTTGAGCGGGGCGGGCTGCGCCGGGGCGCCGCGCGGGGCCGCCATCATGCTCGGCTGCAGCTGCACCGTCCGACCGTCGGCCTGGATCTCGCCCGGCTGGAAGGCCTGGGCCTGCTGCGCGTAGGCGGCGTCGAGGTCGTCGTACACGCCGTTGATGAGGTTGCGCAGCATCTCCTTGTGCTGCTCCTCCATCAGCTCGCGCACCACCTGGGCCAGGTTCTCGGCGCCGACGATGTCCGCGTAGGAGGTCTTCTTCGACGCCAGGATGTTCCCGCCGACGAAGAGGTGCGTGATGATGTGGGGGTTCTCCAGTCCCGAGTCCTCGGTCTGGATGTGGTACCCCTTCCCCTTGTGCTTGATGTTGTGGTTGAAGCCCACAACCATCTTCTTCACGTCGGCCATCGGTGGGTGACTCTAGCAGCGCCCCCCGGGTCCCGCCAGCACGCGCCCCGGCCCGCCTAGACGTCGACGTGCTCCGCCGCCTCGACCGACCGGCCCAGGAAGCGGCCCGCCACGGCCAGGAAGCGGGCCGGCGCGTCGGTGACGAAGAAGCGGTGCGCGCCCTCCGGGCCGGCCGGCGCGCTCACCAGGGCGGCCACCTCGGCGGCCACCGTCTCGGCGCTGTCCACCAGCACCACCCCGGGCAGCTCGGCCGCGATGGCCTGCCTGAGCAGCGGGTAGTGGGTGCAGCCCAGCACCAGGGTGTCGACGCCCGCGGCCCGGAGCGGCGCCAGGTAGCGGCGCACCACGCCCTGCACCACCTCGTCGGCCGGGTCGGTCCAGCCCTCCTCGGCCAGGGGCACGAAGAGCGGGCAGGCCACCGCCACCACCTCCACGCCCGGCCGGGCGGCGCGCAGCGCGGCCTGGTAGGCGCCGCTGGCCACCGTGCCGGGGGTGCCGATGACGCCCACCCGCCCGCCGCGGCTGGCGGCGGCGGCGGCCCGCGCGCCCGGCTCGACCACGCCCAGCACCGGCACCGGCAGGGCCGCCCGCAAGGCCGGCATGGCCACCGCCGAGGCGGTGTTGCAGGCCACCACCAGGAGGTCGATGCCCTGCCCCATGAGGAAGCGGGCGTTGCGCAGCGAGTACTGCGTCACGGTCTCCGCCGACTTGGTGCCGTAGGGCACCCGGGCGGTGTCGCCCAGGTAGAGGGTGTCGGCGCCGGGCAGCGCCGCCAGCACGGCGCGCTGCACGGTGAGCCCGCCCACCCCGGAGTCGAAGATGCCGATGCGCGGCGCCCGCGGCGGGGCGCCCGGCCCGCTCACGGCAGGCACGCCAGGCCGGCCACCGGCACCAGCTCCACCGCCAGGTCGGTGATCCCGGCCCGGTGCACCGTGGCCGAGGTGGGCTCGCAGTACTGGTAGGCGGGGTTCGGGTCGGTGGCCAGCGGGTAGCGCACCTCCTGGATCCAGTCGAGCCGGTAGACGCCGTAGGGCACCCGCAGCGTCAGGTCCCCCACCTTGCACGGGTAGAGCACCTTGTCGGCGTTGCCGCTGCCCGAGGTGATGCCGTAGATGGCCTGGTCGGTGGCCTGGTCCACCAGCCAGAACCACATGTAGCCGAGGATGCCGGGCAGGTCGGCGGCGTCGCAGGTGCCGGTCGAGGTGTCGTAGGCGATGCGCAGGTCGCCCTGCCCGGGCCGGGCCACCGAGCGGGTCTCGCCGCAGGCGCCCACCTCCTGGCGGTACCAGTCCCGGTTCACCAGCCTGCCGGCCGCGTCCCGCCCCTCCACGGTGAGGTCGTAGGGGCCGGCCTGCAGGTTGGTGAAGGTGGCGGAGCCCTGCGCGCAGGAGATGCCGGTGCCGAAGGGGGCGCCGGTGCCGTCGAAGACGTTCAGCGTGGACACCCCGACGGCGGCGCAGGAGGCGTCCTGCCCCCCGCTGGGCGTGTCGAAGCGCCAGGCCACGGTGAGCGACGGGGCGGTGCACGGCTCCCCCGCGCAGCCGGCGGCGAGGAGGAGCACGGCGAGGAAGGGCGCGGCGGTCGACCTGGGCATCGGCACACGGGCTCCGGGGGAGGTGGGACCGGCGCATCCTACTTGGTCGGGCGCCGGCGCCACCACCCGGGCGCCTACGGGCAGGTCGGGATGGGGGCGGTGAAGAGGTCGGCCGTGAAGCCGGCCGCCCCCACCTGCGGGCCGAAGTGCTCCAGCGGGAGGTCGCAGGAGTCGAAGAGCAGCGCGCCGCTGCCGACCCGCCGCCCCACCACCCGCACCGTGTAGTCGTCCAGGTCCACCTGCTCGGCGAAGGCGAAGGCCGGCAGGGGGTCGCTGCAGCCCGCCACCGCCCCGTCGATCTTGGAGCCGAAGGCGTCGAAGAGCTCCACGGTGAGGTTGGGCGAGAGGGCCTCGGCGCAGTCGAGGTAGTCGATGGCCGGCACGCCGCCCAGCAGGTAGGCGTAGACCTCGAGCGGGGCCGACAGGCCGAAGACGTCCACGTAGACGTCCGTGCCGGGGCCCGACCTCGCGTTCACCTCCACCGACGAGCGGTAGACCGCCTGGCTGCCCCGGAAGCCGGTCAGGGTGATGGTGCTGCGGCCCACCGGCAGGAACTCCACCACCGCGCCCTGCACGTAGCCGCCCGAGCCGTTGGGGCCGGTGCAGTCGATGTCGAAGGTGCCGGCCGCCGAGGCCACCCGCACCGTGTCCACCGCCGACTCCGGGCAGACGCCGGTGGCGTTCTGCGCCTGGTACGTCTCGTCGTAGATCAGGTAGCCGAGCGGCTGGGCCGGCGCGGCCCGGCGGAAGGCCCAGTAGACGTTGGCGGTGCCGTCGGAGGCGGAGACGAAGCAGCCACTCAGGGCGAGCGCGGCGGCCAGGGCGGCGGTCAGGTGGAGCGGGCTCATCGGTTCCTCCGGTGGGGCGCTGGCCGCGGCCGGCATGGCCTCGACTCGTGCCCGTCGTTGCCGGGTAGAGCAACCCTTGTGCCACGCCCGGCGAGCGCGGAAAAGGCCAGGTTCCGGACTCCCGGCCGGGGCGCCCCAGCCACGGCCGTGGCGCCGCGGCACAGGGGGCGGCCCGCCCGGGTGGGAGGATCGGCCGCGCCACGCGTTCATGTTAGAAACCCTCACCCTTTTCAAGCCCTTCACCGTGCCCACATGACCTTCTCCGCACCCACCCTCCCCGGCCTCCTCGCGGCCTCGGGCGGCATCGACTACCTCGAGATCATCGCCAACGCCGGGCTGGTGGGGCAGGGCGTGCTCCTCCTGCTGGCGGGCGCCTCGGCGGTCTCCTGGGCCATCATCGTCAAGAAGCACCTGCAGCTGCGCCGGGCCGAGACCGAGAGCACCAGGTTCCTCTCCACCTTCTGGCAGTCCAAGCGGCTCGACGCCATCTACCAGGCGGCCGAGCAGCTGGGCGCCTCGCCGCTGGGGGCGGTCTTCCGCGCCGGCTACGTCGAGCTCTCCAAGGTGACGCAGCAGAAGGGCGGCGAGGGCGAGCATGAGCGAGGAGCTGGGCGGCATCGAGAACGTGGAGCGGGCCCTCAAGCGGGCCTCGGCCGCCGAGGTGACGGCGCTGGAGCGGCGCGTCTCCTTCCTGGGCACCACCGCCTCGGCCGCCCCCTTCGTCGGGCTGTTCGGCACGGTCTGGGGCATCATGCGGGCCTTCCAGGACATCTACCGGATGGGCAACGCCAACCTGGCCACGGTGGCGCGCCCCATCTCCGAGGCGCTCATCGCCACCGCGGTGGGGCTCTTCGCCGCCATCCCGGCGGTGGTGGCCTACAACTCCTTCGTGTCGCGCATCCGGGTGCTGGACGGCGAGATGCAGAACTTCTCCTCCGACTTCCTCAACATCGTGCGCCGGCACTTCTTCAGCGCGGGGCGCTGAGCCCGTGGCCCTCTCCAGCGGCAGCGGCGGCGGCCGCACCACCCTCACCGAGATCAACGTCACCCCCATGGTCGACGTGATGCTGGTCCTGCTCATCATCTTCATGGTGGCGGCGCCGCTCATCCAGCAGGGCGTGCAGGTGAACCTGCCGGAGGTCCGCGCCAAGGCCATCGACGCGCCCGAGGAGAAGCTGGTCCTCTCCATCAAGGCCGACCGGACGCTCTGGCTGGGCGGCGGCGAGGAGGCGGCGCGGGTGCCGGCGGAGCGGCTGGAGGAGGTGCTGCGGGCCAACGCCCGCGCCCAGAAGGAGAAGGAGCTGTTCCTCATGGCCGACAAGTCGCTGCCCTACGGGGTGGTGGTGGACGTCATGGCGACGGTCCAGCGGGCCGGCATCACCAGCATGGGGATGATCACCAACCCGCAGCCGGAGCGGGTGCGTCCCAAGGGAGCGGAGGCCGGCGCCCGGTGAGCGGGGCCGGCCAGAGCGCCCTCGGCGGCGCCGACCGGCTCTGGCCGGCGGTGGTGGCCTCGGTGGCCGCCCACGCCGTCCTGCTGGCGCTGGCCGCGGTGGCGCGGCCGCCCGCGCCGCTCGAGGCGGGCCAGCGCCCCATCACGGCCAAGCTGGTCCGGCTCGGCGAGCCCCGGCCCAAGGAGCTGCTGCCGCGCAAGGAGGCGCCGCCGCCGCCGGCCGCCACCACCAGCCAGCCGGCGCCGGCCCCTCCCCCGGCGCCCGCGCCGCCCTCCCCCAAGGCCGTGGCGGTGGCCGCCCCGAAGGCCGCCGCGCCGCCCCGGCCCGCGCCGGCCCCGGCGGCCCAGGCTGGCCGGACCGAGCAGCCGGGCCAGCCCGCCGGCTCGCGCCTCCGCAGCGTCATGTCCGACCTGTCCCGCGAGCTGCAGGCCGGGCGCGCCGACGGCAGCCCCGACGGCGACGCCTCCGACGCCGGCGAGGGCGACCAGTACCTCGGCCAGGTGGTGCGGCAGCTCCGGCAGAGCTACCGCCTCCCCTCCACCATCTCCGACCGCGAGCGGGTCTCGCTGCAGGGCACGGTGGTGCTCTTCGTCGAGCCGGACGGCCGCGTCAGCCGCTACGAGCTGGTGCGCCGCTCCGGCAACCCGGCCTTCGACGAGGCGCTGGAGCGCGCCGTGCGCGCCGCCCGCCTCCCCCCACCTCCCGCCGCGGCCCGCGAGCTGTACCGCCGGACCGGGCTGGAGGTCCTCTTCAAGATCTGACCCACGAGGTCCACGCCATGCGCCACGCCCCGCTCCTCCTCCCGCTGCTGCTCCTCGCCCTGGCCGCGCCGCGCCCCGCCGCCGCGGCCCGCCCCTCCGTGGTGGTGGACGCGCCGGACTTCCAGCCGCTGCCGCTGGCCCTGCCGGCCTTCCAGCCCGACGGCGACCTGCGCGCCTCCGAGGAGGTGCTGGCCGTGCTGCGCGCCGATCTCCGGCTGAGCGGCCTCTTCGAGCTGCTCGACCCGCGCGGCTTCCTGGCCGACCCGACCGAGGGGCTGGCCGCCCCCTCCATCAAGTTCGGCCGCTGGGCCAGCGTGGGGGCGGAGGGGCTGGTCAAGGCCAGGGTGCGGCGCGAGGGCGCCCGGCTGGCCGCCGACCTGCGGCTGCACGACGTGCGGGCCGGCCGCGAGGTGCTCCAGCGCGGCCTCTTTGCCCCCGACGCGCGCGCCCTGGCCCACCACCTGGCCGACGAGCTGGTGCGCCACTACACCGGCGAGCCGGGCGTCTTCCGCACCCGCCTGGTGGCGGTGCGGCGCGCCGGCCAGGCGCGCGAGCTGGTGCTGCTCGACGCCGACGGCAAGAACCCCCGGGTGCTGCTCTCCGAGACGGCGCTGCTGCTCATGCCCTCCTGGCACCCGGACGGCGACCGCATCCTGGTGACCAGCTACCGGGGCGGGCGGCCCGAGCTGTGGGTCTACCGGCTCTCCGACCGGAGCTTCCGCCGGCTGCCCACCGGCCACGTGGCCATGGGCGGCGCCTTCTCGCCGGACGGCGCCAGGCTGGCCTTCACCGCCGCCGACGGCGCCGACACCGACGTCTGGGTGGCCGCCGCCGACGGCAGCGGGGCCCGCCGCCTCACCACCACCCCGGCCCTGGACCTCTCGCCCAGCTGGTCGCCCGACGGGCGGCGGCTGGCCTTCGTCTCCGACCGCTCCGGCACGCCCCAGCTCTTCGTCATGAACGCCGACGGCTCCAGCCAGCGGCGGCTCACCTTCCAGGGCAACTACAACCAGACCCCGCAGTGGAGCCCGCGCGGCGACCTGATCGCCTTCACCGCCCGCGACGAGCGCAAGGTCTTCGACGTCTTCGTCGTCTCGCCGGAGACCGGCAAGGTGGAGCGCGTCACCCAGGACCAGGGGCGCACCAACGAGGAGCCGACCTGGGCCCCCAACGGCCGGCTGCTGGCCTTCACCAGCGACCGCGGGGGGCTGCCGCAGCTGGTGCTCTCCGACCCGCGGGGCGAGCGGCAGGCGGCCGCCACCAGCGGCGCCGAGCTGGCCACCCCGGCCTGGGGCCCCTTCCCCCGGGAGTGACCATGGCCCAGCGCATCGCCGCCATCGACGTCGGCACCAACACCGTCCTGCTGCTGGTGGCCGAGCGGCGCGGGGACGGGGCGGTCCCGCTGGTGGAGCGGGCCGAGATCACGCGGCTGGGGCGCGGGGTGGACGCCAGCGGGCGCCTCGACCCGGCCGCCATCCAGGCCACCGTGGCGGTGCTGGCGGCCTACGCCGCCGAGGCGCGCGCGCTGGGCGCCGCGCCCATCGTCTGCGTGGCCACCAGCGCGGCGCGGGACGCCGCCAACGGCGCCGAGTTCTTCGAGGCCACCCGCGCCGCGGCCGGGCTGGTGCCGGAGATCATCAGCGGCGACGAGGAGGCCCGGCTGGTGTGGCGCAGCGCCTGGCGCGACTTCGGCCCGCCGCCCGGCGGCGGGGCCCCGGCGGGGCCGCTCGCGGTGCTCGACGTGGGCGGCGGCTCCACCGAGCTCTCCTTCGGCGAGGGGCCGGCGCCGCGCGGCCGGCGCAGCCTGCAGGTGGGGGCGGTGCGGCTGACCGAGCGCCACGTGCGCCAGGACCCCATCCCCCCGGCCACCCTGGACGCGCTCCGGGCGGCCGCGGCCGCCGCGCTGGCCCCGCTGGCGGCGCTGGAGGGGGCGGCCGGGCTGGCCGCCGGCCGCCTGGTGGGGGTGGCCGGCACGGTCACCACGCTGGCGGCGGTGGTCCAGGCGCTGCCGGCCTACGACGCCGAGCGGGTGCACGGCGCGCCGCTCACCCTGGCCGAGATCGACGCGCTGGTGCCGCGCCTGGCGGCGCTGCCGCTGGCGGCGCGGGCCGCCCTGCCCGGCATGGAGCCGAAGCGGGCCGACGTCATCGTGGCCGGCGCCGTGGTGGTGGCCGAGGCCATGCGGCTGCTGGGCTTCGACCGGCTCACCGTCTCCGACCGCGGGGTGCGCTGGGGGCTGGTCTACGACCGCCTCGGCGCCTGAGGCGGGCCGGCGCTTCGCCGCCCTGGCCTTCGGACCGGCGGCCCGCGTCTACGAGTCCCTCACCGGCAGCCACCCCTGGCGCGCCAGCTGCCGGCGGCTGGCCGAGCTGGTGCCCGGGCCCCTGGTGCTGGACCTGGGCGTCGGGCCGGGCGAGTCGTCGCTGGAGGCCCTGCGCGCCGCGCCCGGCCGGCGCGCCGTGGGCCTGGACCGCTCGGCCGTGATGGCTCGGCGCGCCGCGACCCGCGCGGCGGCGGCCGGCCTGCACCTGCCGCTCCTGCGGGCAGACGCCCTGTGGCTGCCCGTCCGCACGGGCGCGCTCGACGGCGTCACCGGCCACAGCCTCCTGTACCTGGTGTCGGACCCGTCCGCGGCGCTCGGCGAGGCGGCCCGCGCCCTCAGGCCCGGCGGACGCCTGGCCTTCCTGGAGCCGGCGGCGGGCCGGGTGGACCTCCGGGCGGCCCTGGCGGGCGGCCCGCGCTTCGCGGCCTCGATGGCGCTGTGGCGGGTCATGAGCGGGCTGCACCGGCGCTTCGACCCGGCCACGCTGGCCGGGCTGCTCGGCGGCGCCGGCCTGCTGGAGGTGCGGGTCGAGTCGGTCCTGGGGGGCTTCGCGCTGCTGGCCTCGGGCACCCGTTGACTGGGAGGCGGCGGGGGCGTAGGAGCGAGGCCGCGTGCGACACCCCTGGGCCATCCTCTGCGACTTCGACGGCACCGCCCAGACGCTCGACCTGGGCGACCAGGTGGCGCTGCACTTCGCCGGCCCGGCCAGCTACCAGGCGGCCGAGGACGGCTACCAGGCGGGCCAGTACGGCTTCGGCCCGCTGCTGCAGAAGGTCTTCGCCCCCATCCGCGCCAGCCGCGAGGAGATCGCCGAGTTCGCCCGGGGCCGGGCCGCCTGGCGACCGGGCTTCGAGGAGTTCCTGGGGGCCTGCGCCCGCGCCGGGCGCCCCTTCCTGATCGTCTCGGCCGGGCTCGACGCCTACGTCGAGCCGGTGGTGGCCGGGCTGCCGGCCGCGCTGCGCGACCACCTGGAGGTGCGCGCCAACCGCGCCGACTGCTCGCCCGACGGCCTGGCGGTGGCCTTCCACGGCCCGGACTGCGGCTTCTGCGGCGCCTGCAAGGGGCACGTGGTGCGCGAGCTGCAGCGGTCCGGCCACAAGGTGGTGGTGCTGGGGGACGGCACCGGCGATCGCTGCGCCGCCGAGGCGGCCGACTTCGTGTTCGCCCGGGCCGGCTCCAGCCTGGTGCCCTTCTGCGAGGGGCGGGGGCTGGCCCACCGGGTCTTCGCCACCTTCCACGAGGTGATCGAGCACTTCCCGGCCTGACCCGCCCTTGGCGGGCCGGGCGGCGCCGCCGCTCAGAACAGCCCGATGGTGAAGTGCGGCGCCACGATGCGCTCGTTGAGGCTCCGGTCGGGCGCCAGGTTGACGCCCAGGTCCAGGGCCGCCGGCCCCACCGGCGTGACGAAGCGCAGCCCCAGCCCGGCGCTGGGGCGCAGGTCGAGCAGCCGGTAGCGCGACGGATCGAGCCACAGGTTGCCCAGGTCCAGGAAGAGGCCGGCCTCCAGGCTGCCCGCCAGCACCACCCGCAGCTCCGCCTTGAGGAGCAGGAAGGCCTCGCCGCCGTCGGAGGCGGCCGTCCGTCCGGCCGCCAGGTCCTGGCCGCGCTGGGTGCAGCCGGCGGTGGAGAGCGAGCTGGCGCAGTGGCGCGCCTCCTCCCCGAGCCCGGCGCGCTGGTCCTCCGGCACCATCTCCTCCTCGGCGAAGCCGCGGATGGTGGAGGCGCCCCCCAGGAAGAAGCGCTTGGGGATGATGGTGCGCGAGCGCGCGTCGAGGGGCACCACCCGCCCGCCGCGCACCGACAGGGCCAGCACCGTGGCCGAGCCCACCGGCAGGTAGCTGGAGGCGCTGGCCGCCAGCTTGACCAGGTTGGTGTAGGTCTCGCTGCCCGGCAGGAAGAGGAACGGCCGGCCCGCCGAGCCGATGGAGTGGGCCAGCTCCGCCGAGCCGGTCACGTACCAGCCGCGGTGCGGGTGGGCGGCGTTGTCGCGGTAGTCGAGGGTGGCGCTGGGCCGGATCGAGTGCAGCGTGGTGGTGCCGTCGTCGAAGCGCAGCCGCTCCTGGTCGGCCTGCGTCAGCACGCCCCCGGTGGCGGTCTTGTCGATCTGGTCCACCTCCAGCTCGTACTGCAGCGACAGCGAGACCCGGCTGGTGACCGCCAGGTCGGCGCCCAGGATGGACGAGACGCGCGCCAGGTCGTAGCTGCGGCGCCGCAGCCGCTCGGCGATCAGGTCGGCGCGGCCGGTGACCGGCAGCGGCAGCGGATCGAGGCGCGGGATGCGCAGCCCCACGTCGGCGCGCCCCTCGTAGGTGTTCTTGGGGCTGACCCCGGCCAGGTCCGGCCGGAAGGTGGAGAGCGGGTAGTTCACCTTGGCCCGGCCGGTCAGCTCGAGCGCCCGCCCCAGCAGGTTGGGGCGGCCGTACTCCAGGAAGAGGCGCGGGCCGTCGGCGATGGAGAAGCCGGCGCCGGGCGCCAGGTACTGCCAGGGGCGCTCGCCCAGCTCCACCAGCAGGTCCTTGACCGGCTCGGGCGTCTCGGCGTCCTGCAGCCGCAGCCCCACCGAGCGGAAGACCCCCAGGCGGAGCAGCGCCGCCTGGCTGCGGGCCATGGCCGCCGGGTCGTGGACCGCACCCTCCTCCACCTCCAGCGACCGCCGCACCACGTCGTCGCGGGTGCGCACGTTGCCGGAGACCAGGATGCGGCCCAGGTGCACCCGCGGCCCCTCGTCCACCACGAAGCGCAGCTGGGCGCGGTGGGCCACCGGATCGAGCGCCTCGTGCGCCTCCACCCGGGCGTAGGCGTGGCCGCGCGCCAGGTAGCGCTCCAGCAGCGCCACCCGGGTGGCCTCGACCCGCTCGTAGACCAGGGGATCGCCCGGGCTGAGCCGGGCGTCCTTGACCAGCTCCGCCAGCGGCACCTCGGCGTTGCCCTCGAAGCCGATGGACTCCACGGTGGTGCGCTGGCCCTGGCGCAGCCGCAGGGTGGCCCGCGCCTCGCCCCGCCGGGCGTCGAGCTCGGCGGTCCAGCCGACCAGGACCGCCTCCAGCCACCCGTCGGCGCGCAGCTCCTCCACCACCCGCTCGGCGGCGCGCTCCAGCGCCACCTCGTCGAGGAAGGCGCCGACCGGCAGCGGCGGCGGGGGCTGGCGCGGCGGCCGCACCCCCGGCACCGAGGCGGCCAGCAGGCGGGCCCGCTCGGCGGCGTCCCCGGCCGGCGCCGGCGCCGCCTCCTCCAGCAGCGCCTGGCGCAGCCGGGCGCCCAGCTCGGCCCCGTCGGGGTGCTCGGCCCCCTCCCACTGCAGCGCCACCAGCCGGTAGCGCCGCCCCTCGTCGAGGTGGAAGGCCACCTGCAGGTCGTCGCCGGCGCGCTGCTCCACCACCTCGACGCGGGCGGTGGCGTAGCCGCGGGAGCGGTAGAACCCGCGCACCCGGTCGGCGGCGGCGTCGAGGGCCGGGGCGTCGAAGGCGCGCGCCGCGTCCAGGCCGAGCTGGCCGGAGAGCTCGGCCGAGGTGAAGACCAGGTTGCCGCGGAAGACCACCAGCACCCGCGGGCCGGGCTCCACCGGCAGCTCCACCACCGCGCCGGCCTCGACCTGCCGCACCACCGGCGCGCCCACCCGGGCCCGCCAGCGGCCGGCCTGGTGCAGCGCCTCGCGCAGGGTGGCCTGGTCCGCCGCCAGCCGCTCCTCCTCCAGCACCGCCCCCGGCCGGAGCGACAGGCGCGCCAGCAGCCCGGCCTCCTCCGCCCCCGCGCCCGGGAGCGAGAGGCGCGCCACCCGGGTGGCCGGCCCGGCCCGCGCCAGGAGGGTCACCGCGGCCTGCCGGTCACCCACCACCTGCACCTCCACCTCGGCGGCGCGGTGGCCCCGCTTGCGCAGGGCCGCGCGGATCCGCTCGCAGGCCCGCTCCAGGTCCACCTCGTCGATGGGCTCGCCCGGCGCCAGCGCCGCGGCGCTGCGCAGCGCCGCCTCGCCGAGGGGCGAGGGGCCGTCCTGCCGCACCGTGAGCTCGCCGAGGAGCCGGTGCGGCAGGCAGGTGATGGTCAGGTCCACCCAGGCGCCGTCCTCGCCCGGCGGCGCCGGCGCCTCGACCTCGCTGATGACCACGTCCCGGCACAGGCCGGCCTGGTGGAGCCGGAGCGCGGTGCGGCGCAGGTCGCGCGAGGTGACCCAGCCGCCGCGCACCACCGCCACCAGCGGCTCGGCGCCGGCCGGGGCCTCGCCCGGGGGCAGCACCAGCGTGATCTCCGCGGCGCGGCGCGGCTGGTGCGGCGGCAGGGGCGGGAGGGTATCGGTCGGGGAATCGGTCGGGGTATCGGTCGCGGTCGCGGTCGCGGTCGCGGTCGGGGTCGAGGTCGGGGTCGAGGTCGCGGTCGGGGTCGCGGTCGGGGTCGCGGTCGGGGTCGGGGTCGGGGTCGCGGTCGGGGTCGGGGTCGCGCCCGGCTCCTGCCCACGCGCCCCGCCGGCCGCGATCGCCAGCAGCACCACCAGCGCCGCCCGCCTGGGCGCCCTCACTCGGACCACTCCCAGCGCAGCTTCAGGTCCACCCCGTGGTCGCCGCCGTCCACGTTGGCGTTGTCGGTGTCGTACTGGTACTGCAGCGCGGTGTGGGCCCCCAGGCGCAGCTCGGCCTGGGCCCGCTGCCCGCGGGCGCCGGCCAGCGGGGCCTGGAAGCGCAGCCGCAGCCGGTCCTTCCAGGCCCAGGACTCGAACTCGGCGCGCGGCTCGACCTGCTGCGAGCGCTCCGCGTAGACGCTGGTGATGCGCACCGAGATGTCGCGGAGCGGCCCGCCCCGTGGCAGGAAGCGGCGCACCTGCTCGTCGAGCCCGGAGGCGGCGAAGATGGCCTGGGCGGCCGCGGCGGTGGCCAGCCCCTGGGTGCCGCTGCCGGTCGGCGTGTCGCGCCGGGTGAAGCCCACGCTGAGCAGCGTGATGATGTCCGGCTGCGACAGGGGCGGGCTGCTGGTGAGGGTGGCCTGCGGATCGGTCATGCTGCCGAAGAGGTGCAGGAACACCTGGTAGTCGGCCACCCGCGCCTCGCCGTGCACGTTGAGCGCCATCTCCACCTTGTGGCGGTCGGTGAAGTCCACCACCGCGTGGGAGAGGCCGAACTCGTTGCCGCGGAAGACGGCGCGGCTCCCCTCGGTCATGACCAGGGAGCCCACCAGGCCGGGGGCCGCCAGGCTGCCGGTCAGGCCGAGCTCGCCGCGCATGCCGCCGCGCACCAGGTCGTTCTCCACGCGGGCGTCGCCGTCCACCAGCAGCGCCACGTCGAAGCGCAGCCACTCGCCGGCCTTGTCGTAGGCGCGCGGCGGCGGCGGGCGGCGGCGGCGCAGCTCGTACATGTTCTTCTCCAGCCCCACGTCCTCGGTGTAGCGGGCCCTGAGCACGTGCAGCCGGCCGGTCACCAGCGTCTCGTCGGGCGTGCCGCTGGCCTCCAGCCGGCCCGAGAGCAGCGCCGGCAGCGAGGCCGGCACCGCCACCGGCACCTCCTCGAGCAGCCCCTCCACCCGCAGGCGCGCCGGCACCAGCCGGTCCAGCTCCACCTCGCCGGCCAGCGCCAGCCGGCCCCCGTTGACCGTGCAAGTCAGGTCGTCGAACAGCACCTTGTTCTGGGAGAAGGTCAGCGCCCCGGCCAGCTCCTCGAAGCTGGCCTGGCCGCCGCGCAGCGCGAAGCCGGCCTCCTCCAGCCGCCCGTCGCCCAGCAGCAGCGGGGCCGCCGAGGTGCCCCCCACCCGCGCCTCCAGGCGGAGCCGCCCATGGGGCCGCCGCAGCGCGGGCAGCGCCCCGCCCAGCAGCCGCAGGTCGAGCGAGCCGGAGGCG
Source organism: Anaeromyxobacter sp. (assembly GCA_016718565.1). Taxonomy (NCBI): domain Bacteria; kingdom Pseudomonadati; phylum Myxococcota; class Myxococcia; order Myxococcales; family Anaeromyxobacteraceae; genus Anaeromyxobacter; species Anaeromyxobacter sp. The sequence continues at coordinate 956,192 of JADKCZ010000001.1, read as the reverse complement.
GTGAGCTCCAGGGCGCCGGAGGCCGCCACCGCCCCCGCCACCGAGAGCTCGGTGTTGGCGCCGCGGATGGCGAACTTCTCCACCTCCAGGCGTCCGGCGTCGAAGGCCAGCGCCACCGGGGCGGCGTTCTCGAGCCGCAGCTCGGCGTGGCTGACGGTGACCCGCGAGAGGTCCACCCGGCCGCGCGCCGCGCCCGGGTCGATGAGGTCGCCCTCGGCGGTGGCCAGCCCCACCACCGCCGCGCGCAGGCCGGCCGGCGGGCCGCCCGGCCAGAGCCGCGCCGCGTCCTCCAGGTCGAGCTCGGCCCGCGCCCGGAACGGCCCGCGCCCCTCCAGCCGGGCCTCGCCGGAGAAGCGCGCCCCGTCGGCGCCGCCGGTCACCAGCAGGCGGGTGCCGTCCACGGTGCCGCCCAGCTGCACCGTCCCGAGCGCCCCACCGGCCACCGTGAGGGCGTCGCCGTTCAGGGCGAAGCGGACGTCCGGCGACTCGAGGCTGCGCGCCAGCGTGGCGGTGCCGGAGACCGAGCCGCCCCACGGCCCGCCCGGCAGGTCCAGGGCGGCGGCCGGCACCCCGGCCAGCGCCACCTCCAGGTCCCAGGGGAAGGGCGCCGCCAGCCCCCACCGCCCGGTGGCCCGGGCCGTGCCCGGCCCGAAGGCCAGCTCCACCTGGCTGAAGGTGGCCAGGGCGCCGCCGGCCAGGTGACCGGCCACCTTGCCGCCCTCGAAGCGGCGCCCCAGCAGCGTGCCCGGCCCGAGCCGCCCCTCGAAGTCGGCGTCGGGCGCGGCGGCCCGCCCGCTGGCCCGGGCCGAGAGCTCGACCACCTGCCCGTCCAGGGCGTCGCGCAGCACCTTGGTCCTGGGCAGCCAGTCCATCACCGCGTCGAAGAGGTCGCGCAGCCGGCCGGCCGCGCTGAAGCGCGAGGCGGTCAGCCGCACCGGCTTGGCCCCCAGGTCCACCGTGGCGAAGCCCTGGTAGCGCGTCTGCCCGCGCTGCCCCTCGATGCCCGAGAGCCGCAGGCTGAAGTCGGGGCCGTAGGCCAGGTCGGCGGTGGCGCTGCCGAGGTCCACGTCGAGGAAGCGCAGCCGCTCGGTCCGCACCCGGGCCTCGGCGCGCGGGTTGGCGTAGGGCGCCGCGCCCACCCGCGCCGTCACCTGGGCCCGGCCGGCCCACGGCAGGCCGGCCACGTGGCCCAGGGCGTCCAGGTCCACGTCGGCGCTGGCCCGCACCTCGAAGCCGCGCGCCACCGCGAAGTGCACGTCGGCGTCCAGCTGGGCCGAGCCCTGGCCCACCTCGAGGCGCGCCTGCTCGAAGAAGATCCCCTCGCGCCGGATGCGGAAGGGGGCCACCAGCCTCCCCCGCTCGAACTCCAGGAAGGTGAAGGCCTCCGGCCCGGCGTCGCGCCACGGGCGGTTGAGGGCGCGGAAGCGCGTGGCCTTCAGGTCGAGGCGCGCCTCGATGGCGGTGGGCCAGACCGGCCCGGACAGGTGGCCGCCGCCGTCCAGCCGCACCGACACCCAGGCGCCCGGCACCGCCACCCGCTCCAGCAGCTCGCCGAGCTCCACGTCCTCCACCGTGACCTCGAGGTCGAGCGGGACGTCGCGGCGCAGCAGGACGTCGCCGCGAGCGGTGAGGCGCCCCCCGGCGAAGGGCAGCTCGAGCTGGTCCACCGCGATCCGGTCGCCCAGCCAGCGCCAGGCGCCGTGCCCGGCCCCGGGCGCCACGTCGTGGCCGTGCCGCAGCCGCTGGAAGGCCACCGTGCCGCCCACCGCGGGCGCGCCGGCCGGCCCCTTCACCGTGGCCTCCACCTGCAGCTCGCCCTGCCAGGGGGCGGCGTCGGCCCCGGCCAGCGCCACCAGCGCCGGCAGCGAGCCCTGGGCCGTGGCGGTGAGGTCCAGCACCGGGTGGCACAGGTCCCGCACCTCGCCGCGCAGCCCGAGGCGCGCCCCGCCCACCAGCGCCTCGGTCCGCGCCAGCACCACCCCGGAGAGGTCGAGCGCCACCACCCCCTCCACCGCCGGCCGCACCACCCGCCAGCTGCGCTGGCCCAGCCGCACCGAGACCTCCCCGGCCGCCGCCGCCACCCGCAGCCGGCGCGGGTTCGGCCCGAGCCGCCAGCCGCCCTCCGCCTTGCGCGCGTCCACCGCCAGCGCCGCCACCTCCACCCGCACCCCGCCCGGCAGGTCCAGCGCGGCGGCGCCGTCGGCCACGGTGAGGCGCGCCACGTCCAGCCGGTCCAGCAGGGGCGGCGGGCAGGCGCCACCGCCCTGGCCGGGCGGGACCACCAGGGTGAGGCGCGGCCGCACCAGCGAGAGCTCGGCCAGGGTCAGGCGCCGGCCCAGCCCCTGCACCGGGGACAGCCGGGCCGAGGCCGCCGCGGCGGTGAAGAGGGGGGCCTCGGGCGGGCCCAGGGCCAGCCCCTCCACCGCCAGCGAGAGCGAGAACGGGTCGAGGTGGCAGGCCGCCACCGCCACCGGCAGCCCGGTGGCCGCCGCCACCCGCGCCGCGGCCAGGGCGCAGACGCGGTCGCCGGCCCACCGCGTGCGCAGGCCCAGCAGGGTGCCGGCCAGGAGCGCCAGCACCACCAGGAGCGACAGGAGGGCGAGGCGGCGCTTCTTCACGTGGGCGGGGGGCCCCACCGCGCCCGACCGTCGCGGAGGCGGCGGGCGGGCGGCGGCGGGAGGGCGTCAGCGGGTGAGCGACTCGAGGTAGCGGTCGATGTCCGAGAGATCGATGCGGGGGCGGGCCGCCGCCGGGGCGTCCTCGGCGGGCGGCGGCGGGGCCACCTCCAGGCCCAGGTCGCGGGCCACGCGGTCCACCGCCCGGTCGTCGATGTCGCGGGCCCGCGCCACGAACCCCTCGAAGAGGGCGTTGTCGCACAGGGTGTTGATGAGCCGCGGCGTCCCGCGGCTGTGGGCGTGGACCCGGGCGATGGCGGCCGGCAGGAAGGGGACGCGGGTGGCGCCGGCCAGCCGGAGGCGGTGGCGCACGTAGGCGTCGGTGTCCTCCTCCTTGAGCGGCTCCAGCCGGTACTTGAGGGCCACCCGCTGCGCCAGCGGCAGGTCCAGCTTGAGGTTCTCCTCGATCTCCGGCAGGCCGAAGAAGACGAAGGAGAGCAGCTTGCGCTCCGGCACCTCGAGGTTCAGCAGGCCGCGGAACTCCTCCATGATCTCCCGCGAGGCCAGCATCTGCGCCTCGTCGATGAGCACCACCGCCTTCTTGCCCTGCTCGTAGATCTTCACCAGCCGCTGGTAGAGCTGCGACAGCAGCGCCAGCTTCTCCTCGGCCGGCGCCTCCACGCCCAGCTGCAGGGCGATGCGGCGCAGCAGCCAGCTGGCGGTGATGCCGGAGTGGATGATGACCAGCAGCGCCGCCTCGTACTCCTCCTCCGGCAGGCTGTCGAGCATGCGCCGCGCCAGGGTGGTCTTGCCGGCGCCGATGTCGCCCACCAGCACCGCCAGCCCCTTCATGTTGGAGACCGCGTGGGTCAGGCGCATCAGCGCCTGCGCGTGCTGCGCCGAGCCGTAGTAGAAGCGCGACACCGGCGCGTTGGAGAAGGGCTCCTGGTTGAGCTCGTAGAAGTCGAGGTAGGTCACGCGCTTCCCGTCCTAGAGGTATCCGATGTTCTTCTTCGGGCCCGGCGTGGCCGGCGCCGCGGGCCGGCCCGGCCCCGGCGCCGCGCCCCTGGGCGGGGTGGACGTCGGGGGCGGGGCCTCGTCGGAGGGCGGCCGGCCCGGGCCGCCGCCCAGCGCCGCCGCCCGCGCGCCGGCCTGCCGGTAGCCGGCGTCGAGGCGCGCCACCTTCTGCAGGTACCAGAGCGCCACCTCCGGCTCGCCCAGCGCCTGGTGCGCCTCCCCGAGCTCGAAGTGGACCGCCTTGGACGACTCCTTGCCGAGGTAGTCGGAGCGCAGGGCGCGCCGCAGCGCCTCGACGGCGTCGCGCGGGCGCTGCTGCGACATGCGGCACATGGCCACCATGGAGAGGCAGTCCACCTCCTTGCGGCGGTTGGTGCCCTTGAGCGCGGTCTCGAACTCGTGCACCGCGTCCTCGAGCAGCCCCATCTCCTTGTAGGCGATGCCCAGGTCGTAGTGGGTCTCGGAGTCCTCGACCTTGACGGTCTCGGCGATCCCCTTCTTGAAGAGGTTGAAGACGTCCTCCACCGAGTACTGCGCGTCGTCGTCGGGGACGCCCGCCGGCTGGCCGTCCAGCTCCTCCATCAGCTCCTTGCCGATGTCGAAGGAGGCGGCGCCGTCGCTGGAGTGGTCCACCAGGTCCGGGCTGGCGCGGTAGGAGCCGAGGTCGTGGCCGGCCTGGGCCGGCGCGGCGCTGGTGGGGGGCGGCGGCGCGGCCGGGGCGGGGCGCGCCGGGGCGGCCTGGGCGGCCTGGCGCCGGTCCAGGGCGGCCAGCCGCTCCAGCACCCCGCGGTGCCGGGCGTAGAAGGCCGCCAGGTTGGCGAGCGAGTCGCGCGCCTCGTCGAGCAGCCCCTGCTGCACGAAGAAGTCCACCTCCTCGAGCTCGTCGGTGAGGTCCTCCTCCTCCTCCTCCTCGGCCGCCTGCGCCGCGGGCGCGGGCAGCTCGGGCAGGTCGGCCGGCGCGGTGATGACCGGCGCCGGCGGGGGCCCCAGGTCGGGCGCGTCGAGGTCCAGGTCGAAGCCCGCGGCCACCTCGGCGGCCACCTCGGCGGGCGCCGCCGCGGGCGCCGCCCCGGGCGCGGCGTCCACCGCCACCGCCGCGTCGGCCAGGGCGTCCTCCAGGTCGGCGTCGAGCAGCGCCGCCGGCTCCAGCTGGAACGGCACCGGCTCCTCGACGATCTCCTCGGGCGCGTCGGCCGCCGCGGCGGCGGCCTCGGCCAGCTCGTCGTCGCCGAACCCCGACGACGGCGCCAGCTCCAGCTCGGCCTCCTGGGTGACGTCCAGCGCCGGGGGCGCGCCCACGGGCTCGTCCTCCAGGCCCGCCACGCCGTCGCTGGCCACCGCCAGGGCCAGCGCCTCGTCGTCGAAGGCGGCCGATCCGTCGTCCGCCAGCAGCACCTCGCCCGCCTCCCCGGGCTCCCCGGGCTCCTCGGGCAGCAGCGGCACCGGGTCGAGCGCCGGGAAGGGCTCCAGGTCGGCCTCCTCCACCAGCGGCAGCGCCTCGTCCTCGGCCGAGGCGGGCGCGTCCAGCTCGAAGACCGGCTCCTCGGCCGGCAGCTCGGCCTGCTCCTCCGGCACCTCCACCAGCTCCTCGACGTCCTCGTGCTGGAGGCTGATCTCCTCGGTGCTGCCCAGCGCCTCGCCCAGCTCGCCCAGGGTGGCGTGGCCCGGCGCCAGCTGGCGCAGCCGCGCCAGGCCGTCCTTGGCCCGGTCCGGGGCCTGCTTCAGGATGGCGGCGCGCACCGCCGCCTCGGCGGCGCGGGAGGCCTCCTCGTGGCGGCCGGCCGAGGCGTGGATCTCGCGCACCCGCTCGTGGGCCTCGAAGCACTGGGCGTCGATGGCCAGCACCTTGCGCAGGTGGTCCAGCGCCTTCTCCAGCAGCCCGTACTTCAGGTAGACGTCGGTCTCGGTGAGGAGCTTGGGGATCTGGTCCGGCGAGGCGGCCGGCGGCGGCGGCGCGGCCTGGGGCGGCGGCGTGGGGGGCCTGGCCTGGCCGACCCCCGGGGGCGGGCCGGCCGGCGGGGCGCGCGGCGGGGCGGGCGGAGGCGGGGCCTGGGGCAGCGACTGCAGCGCGTCCGGGTCGTCCGGGGCCAGCTCCTGCACCTTGCGCCAGGTGGCCCGGGCGTCCTGGGTGCGCCCGCGCTCCTCGTGGACCCGGGCCAGCTCCTTGTAGACCTGCAGCTGCTTGGTGGTCTGGCCCAGCTCGCGGAAGGCCTGCGCCAGCAGCGTCAGGGTCTCGACGTCCTTGCGGTCCTTGCCGAAGCAGACCTGCAGCTTGGAGAGGGCCCGCTTGGTGTCGCCCCGGGCCAGGTGGAGGTTGGCCAGCTCGCGGGCCAGCGCCAGGTCGTCGGGGGCCAGGGTGGCGACGCGCTCCGCCACCTTGAGGTACTCGTCGGCGCGGTTGTGCTTCTTCAGGTAGTCGGCGGCGCGGCGGAAGTGCTCCAGCGCCGCGGGGGCCTGCCCGCCGCGCTGGTAGAGCTCGCCCAGCTTGATGGAGCTGGCCACGTTCTCCGGGTCCAGCTCCACCATGCGCCGCAGCACCTCGAGCAGCCGGGCGTGGTCGCCGGCCTTCTCGTAGGCCTGCGCCATGAGCTGGTGCTGGGCCATGGCGTCGCTCAGCAGCCCGAGCTGCTGGTAGAGGGCGGCCAGCCGCTCGTTGACCCGCACGTCGTCCGGGTCGAACTTGACCACCTGCTTGTAGACCGCCACCGACTTGAGGAAGAAGCCCTGGTCGGCGTAGGTCTCGGCCACCTTCTTGAACGCGTCGGCGGCCAGCCGGTCGTCGCCCTTCTTCTGGTAGAGCTCGCCGACCTTGAGCAGGACGCGCACGTCCCTGGGATCCTCCTGGAGGATCCGCTCGTAGCTCTTGATCGCCTTCTCGTAGGCCCCCTTCTGTACGAGCTTGGTGGCCTCGGCGATGATCTTGTTCTTGTCGACGGCCATCGGACCGAGGGCTTCTCCCGGGGCGTGGGACGGGCCCTTCGGACAGCGCGGGCGAACCTCCGGACGCGCCGGCACGGACCCTTGGGGGTGCGGTCAGCGTAGTGCAGGCCTTGCGGAGGGTCAAGGCCGGAACCCCCCGACAGGCGGGGGGTTTTCCGGGTTTCTCAGCCCGCCTTGGGCGCCCCGGACGGCTCCGGAGCCGGGGGGGCGGCCGGGGCCGGGGGCGCCGGCGGGTTGAGGATCTGGTCGACGATGCGGGTGTCGTACTTGCCCTGCACGAAGGCCGGGAAGGCCAGCACGCGCTTGTGGAAGTTGATGTTGGTCTTGATGCCCTCGATGACGTACTCGTTGAGGGCCCGCATCATCCGCTTCAGCGCGATCTCGCGGGTGGCGCCGGTGACGATGAGCTTGGCGACCAGCGAGTCGTAGTAGGGCTGCACCTTGTACTGCTCGTAGGCCATGGTGTCGACGCGCACGCCGTAGCCGCCCGGCTGGTGGTAGCCGGTGATGCGGCCGGGCGACGGGGCGAAGGTGACCGGGTCCTCGGCGTTGACGCGGCACTCGATGGAGTGGGCCAGCGGGATGATCGACTCCTGGGTCCGCTCCAGCTTCTCGCCGGCCGCCAGGCGGATCTGCTCCCGCACCAGGTCGAGCGCGTACACCTGCTCGGTGACCGGGTGCTCCACCTGGATGCGGGTGTTCATCTCCATGAAGTAGTAGCGGCCCTTCTCGTCCATCAGGAACTCGATGGTCCCGACGTTGTTGTAGCGGATCGAGCGCATGGCCTTGAGGGCCACCTCGATCATCTCCTTGCGCAGGGCCGGCGAGACGGCCGGGCTGGGCGCCTCCTCGATCATCTTCTGGTGGCGGCGCTGCACCGAGCACTCGCGCTCGCCCAGGCAGATCATGTTGCCGTGCTCGTCGGCCACGATCTGCAGCTCGATGTGGCGCGGCTCCTCGACGTAGCGCTCCAGGTACATGGAGCCGTCGCCGAAGGCGGCCAGCGCCTCGGTGGAGGCGGTCTCGAAGGCCTTCTGCACGGCCGCGCCGTCGCGCACGATCTTCATGCCGCGCCCGCCGCCGCCGGCCGCCGCCTTGAGGATGACCGGGTAGCCGATCTCGTTGGCCAGCTGCTCGGCCTCGGCGGCGTTGGCCAGGAAGCCGCGCGCCCCGGGCAGGAGCGGCAGGCCGGCCTTCTCGGCGGCCTCGCGGGCCGCCACCTTGTTGCCCATGAGGCGCAGCATCTCGGGGCGGGGGCCGATGAACTTCAGCCCCATGTTGACGACCATCTCGGCGAAGTCGGCCCGCTCGGAGAGGAAGCCGTAGCCCGGGTGGATGGCGTCGGCGCCGGTGACGTCGGCCGCCGCCAGCAGCGACCGCACGTTGAGGTAGCTCTCCTTGGAGGGCGGCGGGCCGATGCAGATGGCCTCGTCGGCGAAGCGGACGTGCAGCGACTCCGCGTCGGCGGTCGAGTGGACCGCCACGGTGGAGATGCCCAGCTCCTTGCAGGCGCGGATGACCCGGAGCGCGATCTCGCCCCGGTTGGCGATCAGGACCTTCTTGAACATGTGGGCGCCCTCGCTGGCCGGGGGCTAGCCCGGCACGATGCGGAAGAGCTTCTCGCCGAACTCCACCGGGGTGGCGTTCTGCGCCAGGATCTCGGCGACCGTGCCGTCCACCTCGCACTCGATCTCGTTCATCAGCTTCATGGCCTCCACGATGCAGAGCACCTGGCCCTTCTTCACCTTCTGGCCCACGTCGGTGAAGACCGGCGAGTCGGGCGAGGGGGCGCGGTAGAAGGTGCCCACGAACGGCGAGCTGACGTAGACGCCGGGGGCGTCGGCCTTGGCCTCGGCCTTGGCGGCGGCCGGGGCCGGGGCGGCCAGCGCGGCCAGCACCGGGGCGGCCACCGGGGCGGCGTGGAACACCGGCGCCGGGGCCGCGATGGGCGTCACGGTGCCGCGGCGGATGACCACCTTCTCGGCGCCGCGCGTCCAGGCGATGTGGGTCACGTCGGTCTTCTCGACCAGCGAGACCAGCTTCTTGACGTCCTCGATGGAGAAGCCTTCGAGAGCGGACGGCTTGGCGGAGGGCTTGGGGGGCTTCACGGCCATGCGGGGGCTCCTGTCGCTGACGTGGATGGGGAGGTGGACTAGCCGTTGACGCGGGTGAGGTACTCGCCGGTGCGGGTGTCGATGCGCAAGAGGTCGCCCTCGTTGATGAAGAGCGGCACGTTGACGCTGTAGCCGGACTCGAGCTGGGCCGGCTTGGTGGCGCCGGACACCGTGTCGCCGCGGACGCCGGGATCGCACTTGGCGACCCGCAGGTCCATGGCGTTCGGGAGGGTCACGCCGATGGCCTTCCCGTTGAAGAACATGATGTGCGTGGTGGTGTTGTCCTTGATGAAGTTCTTGGCGTCCCCCATCTGCTCGGCCGTCAGGAACGTCTGCTCGTAGTTCTTGTTGTCCATGAAGTTGTAGTGCTCGCCCTCGCGGTAGAGGAACTCCATCTCCCGCTCCTCGACGTCGGGCTTGCCCACCACGTCGCCGGACTTGAAGGTCCGGTCGATGGTGCGGCCGCTGATGAGGTTGCGGATGCGGGTCCGCACGAAGGCCGAGCCCTTGCCGGGCTTGACGTGCTGGAACTCCACGATCTCCCAGGGGTCGCCGTCGATCTCGATCTTGAGGCCGCGGCGGAACGCCGAGGTGTCCATGCTTTCGCCCATCGCCTGTCCTGCGCTTTCGTGTGTCGGTGAGGGTGGACCGCGCCGGCGGGGTCGGCCCGGGGCCGCCGCGGGGCGCGGAGGTGGCCGCTACAGCTCCTGCCTCAGCCTGGGCACCATCACCCGGAGCATGTAGCGGGCCTTGCCGAAGTTCCCGTCGGGCCGGAGGGCCACCACCAGGAAGTACTCGGGGGTGACGGCCCGGGCCACGGTCAGCACCTTGTCCGTCTGGATGCAGAGCTCCGCCACGTCGCCGGCCTGGTGGGTGGCCGCCGCCTCCCGGGCCAGCCGGAAGAGCGAGGAGTACTCGATGAGCAGGGAGGCGAGGTCCAGCCCGCCGCTCTCCACCAGGTGGGTGTCGACCTCGATGCCGTCCGCGCCCATGAGGGAGCAGGCGATGGCGCCGTCGACGCTGCGGACAACTTCCTGGAGGTGTTCTCGAAAGCCCATGTCGTGCCGCTCCGCGTCGTAAGTCCTCGAAAAGACGAGGACCGCGGTGCGAGGCGGGCCGTTTCTAGCCCGCTCGCGCGCGGTCCGTCAAGGCTGGCTGGCCGGCGTCAGGGCGCCGCGGGGGCCGGGCCGCAGGCCACCACCGAGCTCTGGCGGGCCTGCGGGCAGCTGCCGAGGTAGGTCGGGTTGGCCGGGTCGCCGCAGGCGATGCCGGGGAGGAGGGCCGGGTCGGGGAAGAGGCCGTCGTTCAGGGAGGCCTCCACCTTGAAGTCGCCGGTCTCGAAGTCCTGGCCGTCGCCGTAGCTGCCGTAGGCCTTGATCTCGATGGTGACGTCCAGGATGTCGGCGCCGGCGATGGCGCCGGACAGGGTGGTGGCGGCCGCGCGCGGGATGAGCGGCACCAGCAGCACGGCGGTCCCGCCGCCCGGGTTGATGGGGTGGCTGCTGATGGGGACGTCCAGCACCGGCAGGGAGGCCGTGGCGGTGGAGATGGTGATCTTGAAGCCCTTGACCACGGCCCAGGCGGTCTCGGTGCCGCCGGACCGGTCGGCGTTGGAGGGGCGGGCGTTGTTGACCTGGAGCGGCCAGATGAGCGGGCCGTCCACCGCCTCGCTGGCCACGTCGGCCTCGAGGCGCCCCAGCACCAGGGAGGCGCAGGCGGCCGGGTAGGCGCACAGGCCGCCGGCGGTGGGCGTGGGCGGGAAGCACAGGCCGTAGAGCCGGACGGAGGCGTCGTTGGCGACGCAGCCCGACCCGGCGGCGGCGAGGGCGGCGAGGAGAGCGAGGGCGCGGAGGTTCATGGGCGTCTTCCCTGGAGCCTACCCGCCGTTGGCGACGGTGGTCGCCTGGCGGTTGAGGATGCGGGGGGTGATGAAGATGAGCAGCTCGGTGTGGTCGTCGCTGTCCGCGGTGGTGCGGAAGAAGTACCCCAGGATGGGGATCTTGCCGAAGAAGGGGACCTCGCTGCGGCGGTTGGAGGTCTGGCGGGTGTAGATGCCGCCGATGACGGTGGTCTCGCCGTCCTTCACCAGCACCTCGGTCTCGGCCTCGCGCTTGGAGATGGAGGGCTGGCCGTTGGCGCCGGTCAGCTGCGGGTTGGGCGCGTTGTTGGTGGCCTTGATCTTGAGGAGGATGGAGCCGTCGGCCGAGACGTGCGGCGTCACCTTCAGCTCCAGCTTGGCCTCGATGAAGGTGGTGTTCACGCCCGAGGCGGAGGTCTGCGAGAAGGGGATGGAGATGCCCTGCCCGATGATGGCCTCGCGGTTGTCGATGGTGGCGATCTTGGGGGCGCTGATGGTCTTCACCACGCCGTTGTTCTCGAGCGCCGAGAGCCGCAGGTTGAGGTTGAAGGCGCCGCCGGCCGAGCCGAACACCAGGCCGATGCCGCCGCCGGCCCCCTGGCCGATGGCGGCCGGCAGGTTGACGGCGTACTGGGGCGCGGTGGCGGTGCCGACGGTCGGGCCGCCGCCGGCGCCGCCGGCGGCCGAGGCGATGTTGGGGAAGGCCAGGCCGGTGGGGTTGCCGAAGGCCTGGCTCAGGGAGGCGTTGCCGCCCCACTGCACGCCGATCTGCTTGTTGAAGTTGGTGGAGGCCTCGACGATGCGGCTCTCGATGAGCACCTGCGGGATCTCGGTGTCGAGGTTGCGCACCAGCCCCTCGGCGCGCACCAGCGCCTCCTGGATGTCCTTGACGATCAGCACGTTGGTGCGCTCGTCGGTGGAGACCGAGCCGCGCTCCGTCAGGACGTCCTTGATGCGGCCGGCCACGTCGCCGGCGCGGGCGAAGTTGACGGGCAGGATGCGCACCTTGAGCGGGATGAGCGGCTTGCGGGCCTCGGCGGCCTTGGCGATGGCCTCCTGCTCCTTGGCGATGTCCTCCAGCTTGGCGATGCGCAGGATGTCGCCCAGGTCCTCGCGCCCCAGCCCCTTGGTCTTGAGCACCAGGTCGAGGGCCTGGTCCCACGGCACGTTGCGCAAGGAGACGGTCACCTTGCCGCTCACGTCGTCGGCCACCACCAGGTTCTTCTTGGAGACGTCGGCGATGAGCCGCAGCAGGTTGCGGATCTCGATGTCGTGGAACTCCAGGGTGATGCGGCGGCCGGTGTAGGTCTTCTTCTGCGGCGCGCCGGCCACGGCGTAGGCGGGCGCCTCGCCGGTGAAGCCGGCCGCGGCCACCTCGGCGCGCGGCGCGCGGGGCGCGTCGGCCTGGGCGGCGTCGGTCTCGGTCAGCACCACCGTGGGCTCGGCGCCGGCCGGGGCCGCCTCGACGAAGGACCAGGAGAGACCGGCCCCGCCCTCGGCCAGGGCGTCGGAGGCCTGGCCGCGCAGGGTGGCCACCACCTTCACCTGGCCGGTGGCCGGCTGGTTGAAGGAGGAGACCATCAGCACCGGGCCGCCGAAGGCGCTGGTGTCCAGCGAGCGCTCCAGCCGCCGAGGCAGCTCGGCCCCCTCGAGCGAGAGGACCACGGTGCGGGCGTCGGGGCGGGTGATGGTGGTGCGGGCCTTGCCGGTGAGCTCGATGCGCGAGGCGCCGCCGGCGTGGCTGAAGGTGAGGTCGGTGATCTGGGCCAGGGCCGGGCGGGCGGGTGCGGTCGCGGTCGCGGTCGCGGTCGGGGTCGCGGTCGGGGTCGGGGTCGGGGTCGGTGTCCGCGCCGCCGCCAGGACGGGGGTCGCCACCGGCTTCACGGCGGCGGTCGCCGTCGCGGTGGCCTTCACCGGCGCGGCGGCGCGGGTGGTCACGGCGATGCCGCCGGCCACGCGCTTCACCTGGTAGTCGGGCAGCGCGCCGGCCACGTCGAGCACCACCCGGACCTTGCCGGTGTCCCGGCCGAAGCGGGCCTGGGCGAAGGCGCCGTCCAGCTTGACGGCGCCGCGCGGGGCCTTGGCCACGCCCATCAGGTCGAGCGCCAGCCGGGGCGGGTTGGTGAGCTCCAGGATCTCGATGGTGCCGACGTCGCCGTCGGTGGAGACCAGCAGCCCCCGCCTCTGCGACTTCACGCCGGTGACCGCCAGGGCCGCCTTCTTGACCGGCGCCTCGTCGGTGCGCCGGGCCACCACGTTGTCGGTGGGGACGGCAGCGGTCGGGGTCGGGGTCGGGGTCGGGGTCGCGGTCGGGGTCGGGGTCGCGGTCGGGGTCGGCCGCGTCGGCCTCGGCGGCCAGCGCCGGGGTCAGGGCGGTCTCGGCCAGCCGCATCACGCCGGGCACCGGGGCGCTGGCCTCGGCGGGCGCGTCGGCGGCGAGCACGCGGACCACCACGGCGTCGCCGCGCGGCGCCACCTCGTAGCGGCGGGCGCCGTCGAGGGCCACGATGACCCGGCCCACCGCGCTGCGCTCGTCCTTGTACTGGGCCGTCGAGACCCCCAGGACGCCGCCCTTGCCCACCTCGATGGGCGCGCCCACCCGGGAGACGTCGGCGCCGGCCAGGTCCACCACCAGCCGCGGCGGGTCCTGGAGCTTGAAGACGGTGTAGGAGGGCGGGCGGGTGCCGCGGATGGCGAGCTCGACCGCCCCCTCCCGCTCCGTCACGTCGATTCCCTGGATGGCGTTCTGGTCGGCGGCGCGCGCCGGCGGGGCCATCGCGAGGGCGCCGGCGAGCGTGAGGCCGGCGAGGCGCTGGAGGTGGTTGGTCATGGCTGCTCCTCGAGGTTGAGCGGCTCCCGCTTGGGGAGACCGAGGACGGTCTGGGTGCGATCGCGGGTGCCGTCGGCGCGGATGGCCCACTCGGCCACCACGATCTCGCCGGTGCGGACGGCGGACACCGTGCCGCCGTTCTTGCCGATGCAGGCGCCGCGGCGCACCGAGTAGCCGACGCCGGAGGGGGCCTGGACCATGGCGATGGGGTCCTCCAGGCCGGTGATGACGGCCACCAGCTTGAGCTGCTCCAGCTCGTAGCGGCCGAGCGGGGTGGCGCAGCGGGTGGCCAGCGCGCTGCCGGCGCCGCGGGCCTCGGCCAGGAAGCTGCGGAACGGGTCGCGCTTGCCCACCGAGGAGTAGGACCACTCGGCCTCGGCGGCCTGGCCGGCGGCGGCGGTGGCGGCCGCCGGGGCGGCCTGGGCGGCCGGGGCGGCCGGGGCGCGGGCGGCCGGGGCGGCCGGCCTGGGCTTGTCGCCGCAGGCGGCCAGCGCGGCCAGCGCGGCCAGGAGCAGCGCCAGCGGGAGGCGGGGGGCGGTCACTTGGCCCCTCCCTTCTTGACCGGCTTGCCCGCCGGGGCGGCCTTGGGCTCCACGAACATGAAGGTGGTCAGCAGGAACTTGGCGCTCACCACCACCTTGCCCTTCACGTCCTTGGGCGCGTCCAGCGAGATCTCGCTCACGTTGACGATGCGGCGCAGCCGCCCCAGCGCGTCGAAGAAGGTGGCGATCTCGTGGAAGCTGCCGGTCACGGTCATGGGGATGGGGATGCGGGCGAAGAAGCCCTCGGACTTCTCGGCCTGCGGCTCGATGGTGTTGATCTCCAGGCCGGCCTTCTGGGCCCGGTCCTGGAAGAGCTGCAGCAGCTCGTCGATGTTCTTCTGCTCGGGCAGCTCGGCCAGCGCCTCCTCCAGCCGCTGCTCCAGCAGCTCCTTCTCCTTGCGGAAGCGGTTGAGGTCGTTGGCGATGGCGGTCTTCTCGATGAAGTCGCGATCCAGCTGCTCCTGCTCCTTCTGGACCTTCTTGACCTTGGCCTCCATGGCGGAGATCGAGTCGCCCCACGGGATGGCCACCACGAAGTAGTTGAGGGCCGTCAGGGCCACCAGCACGCCGGCCACCACGCCGACCTTGGCCCCGAGGGGCGCCTTGGCGATCCGCTCGATGAGCTTCTCCATGGCGCTACCCCTTGCCCTTCGGCGCCGCGGCCCCGGCCGCGGCCTCCGGGGCGACCCCGGGCGCGTACTGCACCGTCGCGTTGATCTCGAAGTTGACCAGCTTGTCGCCGCCGCCCCCGGCGGCGGCCGCCGCGGTGGGGGTCACCGCGGTGGTCTTCTTGAGCTCCACCTGGCTGAAGTACCTGGAGGTCTTGAGGGCCGTCATGAAGGCCGAGACGTCGTCGATGGAGAGGGCCGAGCCGGAGAAGGTCACCGCCCCGCCCTTCTCGATCATCTTGGCGAGCCAGAGCTGGCGCGGGGTGATGGTGGCCACCTCGTCGAGCACCCGCACCGGGCCGCTGCGGCCGGCCTTGAGCCGGTCCAGCACGTCCAGCTTCTGCTGCAGGGCCTTCTGCTGCTCCTTGATGTTGCGGACCTCGCCGATGATGCGCTCCAGCTGGGCGATGTCCTCCTTGGTGCGGGCCAGCTTCTGCTGGCGCACCTTGAGGTCGCTGGAGCGGCTGGCCTGCCAGATGAAGTTACCGGCCAGGCCGGCCACCAGCAGGACGGCGAAGATGGCGAGCTGCTGCTTGCCCGCTTCCTTCTTCTTCGAGACCCGGACTGGGAGGAGGTTGATCCGGACCATGGTCACTTGTCCCCGGGGCGGCGCAGGGCGAGGCCGACCCCCACCGCCACGCTGGGCGCGGCGGCCAGGATGGCCGCCGGGTCGAAGCGGCGGTTGTCGACCTCGATG